>CAYYFR010000035.1:0-37645 GCA_964470865.1 uncultured Burkholderiales bacterium | reverse complement strand
CTTGCGCCGCGCTCGGCGGCGATCTTGTCGTCAAGCATGCGGCGCGCGCGCGCCGAGCCGCCGTCGCCGACGGTGAAACCGTTGAATTTGAACGCATCGCCAGCGGCCTTGATGCGCTGGTGCGCGGCTTCAATCACAGGGCGATCCTCTTCGTCGAAGGCCTTGGTGCCGAAAGCGATCAACCGGTCCGAATAGTCCTGATCGTCGATCAGGAAGTCGCGCGCGAAGGCGAAGTGATAGCGCGTGCTGTCGGGGGTCTCCGGAGTGAGCAGGTGGGCGCTCGGCAGATGACCGCCTTGCTGGCGCGGCTGGTCCGGCACCATCGCGGCCAGGTCGAGCAGCAGATTGCAGGGCGCGCGCCACGACATGTTGGATTCCTGGTCGATGCGCTCGGAGTGCGTCCAGACATTGCGCCAGACCGGCGAGGGCATCAGGTTCATCACCTTGCGCAACACCGTCACACGGTCAAGGTCGACCACCACGCTCGACTTCACCGAGCCGCTCGAGCCGGTGGTTCCCACCGTGTTCGCATGCAGATATTCGGCATGGCTCAAGTCGAGCAGGTTGTCCATCACCAGGCGGTAGTCGGCCTTGACCAGCATGCTGCCACGGACCACCGCATAAGCCGGGTTGTCGGGGGCGAACCAGGCGTAGTCGGGGATCGCGGCGATGTCGGCCTTATCCGCATCACCCATCCAGACCCAGATGATGCCATGCGCGGCATGCGCCGGAAACGCCGCCGCCGCCAGGCGTTCGGGCCGGCCGCCATCGCTGTGCGGGTTGTGCACGCAAGCCCCGGAGCAATCGAAGCGCAGGCCGTGATAGGCGCATTGCAACTTGCCATCGACCACCCGGCCCATGCTCAAGGGCACGCCACGGTGCGGGCAGCGGTCGCGCAGCGCGCCAATCGCGCCATGCGCGCCGCGGAACAGCGCCACCGGTTCGCCGATGATCATGCGTTCCAGCGGCCGCTCCGCCAAATCGCTCTCCCAGCAAGCCACATACCATCCGTTGCGCACAAAATCCATCTCAACCTCCTTTCCCTGCTTCAGACATTTGTCGATTGAAAATAGATCGCCCGCGCGGCTACTTGAGAGCTGCCGGTAGCCACAGCACAATGACCGGAAACACCGCCAACAGCGCCAGCAGCAGCAGGTCGGCGATGATGAAGGGCGTCACGCCGCGATAGATGGTGCGCATCGGAATGTCCGGTGCCAGGCCGTGCAGGATAAAGACGATGATGCCCACCGGCGGAATGATCATGCCCAGTTCGATCACGATCACGTTGATGATGCCCCACCAGATCGGGTCGTAGCCCAGGTTGGTCACCACCGGCAACGCGAAGGGCAGGGTGATCAGCATGGCGGCGATCTCGTCGAAGATCGCACCCAGCAGCAGGTAGGCCACCAGCATGGTGAAGATCACCGCCAGGGGCGGCACCTGCATGGAGCCGATCAGCTTGATCAGCGCATCGGGCACGCGGGCGGCGGTGATGAAGTAGGTGAAGACCGAAGCGCCGATCAGGATCATGTAGATCATCGCGGTGGAAGACGCGGTGTCCTTGAGGCCGCTCCACAGTACCGCACGGTTGAGCCGGCCACGCGCGAAGGCGAAAATCAAGGACAGCACGGCCGCCACCGACGCGGCCTCGTTGACTGTGAACACGCCGCTGTAAAGGCCGATGAATACCGTCGCCATCAGCACCACTACCGGCGCGGCACGCTTCAATGCCAGCATCCTCTCCGGCCAGGTGACCGCGGCACCCACGGGGGCAAGAGCGGGGTTGAGGTGTACCGCCACTGCGACGGCCAGCATGTTGAAGGCGATCGCCAGCAGTGCCGGTACCAGGGCGGCTACGAAGAGATCGAAGATGAAAGTTTGCGCGACGATGCAATAGAGAATCATCACGATCGACGGCGGGATCAGAGACTTGAGAGTGCCGCCAGCGGCAATCGTGCCGGTGGCGAACGAGGGCGCGTAGCCGCGCTTGAGCATTTCCGGCAGGGCGGCCTTGGTGAAAGTTGCCGCCGTGGCGGTGGACGAACCGCACACCGCGCCAAACACCGCGCAACCGCCGATGGTCGCATAGCCCAGGCCACCGCGCCGATGCCCGAGAAAGGCCGCAGCTGCGTTGTAGATGTCGGCCGAGAAGCCGGCGGCGCTGGCGAAAGTGCCCATCACCAGGAACAGCGGAACGGTGGCCAGATCGACATTCGACAGCAAGGTGGTGGGGTCGCTGGCGAGGATCGTCAGGGCCGGTGTCCATCCGGTTTGCAGCGCGAAACCGACCACGCCAACAACGATCATCGCAAAGGCGATCGGCACCTGCAGAAAAATCAGGGCACACAGTGCTGCCAGGCCGAGTGCCCCTATGGCAAGCGGCGTCACCGCGTGTCTGCCCGGCTGAACAGGCGTTCGATGTCGGCCAGTGCCACCACCATCTGCACCGCTGCACCAATGGCAAGAATGCAAGACACCGCGTACCAGAAGGGTGCGCGCGGCCACTTGAGAATCCAGGTGGTTTCGTGGGCCTGTGCCACCTTGCCGGAATAGACGAAGAACTGCCAGCACATCACGCACATTACCGTTGCCACCAGCACGGCGGCGGCGGCATCGAGCAGCCCTGCAGAGCGGCGGCCGAACACCGATTCGGCGATACGGATGGTGATGTGGCTGCGTTCGGCCAGGCCCACCGGCAAGAGGCTGGCGATCGCCACCGCGATCACCAGCGAGCCGGCGTCGCGCACCCCCTCGATCGGCGCGTTCAGCAGCCAGCGCGCCAGACCATCAGCCAAGGTCATCGCAGCGAGCAGCAGCAAGGCCACAAGGCCCAGCGCGGAAAGCGCGCGCGTCGCAGCAAGGCCGACGCGTTGCAGCGCGCTGATGCCCGGGCTCACCTGCCGGCCCGCACCTTGACCAGCTCGGCTTCCACCAGTTTGTAGAGTTCCTGGTTGCGCGGCGATTTGGCGAGCCATTCATCGACCACCGGCTTCATGGTCTTGCCCATGGCGTCGATCTCGCCGGCCGAGGGCATCACGACCTTGCGCTTGGGGTCGGCCTGCAACTTCTTGACCAGCGAGTCGTTGTAGCTGCCAATGCCTTCGTTGAAACGTGCAGCGGTCCACGCGCCGCTGTATTTGCGGATCGCATCCTGGCATTGCTTGGGCGCGCCATCGAATTTCTTGCGGTTCATCAGGATCGCCAGTGGCACGATGCCAAGGCGTGTGAAGAAATGGTTGTTGGTCACGCGGTCGATGCCGAAATCGAACAATGGCGAGGGATGCGAGCTGGTGCCGTCGATGGTGCCGCGACCAACTGCTTCGGCGATCTCCGTCACCGGTAAACCGACCGGCACTGCTCCCAAAGCGCGGATGGCCGCGCCTTCGATTGCGCCGGCAGTGCGGATCTTCTTGCCCTTCAGGTCAGCGGCCGACGTGACCGGGAAGCGCGTGTGAATGCTGTACGGCGCGGTGCCAAATAGTCCGATCGGAAAAAAATCGTCATAGCCCTTGAGTTGGCCGGAACCCACCAGACGCGTGAACACCTGCGTGGCTTCCACCAGATTGGTGAACAGGCCAGGCAATTCCAGGACTTCGTTTTCCTGAAAGCGTCCCGGTGTATACGATGCGATCACCCAGGCGATATCGGCCACGCCATCCAGCACCATCTGCGCCTGCTGCACCGGGCTGCGGCCGAGTGCGCCATTGGGGAACAGTTCGATCTCGCAGGTACCGCCGGCGTCCTTGTTGACCGCCTCGGCAAACGGCTTCATGGTGGTGATGAAGGTCTGCTCCTTGTCGGGCGTGAACACCGAAAACTTGAATTTCTGCACCTGCGCCGGTGCCACCGACGCCATTCCGAACGACATGACAAGCGTGGCCAAGCGAATCGAAAGCTTCATTTTGGGAGTCTCCGTGCCGGGGTCGGCGGATTGTGATTGTTTGAGAATCGGCGCTGCATGCAGCCGTCCTTCGAAAAATATATTCCTAAAATTATCAATATGCAATAATATTTTGAAATATAGGCTTGCGATCTTACGATGCAGTCAATCGCCATGAGCGCCCATTGCAGCGCATCCGGAGACACGACGTGAATCAAGCACCGCTCAACCCGCTCTCGGCCGAAGATCGGCACATCTATGAGCGCGACGGCGTGGTCTGCCTGCGCAACATGTTCGATGGTGAATGGATCGAGCGCATGCGGCGCGCGGTCGATTACACGATGGAGGCCGAACACGCGCTGGCACGGCGGCGCGAAGTGACCCGTGCCCTGGGTGGCAAGAGCGGGCGCTACCATATCAACACCTTTGTGTGGCCATGGAACGAGGATTTCCGGGACTGGTGCCTGCATTCACCCTGCGCCGAAATCGCCGCCACCCTGATGGGGGCCAGCGAAGTGCGCTTGTTCTACGACCAGGTGTTTGTGAAGGAGCCGAATACGGTCGAGCGCACCGACTGGCATCAAGACCTGCCGTTCTGGCCACTGCGTGGCAACGATGTGGCATCGGTCTGGGTGGCCTTGACCGAGGTCGGCCCGGAAAACAGCCAACTGGAATACATCGCCGGCTCGCACAAATGGGGCAAGTTCTACGCCGCGGCCGTGCCTGACAAGGACGCCCATTTCGCCTCCGACTTGCCGCCGTGCCCGGATTTTTCGCAGCGGCGCGACGATCCGCAAGTGCGCTTTCTGCGCTGGGAAATGCAGCCCGGCGATTGCCTGGTGCATCACCCGCTGGCCGTGCACGGTTCCGAAGGCAATTTCTCGCCACGCAAACGCCGCGTCGCAATCTCGACCCGCTACATGGGCGCGGACGTGCGCTGGGATCCGCGACCGGCCACGTTTGCAGTTACTGGCGATCCGCAGCTTGTCGCCGGTGCCTATCCCGCCGACGACCGGGTTTTTCCGCTCGCGTGGCGGCGTGCGCAGGCAGCGTAAGCATGGTCACTTTTGCCGAATGTGAGACTCCCCTTGTGCCAAAACCATGTCCCGAAAGGCTGATCCGATGCGCGTTCTGAATTTTCCCGGGCTGGCTTGCCTGGCACTTGCGATGTCAATCTGCGTTGCCGGGTCGCGTGAGGCGGCTGCGCAAGCCTGGCCGGTCCAGCCGATACGCGTGATCGTGCCGTTTGCCGCTGGCAATGTGTTGGACGTGATGCTGCGCGCCATGGGTGAACGCTCACGCGAGCTGAGCGGGCAGCCCTTCGTGGTCGAAGCGCGACCGGGCGCGGGCGGCATCGTGGCGGCGCAGGCACTGATGGCGTCCAAGCCGGATGGCTACACCGTGCTGCTGGCAACCCAGGGCATGCTGGCGATCAACCCGCATATCTACCGCAAGTTGCCCTACGATCCGCTGCGCGATTTCGTGCTGGTGTCGGAAGTGGCAACCTCGCCGATGCTGCTGGCAACCCATCCATCGGTGCCGGCGGCGACCATGGCGGAGTTCGTGGCCTGGGCCACTGCCAATAAAGGCCGGGTGTCCTACGGTTCAATTTCTCCCGGCACGATTTCGCATTTTCTGGCCGAGACGATCAACTTTGACCATGGCACGGCGATGACCCATGTGCCTTACAAGGGCAGCCCGGCGCTGTTGCCGGATTTGCTGGCCGGGCGTATCCAGGCAGCCTTTGTTTCGGTCGACACAGTGCGCCAGCAAGTTCAGTCCGGCAAGCTCAATGCCGTCTTGTTGAGCGGTGCCCGCCGTGACGCATCCCTGGCCAACGTGCCGACCGCGCGCGAGGCCGGCTACGCGCGGCTGGAGGCGAATGCATGGTCGGGCTTCGTGGTGCCTGCCGGTACGCCGGAGGCGAGCGTGAATGCCCTGGCGGAGTTGACGCGCAAAATCATTGCCACGCCGCAGGTGGCGGAGCGGGTGACGCAGTTGGGCATGAGCCTGGTGGGTTCCACGCCAGGCGAGTTCGCCGCACGTACGCGCAGCGAAACCGACAAGTGGGCGGGAATCGTCAAGGCATCCGGATTTGCGGCCGACTGATGCAGGCGCATGACGACATGAAACAGGCTGTGCTGTATCACAACGACATGTCGGTATGCGCCGCCAAGGTGCGCAACCTGCTGGCCGAAAAGGGCATCGCCTACGAAGGCATTCACCTGAACCTGCGCGCCGGTGACGCGCAGAAGCCCGACTACGTCAAGTTGAATCCGAACCAGGTGGTGCCCACGCTTGTCAACGGCCGCGATGTGGTGATCGAGTCGAACGTGATTCTGGAGTACATCGAGGATACCTGGCCACAAGCGCCATTGCGCCCGGGCGATCCCATGGCGCGCGCGCGCGCATGCGCCTGTGGATGAAGCAACTTGATGAGGGCGTGCACGCGGCGACCGGCACCATCAGTTCCTGCATTGCCTTCCGCTTCCAGCACCTGAAGCGTGATCCTGCGGAATTGCGTGCATGGCTCGATGGCATGAGCGATCCGGCGCGCCGTGATCGTACCCGCCAGGCGATCGACCTGGGGCTTGACGCGCCGGCGTTTGCACTCGCAGTGCAGCGTTTCGAGAAGCTGCTTGCCGGGATGGAGGTAGCGCTGGCACACGGCAAATGGCTGGCCGGCGCCGAGTACTCGCTGGCCGACATTCCTACAGCCCCTACCTGCAACGGCTGCGTCATCTCGGATTCGCCGATTGTATCGAGGCGCGTCCGCGGGTGGCCGCCTGGGCCGAACGTCTGTTCGAGACGGCCGGTTTTCGGGCGGGCGTGGCGCAGTGGACCAATCCGGACTGTGTCGAGATCTTCGATCGCGAACGCTCGGCGGCGCGCGAACGCATCAACCGGATTGCACAAAAGAAATCGGCCTGAAGCGTAGCGCTTCAGGCCGACCAAAGATGTAAGGCTTACGACTGGATATCAGGTCGCTTCGGTTTCCTGCTGAATCCCGGCCAGCACCCAGCTGGCGCGTGCAGACGTCGGCTTCTCGAGATTCCAGACTTCCTTGAACGCTTCGGCGACGCCATCCTTGCTTTCACGGATGGTGCCCGTCAGGCGTACGCTTGCCATGGTGGTGTCGCCGTTGACTTCAACACCCAATACCTGCGCGTCGAGCGACACCACGTCGGTTTGCGTGGCTTCATTGCGGCCCATCAGGTCAAGCTTGATCACGCCAAACATTTCAGGGGTGGTGAAGTTGCGGATGTCCTGCTCGTCGCCGGCGTCCCACGCGGCTTGCATGCGCACGAAGTACATCTTGGCGATGTGCTTGAAATCCTCGACATCGAAGCCGGCCGGCAGGGTCCAGCTACCGTCATTCGGGTTTGTCATGGCGGCCGGGCTGCCAGCCAGAGCGGCGGGGCTACCCGCGAGTGCGGCCGGGCTACCCGCGAGTGCGGGTGCCATGCCGCCCATGGCCTGTCCGGCAAGGCTGCTGCGCTCGCTGGCTACCGGGTTTGCAGCGACATCATTGCGCGCCGGCAGCGCACTCGGCCCGCCGGCGGTTGCCAGGGGCGGATTGCTGCGATTGCGCCACATGCGATAGGCAAACAAACCCGCCATCACCAACGCACCGATCATCAGGAAGTTCATCAGGAGGTCAGCCATGGCGCCGCCCAAGCCCATGTGCGAGAGCAATGCGGCGATGCCCAGGCCGGCGGCGATGCCGGCCAAGGGACCCAGCCACTTGTTGCGTGCCGGGGCGGCGGCACCAGCGGCGCCGGCTGCGGCACCCGGTGCAGCAGCCGCGGCGGGGGCCGTGGCAGGCGCGGCCTGTGCCGGCGGCGCCTGCTTGCTGACGTTATTCGATTGCTTGCCCACCGACTTGCCGCCCCCTAAGCGTTTGGCGGCGTCAGCATCGGGCACCATCACTGCCAAACCGATCGAACCGATCAGGGCAGCAACCAGAAAATGTTTGGAAAATATTGATTTCATACTATGCCTCCGTTGAAGTCCATTCAGGATACGCTATCTATGACAGGAAATCCAGTGCAGTGTTCCTGGCTTTCGGGCAAATATCTTTGCTTGTGCGGGCATGCGTCGGGCATCGTGCAAATCAGTATGTTGCGTGGCCTTGGCGTTCTTTCAAGGTCAGACCAAGCTTACGCCTCAATCCGCCCGCGCGCCGACTTCCTTGGCTACTTTCGACCATTTGCCGATCTCGGCACGAATGTGTCGTGCCAGGTCCTCCGGTGTTCCGGCAACCGGATCGAGGCCGGCGCCTAACAAACGGTCGCGCACATCCGCGGCTTCCATGCTGCGCTGCAAGGCTTCGTGCAGGCGCTTGACGATCGGCGCCGGCATGCCGGCCGGGCCGACGATCGCTTGCCAGGCGCCCGCCTCGAAGCCCGCAAATCCGGCCTCGGCGATGGTTGGCACCTCGGGGTAGGTCGGCGAGCGCCTGGCGCTGCCCACCGCGAGTACCCGCAGTTTGCCGGCCTTGACCTGCGGCATCAGATTGGCCTGGTCGCCGATGGCCAGCTGGATCTGCCCGCCCAGGAGGTCGGCTACCATCGGGCCGCCGCCCTTGTAGGGCACGTGCACGATATCGATACCGGCACGCTGCTTGAGCAGCTCGGTGGCCAGATGCGGTGCGCTGCCGGCGCCGGCCGACCCGTAGGACAGTTTGCCGGGGTTGGCTTTGGCATGCGCCACCAGTTCCGCAACAGTTTTCACCGGCACCGCCGGATGGATCACCAACGCGTAATTGACGTCCACGGTATGCATGATCGGGGTGAAGTCACGCAGCGGATCGTAGGGCATGCTGGCATAGACGCCCACGTTCATCGCCAGCGCCGCGACGTTGCCGACCAACAGCGTATAGCCGTCCGGCGCCGCCTTGGCCACCAGGTCCGCACCGATCATGCCACCGGCGCCGCCGCGATTTTCGATCACGATCGGTTGGCCCAATTGCTCGCCGAGCCGGGTTTGCACAATGCGGGCATAGGCATCGACCGCGCCGCCCGGCGGGAATGGCACTACCAGTCGAATAGGGCGTACGGGGAAGGTCTGCGCCACCAAATGCGGCGTGAGCCCTAAGGCCAGCACAAAGGCGAGGCAGCGCACTACGCGCGACGAGAAATGCATCGGGTCTCCCTTGATTTTTGAGATAGTCTCCACGGCTTCTCATTTAGCCACGCGGCGCGGCCGGGAGCAAGACGTGAAAATCACAAAAGTGGAAGCCTGGGTGCTGCGGGCGCCCGTGGCGCAGCCGGTGGTCAACGCCTTCGGCAGCATGGCCAATCGTCCGGCGCTGTTTGTGCGCCTTTCCGCTGCCGATGGCGCCTGGGGCTGGGGCGAGGTGTTCTGCAATTTTCCGCAGGTCGGCGCCGAACATCGGGCGCGTCTGATTGCAAGTATTTTTGCACCGCTGATCGAAGAGGCCGAGTTTGGCGACGCCGCCGGTTTGCGCGCGTTTCTCGACCAACGCACGCGGCGCATGGCGATCCAGTGCGGCGAGCCCGGGCCTTTCGCGCAGGTGACTGGCGGTTTGGAGCAGGCCATGTGGGATATGGCGGCGCGGCGTGCCGGCCTGCCGCTATGGCGCCTGCTCGATGACAGCGGTGCGGGTGTAGGGCGGGTGCGGGTCTACGCCAGCGGCATCGGCCCGCAGGACGTCGTTGCGCTGGCGCTGGCGAAACAAGCCCAGGGATATGCGGCGTTCAAGCTCAAGGTGGGCTTCGCGGCGGATGTCGACCGGCGCAACCTGGCCGACCTGCGCGCCGCGCTGGGGGCCGGCGCGGCGATCATGGTCGATGCCAACCAGGCGTGGGCGCCAGCGCAAGCGGCTGCGCGTATCGCCGCGTTGGCCGATCTGCGACCGCTGTGGGTCGAGGAGCCGATCGCCGCAGATGAGGACGCCACACACTGGAGGGCGCTGGCGAATGAGTGCGGCCTGGCGCTGGCGGCCGGCGAAAACCTGCGTGGCGAAGCGGCCTTCGCTCAGGCCATCGATGCCGGCTATCTGCGCTATGTGCAGCCGGACGTCGGTAAGTGGGGCGGTCTGGGCGGTTGTCGCGCGGTCGCGCGCTTGGCGCAGGCGCGTGGCGCGATTTTCTGTCCGCACTGGCTGGCTGGCGGCATCGGGCTGGCGGCCTCGATGCATTTGCGCGCCGCGATGGGCGAGGGCGGGTACCTCGAAGTCGATGCCAATCCCAATCCCTTGCGCGAAGAAGTGTATCGCTTTGAGGTGGTTGATGGCTGGGTTGAATTGCCGGACGCGCCGGGCCTGGGGTGCGAGCCCGATCTCGCCGCGCTGGCACGCTTCATTGTCAAGACATAGGCCGGTTGACAAGCGCGCCGAGCCGAGCATGTCGGCCAAGTCGCAATTGGTGGCGGATTACCTGCGCGTGCGGCGCCCGGTGGCGGCCATGGCCAAGGATTTCGCCGCCGGCTACACCATTCCCGAAGACACCCATACGCGCGGCCAACTGGTGCACGCGGTGGCAGGCGTCATGACTGTCGCCACCGCGCACGGCATCTGGGTGGTGCCGCCGGAGCGCGCCGTGTGGGTGCCGCCCGGTACTCCGCACTCGACCCGCATGTCGGGGCGGGTGGAAATGCGCACTCTCTATATTCGCGCCGCCGAAAGCGCGCTGTTGCCGGCACGCTGCTGTGTGGTGCCGGTGTCGCCGCTGTTGCGCGAGCTGATCGTGCGTGCCTGCGAACTGCCGCTCAACTATGAGGCGCGCGGCCCCGGCGCCCAAGTGATGCAGCTGATCCTGCATGAGCTGGCCGATATGCGCACCCTGCCAATGCACCTGCCGACGCCGCGCGACGCGCGGGTGGCGAAGATTTGCGCGGCCCTGGTGCGTGATCCGGCCGATGTGGCGACCCTGGCGCTGTGGGCCAGGCGTGTGGGCGCCAGTGAGCGCAATCTGGCGCGACTGTTCCTGCGCGAGACCGGCATGCGCTTCGCCGGCTGGCGCGCCCAGGCGAAATTGATCGCCGCATTGGAGCGCCTGGCCGCCGGCATGCCGGTGTTGCAGGTGGCGCTGGATCTGGGTTATGCGAGCCCGAGCGCCTTCACGGCCATGTTTCGGAAGACAATCGGCATTGCGCCGCGCGAGTATTTTTCGCGACAATCGCGCTCGTCTTCAAAACAAACAGGAAAAACATGACACAGGAACTCCACTTTCTTCCAGCCACCGAACTTGCTGCGATGATCCGCGCGAAAAAAGTATCCGCCACCGAGGTGATGCTGGCGCACCTGAAGCAGATCGAGCGGGTCAATCCGGCGGTCAATGCGATCGTCACGCTCGACGCCGAGGGCGCGTTGGCCAAGGCACGCATCGCGGATGCAAAGCAGGCGCGCAGCGAAGCCCTTGGCCCGCTGCACGGCTTGCCGATCGCCCACAAGGACTTGTTCCTGACCAAGGGCATGCGCACCACCATGGGCTCGCCGATCTTCAAGGATCAGGTGCCGGCGCGCAGCATGCTGGTGGTGGACCGCTCCTGGGACGCGGGAGCGATTTGCGTGGGCAAGACCAACACCCCGGAGTTCGGTGCCGGCTCGCAGACATTCAACACCTTGTTCGGCGCCACCAAAAATCCCTATGACCTGACCAAGACCTGCGGCGGCTCGTCCGGTGGCGCCGGCGTGGTGCTGGCCACCGGCATGGTGCCGCTGGCCGACGGCAGTGACCTTGGCGCGTCGCTGCGCAATCCCGGCAACTTCTGCAACGTGGTCGGCTTGCGGCCGTCGCCCGGGCGGGTACCGACCTGGCCCACCAAGCACCTGTGGGGCACCTTGAGCGTCGAAGGACCGATGGCGCGCACGGTTGCAGACACCGCGCTGCTGCTGTCGGTACAGGCCGGCCCCGACGACCGCGTACCGATCGCGTTGATGGAGGCGGGCACTTCGTTTGCCGCGAATCTGCAGCGCGACTTCAAGGGCACCCGTATCGGATTCTCGCCATCGTTTGGCGGCCAGGTACCGGTGGACAAACGGGTCCTGGCGGTGATCGCCGGGCAGGACAAGGTGTTTGCCGCGTTGGGCTGTGAACTGGACGACCGGGTACCGGATTTTTCCGGCGCGCACGAAGTGTTTCTGGCACTGCGCGGCCACCTGTTCGAACTCAACAACGGCGAGTATCTCGATTTTCACCGCGACCTGCTCAAGGAGACGGTGATCTGGAACATCGAGGCCGGGCGCAAATTGTCCGCCGCCGACATTGCGCGCGCCGATACCGAACGTGCGCGCATCTACGAGCGGGTGTCGAAATTCTTCGAAACCCATGAATACCTGATCACGGTGGTCAACCAGGTGCCGCCATTCCCGGTTGAAGAGGAGTATGTAACCGAGATCAACGGCGAAAAGCTCACCACCTATCTCGACTGGATGAAGAGCTGCTACTACATCACCATCACCGGGCACCCCGCGATATCGGTGCCGGCAGGGTTCACTGAAGAGGGCTTGCCGGTGGGCATCCAGATTGTCGGGCGTCGCAACGCCGATTTCAGCGTGCTGCAACTGGCCTTCGCCTTTGAGCAGGCGACCATGGTGTGGAAGCGGCGGCCGGCGCTGGCGCAGTAGCATGGAAGCGATCGTTCATTTCTTGAAGGTGCAAGCATGCATGACCTGACCATCCGCCGTCTGCATGTGGATCTGGCACAGCCGTTCGCGCGCCATTAGGTGCGGTGGCTCATGTTTTCAGACGCTCGGCATGTGAATCCCAACCACTACCCCGCTGCCATCGGCGCGATTGCGTGCCAGCGTACTCCCTCTGTGAAACGCCGCCACCAGTCGAACTACGTAGAGGCCCAGACCCAGGTGCGGTTCGTTGCCTGCGTTGCCGTCGCGCAACGACACCATGGAGTCGAACAGGCGGGCGCGCTGCGGGTCGCCGCTGCTTTCCGGGAGCGGGGGCCCGCTGTTTCCGACTTCGACTACGATTGCGCCAGTCTGTGCATGCACCGTCACTACGATCGGAGTGCCGGGCATGGCGAAGCTGGCGGCATTGGCTACCAGTTTGTCCAGCGCCTGCGCCAGCAGGTCGGGTGAGCCATCGACGCGTGCCGGCGTGTCCATGATGCCGGTCTCGAAGGGCTGTTGCGGATAGGCTGCGCGGTAGCCTTCCACACAACCTGTTACCACGGTCCGCGCGTCGTAGGTCTCGCGTTCGCCTAGGGCCAGGGCCTGCTCCAGGCGTCGCGCCTCGCCCATTCGGGTTATCAGTTTGTTGAGCCGGCCCAGGCCCTCCTCGGCGCGCCGCATGTACTCGCGCGCTTCTTCCGGCAGGTTCTGCATCGCCAGGTTGTCGAGCGACGAGCGCACCACCGCTACCGGGGTGCGGAACTCGTGGGTGATGCGCGCGCCCAGGTTTTCGAGATAGTCGTGGTATTGGGCCAGGCGCTCAAGCAACTGCGAGAAGCTGCGTGACAAGTCGCCGATTTCGTCGCCGGCGCGACTTGCGGTGGTCAGTGCGCGCACCCGGCCGTGGGCGTCGATGGCGGACTCGGCCTCATCGCGCAGGCGGCGAATGCGATTGGCCAGGCGGCTGGCGAATAGCAGCATGATGACAGCGACAATGACGAACACGGCGAGCGTGGCGGAAATCAGCTTTTCCAGCGCGCGCACGGTGAAGCTCTGAATCGCGTTGGTGGTTTCCTCCACCACCACCGCGGCGACCACGGTATCACCGGCGAACACAGGGTGTGCAGCCGAGACGATCACCGCGCGGTTGTCTGCGGTGCTGCGCCAGCGCGCGCCGGCGATGCCGGTCAGCGCGCGCTCCACCTCGGGCCCGGACGAGATGGCGTTTTCCGGCAGGCTGTCGTCGAAGTCTTCTGTCGGCTGCTTGAGCATCAGTTGATAAAGCGGGCGCAGCGCTGATTCTTCCAGGCGCTGCCAGGCAGAAGCTGCCGCGCCCGGCGGCGACATCTGTGCCGGCGCCGCGCGCAGGCTGCCCGCCAGCGCCAGCAGGCGGCGCTTGCGGTCAACCACCCACACCCGGCTGCCGGTTCGGTTGATCGAGGTGACAATCGCCTCAACCTGCTCACCCATACGTTCGGGAACCGCGCTTTCCTCGGTGGCGATCAGGGCCCTGCTTTTGGCTGGCGGTGGCGGCGCCGCAAGTGCGGCTGGTGGTACCTCTGCTGGCGCCACCGCAGGTACGCCTGCGGCCGGCTCTGGGGGGGCTGGTGGGTCGGGCCGCGGCGTCATCGTGCCGGCGTTGTCGCCGGCGTTGGCAGGCGAATCCGACGCTGCCGCAGGGGCGGCTGGCGCGGCGGTCGACGCCGGCGCCAACTGCGGCCGCAGTCGCAACATCGCCGGTCGGTCGTTGAGCGCGGTGGCCAGCGCACGCGCGGCCGACAGCAGATTTTGCTCCTGCTGCGCGCGCAGCAGCGTTTCCATCTCGCGTACATAGCCCACGCCGATCAGCGGAATCGCCGCCAGCGCCACGGTAACCAGCAGGAGTTTCAGGCGCAAGCCGATGCGCAGGCGCGGCATGGAGGTGGACTTCAGTCGCGCCAGCGGTAGCCCATGCCGTACACCGTATCGATGGCGTCGAACGCGCCGTCGACGGCGGCGAACTTGCGACGGATGCGCTTGATGTGCGAGGTGATGGTGCCGTCGTCGACCACGATCTTGGCATCGCCCATCAATTGATCGCGATTCTTCACATGGCCGGGAAACTTGGCCAAGGCATGCACCATCCAGAATTCAGTCAGGGTGAGATCGACTTCACTGCCGCGCCAGAGCGCCAGGAAACGTTTCATGTCCAGGGTCAGCGGGCCACGTTCGATCAGTTCATCGGCCCCTTGTGGCGCCGCAGCGAGGTCGGCGCGGCGAAACAGGGCGGCGATGCGGGCCATCAGGTGCGGCAGCGATACATCCTTGGTCAGGTAATCATCGGCGCCCAGGCGCAGGCCGGACACCACATCGAAATCCGAATCACGCGCGGTCAAAAAAATGATCGGCAGGGTGGCCGAGGCGGCGCGCAATTCGCGGCACAGGGTGAAGCCGCCATCGGGTTCCTGGCCCAGGCCGATGTCGATGATGGCAAGTTCCGGCAAGCGCATCCTGAACGCGGCCGAGGCCTCGGGGCGTGAGGCGTGGGTGCTGATTTCATAGCCGTGGCGCTTGATCGCCTCGGAATAGTTGGCGCGAATCGCGGCGTCGTCTTCCACCAGCGCGATGCGTTTGGCCATGCCGTTCTCCTTAAATGCCGTCAGTCAAGCAATGCAGGCACGATAGCAGATGCCGGAAGCCGCGCACGGGCGGGCAGGCGATGTCATTTTCTTGCCATGTTCGGTCGGAGCGGCGTCGCAATGCGCGCAGTCGAGCGCCATGCCGCGGTATTGAAATGGTCCCAGTCGCCACCATAACCGGGCCCGAAACCATGTCTACCGAGCAAAACCGAATTCAGGCGGAAAACCTTGCGCTTGACCTGTTGCGTGCATTGACCCTTGCCGCCATGGCAGGCCTTGGCACAGCGCTTGCAGCCGGTCTGGTGGTTGTGCTGTTGGCCGCAATGGCCGCGTAAGCGGCGGGCCGGGCGAACGCGGCCGCTTTTACTGCAGGGGCGCGTCCGTGCTCGGCAGGGAACTGGCCACGGCCTCGATCACAGCACCTACATCGCGGCTGCGATTGAGACTGGGTATTTCGGAGGCCGGCGGGCGGTAGAACACCACGTGGCTTTCGGCGGAGGCCTTGGCGCGATACATGGCGCTATCGGCGTGCGTCAGGAGCCCTTGCTGATCCAGGGCATCGACCGGATAAATCGCCACACCGAACGAGGCCGAGACCAGGCGTTCACCGCCGAACGCCTCGAACGGTGCCTGAATCACGGTGAGCAACTTCTGTGCGACCTCGGCGATTTCGCCATCGCTGCCGGTCTGCTCCAGCAGCACCACGAATTCGTCGCCGCCCATGCGTGCCAGCGTGTCGGAGGAGCGCAGGCTGTTCTTCAGGCGCTTGGCGATTTCGATCAAAAGCGCATCACCGGCGGCGTGGCCGAGCCGGTCGTTGACCTGTTTGAAGCCGTCCAGATCGATGAACATCAGGCCCAAGCGCCAGCGATTGCGCTTGGCGCGCTGGATCGCACGATCCAGTTCCGCATTGAACGACAGGCGATTGCGCAGGCCGGTCAGGGCGTCGTGGGTGGCGGCGTAGGTCAGGCGCGCCTCGGCCTCGCGGCGCAGCCAGAATAGCGCCAGCTGGCTGCCCAGCGACTTGGCGAGAAGTTCGATCAGAGCATCGGCCTTTTGCACCTGGGCGCCGACGAACTCGAGCACGCACACCACCTCGCCTTGCACCACCACCGGAAAAGCGAAGGCCGCGTGCAGATCCGAAGCCAGCGCCTGATCGCGGCGATTGAAATCGAGATCCTGCGCGATATCAGGCAGTACCTGCAGGGTCTGGGTGGTCCAGGCGCGGCTGATCATGTCATGCGGGCCGATCGGGAAGCGGCGACCACGCGCCGCTGCGGCCAGCGGTTGCGCGATCGCTTGGGCCCAAGTCTCGCCGCACAGCAGGGTGTTGTTGCGGGTGTCGCGCATCCAGCGCGCGCCGTAGCACCAGCCCAGCGGTTTGGCCACCGCCTCCAGGATGGATGGCAGGGCTTCCGACAGCCGCGCGGCGCCGGCCAGAATGCCGGTGACCGCGTCGCGAATTTCCAGCTGCACCTGAGTCTGGCGGATCAGGGTGTAGTCGCGGCTGGCGCCGCGGTAGCCACTGAATTCGCCGTTGCCTGCGAATACCGGCACCCCGCTTGCGCAACTAAATCGCAGCACTCCTGTTTTGTCGATGCGCCCGCTGACGAATTCGTGAAACGGCCGTTGCTGGTCGAGCGTCGTCTTGAGTGCTTCCCAGGCGTCCTGCGCCACGCCGACCGATACTGTTTCCCATGGTGCCTGTCCGATCAGGGCGTCGAGATCCTGGTGAGCCGGATCGTGATCCCGATGCAGCACCCGCTTGTAGCGATGTGCCGAGTCGGTTTCCCAGAACACGTCGTTGGCGGAGTAGATCATTTGCTGGAATACTGCGGCCCAGCCTTCATGAATCGCGTGCGCAGCCTGATTCTCTCCCGCGACGCGCGAGAGCGTCAGTGGCCCGACGCGTTGCAGCCGGTCCAGCTCCGCCAGCCGCGCGCGCGCGCGCCACAAAGCCAGCGCCAGTCCGACGCCCACAGCGCTTGCGAAAAGGGCGAAAACGGTGGCAACCGACATCAGTGCCGGGCTGCGTTCAGGCGATCGTCACGCCGCCGTCGGCGACGATGGTCTGGCCGGTGATGAAGGCCCCCGCCGGACCCGCGAGCATCACCGCGATGCCGGCGATATCGTCAGGATCGCCGATGCGGCGCAGCGGGGTATGCGACTCGCGGGCAGTGCGCGCGCCGTCGTCTTCCCACAGGGCGCGCGCGAAGTCGGTCTTGATCAGGCCAGGCAGGATCGCGTTGACCCGCACGTTTTGCGGACCCCATTCGTACGCCAGGTTGCGTGTCAGCCCGACGTCCGCCGCCTTCGAGACGCCATAAAGTCCGATCACGCCGTTGCCGCGCAGTGCGGCGATCGACGAGACGATGATCACCGCGCCATCGCGTCGCTCGGCCATTTGCGGGATCACCATGTTGCACAACTGCCAGACACTCCTGATGTTGGTGCCCATGATCTTGTCGAAGGCTTCGTCCGATGCGCAGGCGGTCGGTCCATAGACCGGATTGGTGGCTGCATTGCATACCAGTATGTCGATGCGGCCATAGGCAGCCATGGTTTTGGCGACCAGGCCTTCAAGTTCGGTCTTGCGCGCCACATTGCACGGTATCGCGATCGCATGGAGCTTCCGCGCGTCGAATTCGCGCTTGACCTCGTCGCAGGCCTCGGCCTTGCGGCTGGAAATTACGACTCGTGCGCCGGCCTGCGCCAGATGCAGGGCGATGGCGCGCCCGATGCCTTTGGTGGAGCCGGTGATCAGGGCGACTTTGCCGCTCAGGTCGAACAGGGGTGAGGGCATGACGGGCCTGTTGTTTTGACAATCGGATAGGATACCGCACTCGACTTCGACTCAGTGACGCGCTCACTATGGCACCTTTACAGCAGGCGCAGGCAGTACTGGATTTCTGGTTTGGGGCGCCCGGGTCGGCGGATTTCGGCCGTTCGCGCGACTTCTGGTTTCGCAAGGATGCGGTGTCCGATCGCGCCTTGGCTACGCGCTTTGCCGACCTGCACGCTGCGGCGGCGCGTGGCGAACTGGCGGCCTGGATGGCGGCGCCGCAGAGCCTGCTGGCCTTGATCGTGGTGCTGGACCAGTTTTCGCGCAACATCCATCGTGGATTGCCGGCAAGTTTCGCGACCGACGCGCAGGCGCTGGTCGCGGCCAGAAGCATGATTGAATCCGCCTGGGACGTGGCATTGCCACCTGCCATGCGCTGGTTCGCCTACATGCCGTTCGAGCATAGCGAGCTGCTGGCAGACCAGGATCTGTGCCTGCGCTTGATGCAGCAAGTGGCCGAAGACCCGCAATTCGCGGACGTGCCGAAATGGGCTGTCGCGCACCGTGCGGTGATCGCGCGGTTCGGGCGTTTTCCGCATCGCAACGCGATACTCGGGCGTGAATCGACGCCGGCGGAGGTCGAGTTTCTCAAGCAACCCGGAAGTTCGTTCTGACGGCAAGCGGGCAAGACACGTGAGCATGCCCGCTGCGCCTCTACCGCACACGCTCCAGCCGCCGTCGCCGTGGGTGATGCGTTTCGCCAAGCTGATCCGCGTGGGTGGGACGGTGCTGGATCTGGCGGCCGGACATGGGCGCCACGCCCGTGCGTTGGCCGAAACCGGCCTGGCGGTCCAGGCGGCGGACCGCGATGCGGCGGCATTGGAAGCATTGAGGCGGATTGCCGGTGTGCACGTGCATGCGGTCGACCTTGAGGCCGGGCCATGGCCGTTCGCGGGCGCTGCGTTCGACGCAATTGTTGTCACCAATTATCTGTGGCGGCCGCTGCTGCCCGACCTGGCTGCAGCGTTGGCGCCGGACGGCGTATTGATCTATGAAACCTTCGGCGTCGGCAACGAAAAGTTCGGCAAGCCGTCCAACCCGGCGTTCCTGTTGCGCAATGGCGAACTGCTGGAGTTCGCGCGCAACTCCGCTCTGGCCGTGGTCGCGTTCGAAAGCGGCATGGTTGCGCGTCCGGGGCCGGCGGTGGTCGAGCGGATTTGCGCGCGTCGCGCGGGGGCGCACGCCGCGCCGTTGCCCCTCCATCAGGGCAGCGGACCAGATACGTTCTGATACGAATTCGCGCCGCATCCAGCGCTTGGCAAATCGCTGGCTGAGGTAAAATCGCAGGCTTGGTAACAGCGCGCGCCAGGAGGGTTCATGGCTATGTTTTCCGGCAGTATCGTGGCGATCGTCACGCCGATGCATGATGATGGTTCGCTCGACATCGCGGGATTGAAACGCCTGATCGACTGGCACGTGGCCGAAGGTACCGACGGCATCGTGATCGTCGGCACGACCGGCGAGTCGCCCACGGTCAATCACGACGAGCACCAGTTGCTGATCAAGACCACGGTCGACCACGCGGCTTTGCGTGTTCCGGTGATCGCCGGTACCGGCGCCAACTCGACTGCCGAGGCCATCGACCTGATGAAGTATGCGAAAACGGTGGGTGCCGATGCCTGCCTGTCGGTAGTGCCTTACTACAACAAGCCCACCCAGGAAGGCTTGTATCGCCATTTCAGGGTGCAGGCCGAAGCCTGCGACCTGCCCATGCTCATGTACAACGTGCCGGGGCGTACCGTGGCCGATATGAGCAACGAAACCGTGCTGCGCTTGGCCCAGGTGCCCGGCATCGTCGGCCTCAAGGACGCCACCGACAACATCGAGCGCGGTTCGGCGCTGATGCGCGAGCTGCGGCTTGCCGGCAAGGCGGATTTCTCCATGCTGTCCGGCTGCGACGGCACCGCATTGGCGTTCACGCTGCTGGGCGGGCATGGCACCATTTCGGTCACTGCCAATGTCGCCCCCAAACTCATGCATCAGATGATCGCCGCAGCACGCAAGGGCGATCTAGCCACCGCGCGCGAACTCAACACGCGCCTCTTGCCGCTACATCAGCGACTGTTCGTGGAGGCCAACCCGATTCCGGTCAAGTGGGCGCTTGCGCGCATGGGCCGGGTTGGTGCGCATCTGCGCCTGCCAATGACTGCTTTGGCCGAACAGCATTACGCTGTGCTTGAAGCGGCCCTGCGCGAAGCCGGGGCCCTGTAGCAAAATGAAGGTCAGATCATGTTGAAAATACGCGCATTGCTGATGGTTGGCGCAGTCTCGGTGCTCAGCGCCTGCAGTTGGACCAGCGACTTGCTCAAGGGCGACAAGGTCGACTACAAGAGCCAGGGACAGGCCGAAGTGCCAGGGCTGGAAGTTCCGCCGGACCTGACCGCGCCGACCCGCGATACCCGCTTCACCGTTCCAGGCGAGGAAAATCGTCGTACCACTGTCACGGCAACCGAGCTTGCAACGCGAACCGCCAACGCGCGACCTTCAGCCGCCGGGGTGTTGCCGAAGGTGCTGAATGCCCGTGTCGAGCGCGCCGGCAACCAACGCTGGCTGGTGGTCAACAACAAGGCGGACCAGTTGTGGCCGACCATCAAGGAGTTCTGGCAGGAGTCGGGTTTCATTATCGATATCGAGCGGCCGGAATCCGGGGTCATGGAGACTGATTGGGCGGAGAATCGCGCCAAGATCGGCCAGGATTTGATCCGCCGCACGCTCGGACGGGTACTCGATGGTTTGTACTCCACCCCGGAACGCGACAAGTTTCGCACCCGGCTGGAAGTAAATGCCGCCGGCGAAACCGAGATCTACATCAGCCACCGCGGCATGATCGAGATCTACAAGACCGAGGGGCGTGACCAGACGGTGTGGCAGCCGCGACCCGCTGATCCGGAACTGGAAGCCGACTTCCTGTTGCGCCTGATGGTGCGTCTGGGCAGCGACGAGGGGCGCGCCAAGAAGACCCTTGAAGCGGGCGCGCGGCCGCCCGAACGGGCGAAGATCGTGCGTTCGAGCGGGGCGGCTGTGGTGGAACTTGAAGAAAGTTTCGATCGCGCGTGGCGGCGCGTGGGCCTGGCGCTGGATCGGGTGGGCTTCACCGTTGAAGACCGTGATCGTTCGAAAGGCCTTTACTTCGTACGTTATGCCGATACCGATGCGACCAAAAGAAAGCCCGACAGCGGGTTCCTTTCGCGCGTGACCGGCTTTTTCAACAGCGACAAGAGCGTGCCGGCGGAGCAATATCAGATCAGGGTCAGCGACGCGGCTGCCATCACCCGAATTGCGGTACTTGGCAAGAACGGTGCGCCGGAGGATTCGCAAACCGGTCAGCGCATTCTGGGCTTGCTGCACGAGCAACTGAAATGACAGCGCATCCGCGCTCGCACCGGCGCCGCGCTTGAGCCGGTTGCGCTTCGCCGCGCTGGGCTCGGGCAGCGAGGGCAACGCATTGGTGGTTGAGTCCATCGAAGCTGGGTCCGCGACACGGGTATTGCTTGATTGCGGGCTGGCGTTGCGTGAAACCGAGCGTCGCCTGCAACGCCTGGGCGTCGCGCCGGAAAGCCTGTCGGCGATAGTGGTGACGCACGAACACGGTGATCACGTCGGGGGGGTCGAGCGCCTCGCGCGCAAGCACGCGATTCCGGTATGGATGACCCACGGCACCTTCGTGGCCTCGCGTATCGGCGGCGTAGGCATGATCAAGCCGGCGCTGGAGATCGAGATCAACCTGATCGACTCGCATACGCCGTTCGCGGTCGGTGGACTGGAGATGCATCCTTTTCCCGTGCCTCACGATGCGCGTGAGCCGGTGCAGTATGTGTTCTGCGACGGCCGGCGCCGCCTGGGCGTACTCACCGATCTGGGTGGACCGACCGCGCATGTCGAAGCCATGCTCGCTGGTTGTGATGCGCTGGTGCTGGAATGCAATCATGATGCGGCAATGCTGGAACGTGGTGCTTATCCGGCATCGCTCAAGGCGCGCGTCGGCGGGCGCTATGGTCATATGGGCAATGCCCAGGCGGGAGCGCTGTTGGGGCGCCTGAAACATACGGGTTTGCAGCATGTGTTGGCGGCACATCTAAGCCAACAGAACAATACGCCGGAACTGGCGCGTGCCGCTCTCGCACTTGCGCTGGGATGTGACCCGGAATGGATCGGTATCGCTGATCAGAATGCGGGTTTTGGCTGGCGCGAGGTTTTCTAGGCGGCCATTTCGACGATGTCGACGCGCGGTTTGCCGCGCCATTCATGGCCATCGGCGGGGTTGATTGGCGCAGCAACGCGCCAATGCCGGACGAAAAAAAACCGGGCCACAAGCCCGGTTTTTTTCGGAGCGAAAAGTTACTTCTTTATCGCGTCCTTCATCACGTCTTTGGCAGCATCTGCGCCCGCCTTCACTGCGTCTTTGGCGGCGTCCTTGGCTTTGTCTCCGGCAGCGTCGGATGCGGCCTTGACGGCGTCCTTCATCGGCTCGGCTGCAGCCGGCTTCGCATCGCCAGCGGCCGGGGCCGGGGCGGGCGCAGCAGCGTCAGCCTTGGGGGTATCAGCAGCCGGGGCAGGAGCGGGAGCAGGCGCTGGCGCCGGAGCGGCAGCCGGTGCCGGAGGCGGCGCTTTCGGTTCTTCTTTGCCGCAAGCGACAAGCGTGGTGGCCAGCAGGGCGGCGATCAGGAGGGATTTGGTCATTTTTGACTTCCTTTATGAAAGTTGGTTATTTGGTTGAAAACATCAGAGCGACAAGAGATCTTTGACGAAGTAAATGCATTCGCGAACGTCCCCGAGAAACGCAAGGTTCGCGAATGTTCTTTCCTCGGCAAACAAGCAATTATACCGTGGATCATGGACTTTTGCCAAGTTCTTATTGCGCCGCAGCATCGACCGCGTGTTTCAGACTGTTCCACCGCAGGGTACGGGGTGCAGGCCGAGCCGGCCATCAGCAACGTGGCGATCCGGCCACGCTCGACGTCGCCTGCTATTTCTGTGCTGCTGTGACGATGATCTCCACCAGGTGCTTGGGCGTGGCCAGCTTGGCTTCGATGGTGGCGCGCGGCGGCGTCTGGCCCGGTGTGACCCACGACTCCCATGCCTTGTTGAGGTCGGCAAACAGGCGCATGTCGGTGATGATGATCTGCGCCATCAGGATGCGCGTCTTGTCGGTGCCGGCTTCGGTCAGCAGTCGATCGATGCTGGTCAATACCTGCTGGGTCTGGCCGGCCATGTCCTGGCTCGTATCCTCGGCGATCTGGCCGGCCAGATACACCGTGCCGTGATGAATGGCCATCTCGGATAGCCTGGGACCAACATGGAAACGTTCTACTTTCATGATTGCCTGCCTTTTGGGTGGGGGTTCAACAAGAAATCCTTGACGACGCCGATCTGGCCCGCGTCCATGAACATCGGTGCGTGGCCGACGGCGGGAATTTCGACGGTCGCCGCGTGCGGCCCGCGTGTGGCCATGGCGGCCACGGTGGCGCGGTCAAGCAAATCGGACTGTGCGCCACGCACCACCAGTGTCGGACAACGGATCGCATCATAAATGTGCCACAGGTCGATGTCCACGCTGCCGGTGCCCTGCGCGCGCATCGGCACCGCGATGGCGGGGTCGTAGTGGAGGCGCAAGCCACCGCCCTGCACCGGCACCAGGCTTGCTTCGGCGAGGCGCCGCCATTGGGCCTCGGTAGTCAGGCCGAATGAGGCGCTGATCGCGCGGATGTAGGCCAGGGCCTGGGCGAAGTCGGAAAACACGGGCGACTGTCCCAGATACTCGGCAATGCGCTTGAGTGCCTCGGCCTTGAGTAACGGACCGACATCGTTGAGCACCAGGCGCTCAATCGGTGTGTGCGGCATGGCGGCCAACCCCAAGCCGATCAGGCCGCCCATCGAGGTGCCGATCCAGTGCACGCTTGCGGCGTCTAGTCGCGCCAGCAGCGTCACCATGTCGCTCACATACTGCGAGATCTGGTAGTGCATCGGGTCGGCCAGCCAGTCGCTACGGCCGCGACCAACGATATCCGGGCAGACCACGCGATAGTCGTCGCAAAGCGCGCGTGCCAGATCGTCGAAATCGCGACCGACGCGCGCTAGTCCATGCACACAGACCAACACACGCGGGTTATGCGGATCGCCCCATTCGGTATAGGCGACCCGATGCAAGCCGGCAGGGGACAGGCATTGGATCGAATGTTCGCGATACGGGATCATGCAGCGAGGCCTTTGGTTCAGAGATCGGCGGCCGCCCATGAGCGCGTCAGCAATTCGACCACCCATTGCGATTGCGGCGCGATGCGGCCGGAAACTCCGCTGGCCAAGCGTGCCAGACCGCGGGATTGTACGTTGATCGGGTTGACGGCCCGCGCGGTAGCGCCGGCACGCGCTCGCTCGATCGCGGTTTCTTCGAGCGGCGCATGGTCATACCAGAGCCAGCGTGCGCGAAAGCCGGCGGCGCGGTCGTCCAGGGTCAGCAGATCGCTCGCGCCAATCGATTGCGGCAGCGTGACAGCGCCACTGATCCAGGCGCCATCGGCGTCAACGCTCCAATCTTCATTCCACATTCGACCGTCGCCAGCGGCGGTTTGCAGGGTATGCGTGCGCGGGCCGCCGCTGATCCTGAAGTAGGTTTCCGCGTTGCGGGTGACGGCATAACCGGCGACTGCCTGGCTTGCAATGCCGGATTCAAGCGGCAGCGCCAGGCCGATGCATAGCGCGCCCGAGTCGTCGACCTCGATCGATTCCGTCAGGGCGTGGTCTGCGGCTGCGCCGGCGTCGCTGCTTTCCACCTCGCCATTGCGGATGCTGGTGCGGCCACGCGCTCCGTCCGCCTCCCATTCGACAGTGAGGACGCAGTCGGGATAGCGTGCGGACGCGGCGACAAGCGCGGGGTAGGGCAGACCGTGGGCGGCATCGATGCTGAACTCGAGTTGGTCGTGGGCGTGTGACTGCGTCATGCGCAATGCGTCGCCCTCCACGCTCAAACCTTCGACCACCCGCTTGCGCATGGCACGCAGCAGCTGGCGCGGACCATTCACCAGCACGACCGCGCTGACCCGGCTCACCACATCGCGCCGCGTGCAGCGACCGGCCATACCGCTTCGACCCGGTTGTCGCGTAAGCAGACGATCCAGTCGTGCAGGTTGACCGTCGGGTCGATATGACCCGGTATCAGCCGAAGTTTGGCGCCCAAGCGCAGCGCCACCGTTCCTGCGTCGACCGCGATGACGCCATGCTCGTCGGAGGCGCCCTGGAACTTGAGGCCAGCCAACCGCGCGCCAGTTGCATCGGAATGCACCGTTGGCAAACCGGAATCGACACTGTGCGCCTTGAGGCCGGCATCCACCACCAGACGGGTCGGTGTCTCACCCGGGCCGGCGCCGCCGCGGCTCATCACGGTGGTCAGCACAAAAAGGCTATGCTCGAACGGCGTGTCGCATTCGTTGCGCGCGTAGTCGGCATCCATGAAAGCGTAGGAGCCCGGCTGCAGTTCGTCGTATACCCCGCCAGAGCCTTCGAGCATGAAGGTGCCGGTGCCGGCACCGGTCACCAGCGGGCAGGGCAGGCCGGCACTGATGAAGAGGGTGCGGGTGGCGTCCGCTGCCGCCGCGGCAGCGTCGATCGCCGCTGCGCGCAGTGCGGCGGTGCGCAGATGCTGGGCGCTTCCGTGGTAGGCCTGCAGGCCGCTCAATCTCAGGGCCGGCTGCAAGTTGATCGCGCGCCCCAGTTCCACTGCGGCGATGCCAGGAACCACGCCGCAACGCCCGGCGCCAACATTGATTTCCACATATACGTCGAGGGTGACCCCGGCAGAACGTGCGGCGGCGGCCAGGTCTGCAACGTTGTCGATGTCGTCGACGCAAACGCCGACCCGCGCGCGCCGCGCCAGCGCGGCCAGTCGTGCCAGTTTGCCCGCCCCCACGACCTCGTTGGTGACGAGGACATCGGCGACACCGCCATCGACCATGGCTTCGGCTTCGCTGACTTTCTGGCAGCAGATGCCCACAGCACCTAAGCGCAACTGCGCTGCGGCGACCGCCGGCGTCTTGTGCATCTTCGCGTGTGGTCGCAGGCGCAGCTTGCGCTTGGCGGCAAACTCGGCCATGCGTACGAGATTGCGCTCGAAACTTTCGAGTTCGAGCACCAGGGCCGGGGTATCGATGTCTTCGACCCGCATGCCGGCCTGTGCCGGTGCCGGCCAGGGCGATAGGCTTTTGTGCATTTTTTTGGATGCGACGCCAACGCAGCGTCGCGGATTCGGCGAAAGCCCTAAGGTTACAGGAGAACGACTGGCCCACAGGACCCTGTTTGGTGCGCGAGTGCGGTTCGAGGTGCGCAATACAGGGCACGTTCAGCGCCCTCTCAAGCTTCATGTAATCTTGCCGGCGCAGAATGCGGACGTGGACCGGATCAACCAGGAGTCGGTGGCGTGCCTGCAGCGGAGAATGGTGTGGATTCGGCAGTTTCGATGGACCAGTGGGTTGCGCGTTCCTATGCGGCCGGCTGTGCAGCCGCTCGGGGATGGATCGCGGGGCTGGAAACCGACGCGGCCACGCGTGCGAGGCTCGCATTCGCCGCCGAGCACTGGATGGCGGCGCTCAACCCGGAGAATTTTCTGGCCACCAATCCGCAGGCGATCCGGCGGGCCGTCGATAGCGGCGGCGCCAGTCTTGCGGCCGGCATGCGCCTGATGGCGGCGGACGTGGCGCGCGGTCGGGTCAGCAACACCGATGAGGCGGCCTTCGAGGTCGGGCGCGATCTGGCGACAAGCCCGGGCGCGGTGGTGATGAAAAACCAGTTGGTGGAGTTGATCCAGTACCTGCCTGCGACGCCCAAGGTGGGCGCGCGGCCGTTGTTGATCGTGCCGCCATGCATCAACAAGTACTACATTCTTGATCTGCGGCCCGACAATTCCTTCGTGCGTCATTGCGTCCTGGCCGGGCACACGGTGTTCATGGTGTCATGGTGCAATCCGGGCCCTGCGCAGGCGCATCTGGGCTGGGATGATTACCTGCAACAGGGTGTGGTCGATGCGATCGCGGCGGTGCGTCACATATGCGGCAGCAAGACCATCAATGCACTCGGATTCTGCGTTGGCGGCACCATTCTTTCAACGGCGCTGGCGGCCTTAGCCGCGCGCGGCGAACGACCGGTCGAAAGTCTTACGCTATTGGCGACCCTGCTGGATTTCTCCGAGGTAGGGCAGTTGGCGGTGTTTGTCGACCCGGCCACCGTGGCACTACGCGAGGCCGCGCTTGCAGCGGGCGGCCTGTTGTCGGGCCAGGAGCTGGCTGGCGCCTTTGCCGCGTTGCGGCCCAGGGAACTGGTGTGGAACTATGTCAGTCATGGATACCTCGAAGGGCATGCGCCGCGCGCCTTCGACCTGTTGTACTGGAATGCCGACAGCACCAACCTGCCAGGCCCCATGTATTGCTGGTACCTGCGCAACATGTATCTTGAAAACAGCTTGCGCAAACCGGGAGTACTGAGATCGCTGGATCAACCGGTGGATCTGACCCTGCTCGAGATGCCGACCTATGTGCTGGCCACGCGCGAAGACCACATCGTACCCTGGCGCTCGGCATTCGCCAGCATGGGCCTTGTCTCTGGCGCAACACGTTTTGTGCTGGGTGCCTCCGGGCACATCGCGGGAATCGTCAATCCGCCGGCGCAATGCAGGCGCAGCTTCTGGTGTGTCGACGAGGATGGCGTGAGCCCGCCGATCCAGGCGGAGCAATGGCTGGCCGCGGCGACCGAAATGCCGGGCAGCTGGTGGACCGACTGGAGCACATGGCTGGCGTGTTTCAAAGGGCGCGCGGTGCCTGCGCGCGCGCGGCCCGGCAATGCGCAATACCGGCCGCTGGGGCCGGCGCCGGGAGAATATGTCAAAGTACGGGTCTGACCGATTTCAATCCCAATAAAGTTTCTGACCGAAGGAGAAGCAAAATGGCAAAAGTCGCATATGTAACCGGCGGCATGGGTGGCATTGGTACCGCACTATGCCAGCGCCTTCACAAGGATGGCTTCACTGTGATCGCCGGTTGCGGGCCGAGCCGCGATTACAACAAGTGGATAGGTGAGCAAAAGGCGCTGGACTATACGTTTTACACCTCGGTGGGCAACGTATCGGACTGGGATTCAACCGTTGAGGCGTTCAAGAAAGCCAAAGCGGAGCACGGCCCGATCGACGTGTTGGTCAACAACGCAGGCATCACGCGCGATGGTTCGTTTCGCAAGATGAGCAAGGCTGATTGGGATGCGGTGATGGACACCAACCTCAACTCGCTGTTCAACGTGACCAAGCAGGTGATCGACGACATGTGCGACCGCAATTTCGGGCGCATCATCAACATCTCTTCGGTCAACGGGCAGAAAGGCCAGTTCGGCCAGACCAACTATTCCACCGCCAAAGCGGCGATACACGGTTTCACCATGGCGCTGGCACAGGAACTGGCCGGCAAGGGTGTTACCGTGAATACGGTATCGCCCGGCTACGTCGGTACTGACATGGTGCGCGCGATCCGCCCCGACGTGCTGGAGAAAATCGTCGCCACCATTCCGGTCAAGCGGCTCGGTCAGCCCGAGGAAATCGCCTCGATCGTGGCGTGGATCGCATCAGACGACGGCGGCTACGCGACTGGCGCAGACTTCTCGCTCAATGGTGGATTGCACATGGGTTGAGCACCTGCGGGAGGCGAATGTTGCCGGTTGCGTGGCTGCATCGGCCCTCGGGTTTTCCATGCCATCAGCATGTGCTTGCAAGGTCATGACGGTGCATGCCAAACGTGTAGAATGCGGCTCTCTTTTTGCAGTGCGTCATTTGACTTGCGCGGTGTGAGTCGATAACGCCGGTCACACGCCCCGTTGCAGGTCGGGTGCAGGTACAACATTCACGAGGTAGAGACACCATGGCCGATACCCGTCTGATCAAGAAGTACCCGAACCGTCGCCTGTATGACACGCAGACCAGCACCTACATCACGATTGTCGATGTCAAGCAACTGGTGCTCGATCAGGAAGACTTCAAGGTGCTTGACGCCAAGTCCGGCGAGGACCTGACGCGGGCGATCCTGCTGCAGATCATTCTCGACGAGGAAGCCGGCGGCAAGCCGATGTTCTCCGCGCCGGTCTTGTCGAACATCATCCGGTTTTACGGGCATGCGATGCAGGGCATGATGGGGACCTATCTGGAAAAGAACATCCAGGCTTTTCTGGATATCCAGGAACGCATGGCCGAGCAGTCCAAGGCCTTGTTTGCCGCCAATGGCAAGCCCGTGCCGGGTGCCGGTGCCAGCCCGGACGCCTGGGCGCAGTTCATGAATTTCCAGGGCCCGATGATGCAGGGCATGATGAGCAACTACATCGAGCAGAGCAAGAACATGTTCCTGCAAATGCAGGACCAGTTCCAGAACCAGGCCAAGACCATGTTCACCGGGTTTCCGTTTCCGGGCGAGCAAGGCAAGAAGTAGACCCTGGTGCGCATGTCCGCAAGGGCGCCTCGCGGCGCTCTTTGTTTTTCAGGTGTGAAGAGATGACCGACAACAATACCAGCGCCGCGTCCGCCAACCCGCCCAAGGTCGGCTTCGTTTCGCTTGGCTGCCCCAAGGCGCTGGTGGATTCCGAACAGATCCTTACGCAGCTGCGCGCCGAGGGCTACGGCGTGTCGCCTTCCTACCAGGGCGCGGACCTGGTGGTGGTCAATACCTGCGGCTTCATCGATTCGGCGGTCAAGGAGTCGCTCGATGCCATTGGCGAAGCCCTGGCCGAGAATGGTCGCGTGATCGTCACCGGTTGCCTGGGCGCCAAGGGTGATGTGGTGCGCCAGACCCACCCGAAGGTGTTGGCGGTCACCGGCCCGCATGCCATGCAGGAAGTGATGGCTGCGGTGCACGCGCACCTGCCCAAGCCGCACGATCCGTTCACCGATCTGGTGCCGCCGCAGGGCATCAAGCTGACCCCGAAGCACTACGCCTACCTGAAGATTTCCGAGGGTTGCAACCATCGCTGCACCTTCTGCATCATTCCCTCGATGCGCGGCGACCTGGTAAGCCGCGACATCGGGCTGGTGCTGCGCGAAGCCGAAAACCTGGTCAAGGCGGGTGTGCGTGAATTGCTGGTCATCTCGCAGGACACCTCGGCCTACGGGGTGGACGTCAAGTACCGTACCGGCTTCTGGAATGGCACGCCGATCAGGACGCGCATGGAAGAACTTGTGCTTGCCTTGGGCGAGATGGGCGTATGGACGCGCTTGCACTACGTGTATCCCTACCCGAGCGTGGATCGGGTGATTCCGCTGATGGCCGCAGGGCGCATCCTGCCTTACCTTGACGTGCCGTTCCAGCATGCCAGCCCGCGCATCCTGAAACTGATGGAGCGTCCGGCGTCGGGCGAGCGCAACTTGGAGCGCATCGAGGCCTGGCGTGCGGTGTGTCCCGAGATCACCATCCGCTCGACCTTCATCGCCGGATTTCCGGGCGAGACCGAGGCTGAATTTCAGGAATTGCTCGACTTCGTTGAAGCCGCGCAAATCGACCGCGCCGGTTGTTTCGCCTATTCGCCGGTTGATGGTGCGCGCGCCAACGATCTGCCGGGTGCGTTGCCGGATGACGTGCGCGAAGCACGGCGCGCCGAATTCATGAAGGTGCAGGAGCGGGTTTCGAAAAAGCGCCTCGCCAGGAAGGTCGGCAAGACCCTGAAAGTACTGATTGACACGGTCAACGCCGACGGCGCGGTCGCACGCTCCAGCGCCGACGCGCCGGAGATCGACGGCAACGTGTTCATCGACTGGCCCGAACGACGCGCCGACCAGGCCCGATTGAAGGTTGGCGAGTTCGTCAATGTGAAAGTCACCGGCAGCGACACGCACGACCTGTGGGGCAGGCTGGCGGCGTGATGCGCCGAAGCGGCGCTCTTTCCTGGCTCTTCAGAAAACGCTGAACAAGTCCCTCGCATTCGGACTTTCGAACAAACAAGCTTTTCGATTCACCATCTTGCAAAAGCGATTTTCTCGACCGACGGACTTGTTCAGTGTTTCCTTTGCGCGTTGCACCATGTCTACCGACCAAATCCAAGTTCATGAATTCGAGTGCGACTTCAGCGCTATTCGCGCAGCAGGCGCCGGCGGGCAGAACGTCAACAAGGTTTCCAACGCGGTGCACTTGCGTTTCAACGTGCATGCCTCGTCGTTGCCGGAAGATGTCAAGGCGCGCCTACTGGCGCTAGCTGACCAACGCATTACCGCTGACGGAGTGGTGATCATCAAGGCGCAGGCGCATCGCAGTCTTGAGAAAAACCGCACCGAGGCGCTCGAACGTCTGCAGCAACTGGTCGCCAGTGTCGCGACAGCGCCGCGGGTGCGGCGCCCGACCAAGGCGTCGAAGTCGGCGCGGCGCAAACGCGTGGATACCAAGGTCAAGCGCGGCCTGACCAAGGCCCTGCGCGGCAAGGTGCTGGCATGACGACCGCATTGAACCGCCCGGCGAACCCGGAAGCCGTGATCCCGGCAACCAGAGTCTGGCTCGAGCGAGCCGTGATCGGATTGAACCTGTGCCCGTTCGCCAAGGCGGTACATCTCAAGGATCAGATTCGCTACGTAGTGAGCCCGGCGCGCACTGAGGAAGAATTGCTGGCTGATCTCGGGCGCGAGTTGCAAATGCTCGCAAATGCGGACCCGCAGGTCTGCGACACCACCTTGTTGATGCACCCTTATGTGCTCACCGACTTCCTCGACTACAACGATTTTCTCGATATCGCCGATGGCGCCATCGATGAGCTCGGTCTGGAAGGGGTGCTGCAAGTGGCAAGCTTTCATCCGGATTACCGGTTCGCCGGCACCGAACCCGACGACGTTGCCAACTACACCAACCGCTCGCCGTACCCGACCCTGCACCTGCTCCGCGAAGACAGTGTCGACCGCGCGGTTGCGGCATTTCCCGCAGCCGATCGCATCTACGCCACCAACATCGAGACTCTGCAACGCCTCGGTCGCGCGGGCTGGATGGCGCTGTGGGGTAATCGGCGGCACGAGCCCTAGCCGGCAGTGCCGACCATGCTGGTCAACCAGGCGCCCGGGCACTCGGCGTGTGCCGGTAAATGATCGGACTTGGCATTGTCGGTCTCTGCCACAGCCACAGGATGTGCAGGAAATCCCCGCCATATTGATGCAAGCTGCCGCAACAAAAGTGCATATGGCCAGAGCCCTGCGGGTTTGCGAGGCCCTTGGTGAACCCGCGACCATGGCAGGCGTAGTGCTTCCGCGTTCGGCCGCGCGGCGCGACCAGCCGGGCCGGCGGCGTAGTTCATCAGGATCACGGCATAGGGTCGCGCACGCGCTTCGGTTCGATTTGATGCTGCGCCGGGTGCGCGGATTCGACAATCAGGCGCAGACTCAGCGAACTTCATAGAACGCCATCGCAGGGCTGCGAATCGGCAGCGCGGTGAAGCTCGCAAACCCGGCTGCCAGTGCCAGGTCGCGCGCCTTGGTCGGCCCCCAGCACGCCCCCAATCCCGGCCCGCCCTGCGCCAGCGACTGCGGCACGCAGTGCAGGCAACTGATGGCGTAGAGCATGCGCCCGAAGGGGTTGCCCTGGTTGTTTTCCAGCTTGTCGTCGACGCGCGGTTCGACCATCAGGTAGGTGCCGCCGTCGGCCAGCGCGTTGCGGATGTCGCGCAGGGCCCCTGCCGGATCGGGCAGGTCATGGATCACGTCGAAGGTACTGATGAAATCGTACTTTCCGTCACTGCCGAGCGCGCTTACGGCACCTTGCGTGAAGCGCACGCGTTCGGCCAGACCGGCCACCTGCGCGTAGCCACGCGCGATCTCGATGGAACGCAGATCGAGGTCGAGTCCTTCGATCTTGGCTTGCGGAAACGCGCGTGCCAGGGTGAGCGGTACGATGCCGGTGCCGCAGCCGACGTCGATCGCGCGGCCGCCCTGTTGCAACCTTTGCACCACCGCCGGCATGGTCGGTAGCCACGAGCGCACCAGGCGATTTTCGTACACCGAGCGGTTCATGCTCTCCAGCGCCAGAGGCAACTGGTCACCAAAGTCGGCGAAGTTGATGCCACCGCCGCTGGCGAACGCGCGGCCGAGTTGTGGCGCCATCGCCATCAGTCCGGGCAGGCCGGTGAACAGGCCTCCCAGGTAGTACTCGGAAGCCGGATCGGTAAAAAAAACCGCATGCTCTTCCGGCAGCAGGAAGGTATCGGCATTGCCGTCGTATTCGACATAGCCGGCACATGCCATCGCAGCCAACCATTCCTCGGCGTAACGCAAATGGATACCGGAGCGGGCGGCCAGGTCTGTCGCCCGCAGCGCTCCGGCGCCGGCCATCGCCTTGAAGAGTCCGGCCTTGTCTCCCGTCAGCACCAGGGCCGCGGCCATTGCGATGCCGACATCGCCGACCACCTTTTGCATGAACTGCCCGCTGCGTTCCTTGTTCATGGTTACTCCATCCTGGCTGGGGGTTGTGCGCTGTCAGTCACGCAAGGTTCTGGCATAGCCGCCATCAAAGTATGCGCCGCATTCGCCATTGCTGGTGAGCACGGCCAGGTCTTCGGCAAATGCGATATTGAACTCGCAGGTCGCGGTCAGTGGGGCGGCGTTGCCAGGCGACTGCGGCTGGACTCTGAGTTGCAGACCCTGGTCGCGTTGGGCCTCTCCGGGCAAGGAACCCGTATCGGGATCATGCCGTACCGATGCTTGCCAGGCCAGCGCAATCGGCGCGGTCGCCAGGCCGCGCAACGCAAGCGCCTGCGGCGAGCGAACATCGACCTCAACCTCGAGATGCGCGTCAGGGGACGCGAGACCGCTACGCAGGTAGCGGCCTTCAAGCCCGAGCAAGGGATGGGTCAACCAGGCCAGGTGGCTCTGATATTCGTGGATCAACGCCTCGACCGTGGTTTCGTACAGGCCGCGCGATCTGCGCCATAGCAGATGACGCTCGCGCACATGGGCGTATTGCAACGCGGTCAAGCCGCGGATACGTTCGCCATAGGTGTTCCAAACCGTTTCGTCGAGTCGTGACAACGCTGCATCCGAGCAGATGACGCGATTGAGTTTGCTGCGCGCGCGATTGCAGTCAAAACTCGCCGCGCTCGCCTGCGCCGTTGCCAGCCAGGCAAAGCAGGCCCAGGCGTAGATGCTTGCTGCGCGCAGTGTCGACTTCATGTCGCGAGGAACCCGCGCAGGCGCGCGCGGTTCGGCTTGTCGATGACGCCGCGCTCGGTGATCAGCGCGGTGACCAGGCGGGCCGGAGTCACGTCGAAGGCGGGGTTGGCAACTGCCACGCCGACCGGGGCCCAGCGCACGCCGGCGTAGCCGGTGACCTCGGAGGCTGCGCGTTCCTCGATCGGAATGCCGGCGCCGTCGGGCGTTGCCATGTCGATGGTGGAAAGCGGGCAGGCCACGTAGAACGGAATGCGATGGTGGCGTGCCAGCACCGCCAGCGCGAAGGTGCCGATCTTGTTGGCCACATCGCCGTTGGCCGCGACGCGATCGGTGCCGACGATGACCGCGTCGACCGCGCCACGCTGCATGAAATGCCCAGCCATGTTGTCGGTGATCAAGGTGCACGGGATATCTTCCTGCATCAGCTCCCACGCCGTCAGGCGTGCACCTTGCAGGAAGGGGCGGGTCTCGTCGACCCAGACGTGGGCGATCTTCGCGCGCGCCGCACGCACAACCCCGAGTGCCGTGCCGTAACCGGCGGTCGCCAGGGCGCCTGCATTGCAGTGGGTCAGAACGCGAGCGCCTTTGTGCAGCAAGGCAGCGCCATGGCGTCCCATCGCGCGGTTGATCGCGATATCTTCGGCCTGCATGCGGCACGCCAGGCGCAGCAGGGTAGTGAACAGGCGTTCGCTGTCGCCATGATGCGCATCGATCGCGCGGCGCACCCGTGCCAGCGCCCAGAACAGGTTGACTGCCGTGGGCCGGCTTGCCGCCAACGCCTGGGCAGCGCCTGCCAGTGCAACGCGCGCCGCGGCAATCGGTCGATGGCGCTGGCGTGCCGCCTCCAGTGCCATGCCGTAGGCGGCGGCGATACCGATTGCCGGCGCACCGCGCACCACCATGCTGCGGATGGCCCGGGCCACGCCCGCGGCACCTGTACGGGCGGCGTAGCTGCGCCATTCGAGACGGCGCGGCAGAACGCGCTGGTCGATCAATTCAAGTGCCGGGATGGCGCCGGGGATCCAGCGCAGGGTTTGGATGTCAGGCATTGCTGATGGCAAGGTATGGAGCAAAAATTGTTCGCCAGGCGGCTGCGCTGTCAACCACGTCGACCCCGCCGAAGGCACGCACCACCTGCTCGATCAGGGTCTTGCACGCGCGGTCATCGCTTGCTGCGGCCGTCGAGTCGAGGCCGAGATAGCTGGGGGTATCGAAAAGCCTGGTGACCTGCGGATTCGCGTCAAGCGCGGCGACTGCGGCGCCGCGTTCGAGCAGGCCGGCGATCATGGTGCCGCGTTCCAGCGCGCGATCCATCACCAGTACGCGGCCGGCCAGTGGTTGATCGCGCGCCACGTGCGCTTCGAAGCCGGCGTACTCGATCTCCGCCATGCGCATCATTTCGGGTGCGATGGTTGCGTAGCGGTCAAGCGCGCTTGCGCGCGCCATGATCGCGCAATCGTGCGCGAAAACGTCGGCAGCGATATCGGCATGGCGCTTGCTGACGCCCAAGGCGAGCATGCCAAACGCCGGGTCGAGCACCACCCGCGGTGCGCAATCAACGAGCGCGCAGTCGCCGAGATAGGTGCGATACGCCAAGGCGAAGCGGTCGACATCGCCACCGACGAGCGCCACCCGCTTGGTAAAGATGGCATGACCGGGAGTCGATGGACCCTGACCGGTGATGTCGGCGAGATCGGCGCGGCGTGCGAAGGCGCCGATCGCGGCGTCGTAGCGCACTGTGGCGACCAGCGCGCGCCCGGCGATGCGGCAGGCGCCCGCGCGCAGGCGCGCGATCGTGAGCAGGGTCTGCGCTGGCATTGCGCGCTGCGCTGTGTCGCTGGGCGCTGCGCGTGGTGCGCCATGCGCTTCGAGATAGGCATCGGCGCGATTGGCCAGCCCCAGCATGCGCGCGTACGCCTCTTCGGCGCTGTGTCCCCAGGCGAGCGCACCGTGGTGCGCGAGAATCAGCCCCTCGACGCAGGCCGCGTCGGCGGCACGCCAGGCGGTCACACACGCGCGCGCCAGAGAGACGCCTGAATGATGATAGTCGACCACCGGTGCGCGGCGGCCGAAGGCGGCGCGCAGATGCATCGTGGCGCGCCGCGTATTGGCGATCGCCAGAATCGGCGCGGCATGCGTATGGATCACGTGCGCAGGCGGCAGACCGGCGTGCATCAGGGTCTCGATCGATGGGCGCGGCGCGGCGCGGTCCAGTACATGGGGCGCAAGTGCGGCATACATGGTGCTGTTGTCCAGAGCGGCATCGTCGAGCAAGGCACGGGTTGCCGCCAGGTCCAGCGGCGTGTAGTCCTGTGCGGTCACCCGCGCCAGGTCCGCGCCACTGCCCTTGACATAGAGTAGCTGCCGGCCGTCGCGTTCGAGCTTGACCGAGGTGTTGCCGCCACCGTGCAGCACCAGTTCGGGTTGCGCACCGATCAGGCGCGCGGCGTGCAGGGCCTGTGCCAGGGGATCCTGGGCCGGCATGCTTGCAGTGGCCCAGCGGCTTTGCAGCATTGCGCCCTTCCTTCGTGATTGATCGTCCAGCAGTGGGTGCCGATTATAATTTGGCGGTGACAGATTCCTCGAAGGCGGGTGCCGTGCAGGTGGATGTCGGCACCTGGGATGTGCTGGGCGATGAGGCGCGCGGCGTGCGTGAGGCGGTATTCTTGGTCGAGCAGGGGATTGCGCGCGAACTCGAATGGGATCAATGGGATGCCCTTGCGGTCCATGCCGTCGCACGTGATGCGCGCGGTGTGGCCATCGGTACCGGGCGCCTGCTGCCGGCGCAGTTCGACCCCGAGCGCGCGGGCGTCGGGCACATCGGGCGCATGGCGGTGCTGGCACAGGCGCGTCGCGGCGGCACCGGCGGACTCATCCTCGCAAGCCTGATGCAGGAGGCGCGACTGCAAGGTTTTTCGGCAATCGTCTTAAACGCGCAGACCTATGTCGCGGCGTTTTATGTGGCACACGGATTCGTCGCGTTCGGCCCGCAGTTTCTTGAAGTTGACATCCCGCATGTAAGCATGCGTGCACCACTCTGACGGGCCGGACTTGGATTTTATCGACACCCCGGCTTTTTACCTGGCGGCGATTCCCGCGATCCTGTTGACCGGGATTTCCAAGGGTGGATTCGCCGGGGCGTTTTCGGGTCTCTCGGTACCCCTGCTGGCGCTGGCGATTTCGCCGCTGCAGGCGGCCGGCGTGATGCTGCCGATCCTGATTTTCATGGATCTCTTCGGGCTCACGCAGTTCTGGCGCAAAGCGGATTTCAAAGTGTTGGCCACCATGCTGGGGGGCGGGCTGATTGGCACCCTGGTCGGTTGGGCCACTTTCCGCGCACTCGACGAAAACCTTGTGCGCATCATCGTCGGGCTGATCGCGGTGGTGTACCCGCTGTCGCGCTGGATGCTGCCGGCCGCGCCCAAGCCGGCGCGTCCAGGCCTGGCGCGCGGCAGCTTCTGGACCTCGATTGGCGGCTACACCAGCTTCGTCGCGCATGCCGGCGGCCCGCCGGCACTGGTGTACCTGATGCCTCTGCGCCTGGACAAGGCAGCGCTGGTGG
>CAYYFR010000034.1:36196-37938 GCA_964470865.1 uncultured Burkholderiales bacterium | reverse complement strand
CGCGAAGGTGGCATCGAACAACACTACCTGGTCTTCGGCGTGGTTGATGATGTAGATCAGCTGCTGCGGGTGCAGGCGCGGGTTGCAGGTGTGCATCACCATGCCGCTGCCGGACACCGCGTAGTAGGCCTCGAGGTGGCGGTGGTTGTTCCAGGCGATCGAGGCCACCGTGCTGCCTTGTTCCAGGCCCAGCGCCGTCAGCGCGTTGGCCAGTTTGCGCGCCCGCGCCGCGCAATCCGCGTAGGTGTAACGAAACAGCGGCCCGTGGGTTTCGCGCGAAACCACTTCGACCTCGCCATATTGCGCGGCGGCATGCTCGATGATGCCCGAGAGCAGGAGCGGGGCGTCCATCATCAGGCCGGGTTGCAGCATTGTGGTGTCACCTTTGAAAGGATCTGTCAGGCCGGTTTGCCGAGGCTTGCAATGCTATCAGCAGCACTGCCGCCTGGGGCGCCTGGGCGATGGGTTGGGCGGAAGGTACAGCCGCGCCGGCACGCGCCGTGGCTGGAGAGCGATCCACAGGGGCAGCGGGATCGGCATGCCGGTTGCGCGTCGGCGCACATCCTTAGCGCTTTGTCCGCTACACTTTTTGCATGTCACGCCTGTCACTTGCATCCTTCTGGCGCAGCGCCCTGGCCGACTATTGCGCGCGCAGCAAGGGGTGCATCCTCGCGGCTTCCCTCGCGCTGGCGGCGCTGAGCGCATCGGCAGCGGGCATGCTGGTATCGGATCTGGCGCCCGGCCATGACCCTGGGTTGGCGATCCTGATGACGCTGGTGGCACCATTCCTCGTGTGTGAGGTGGTGCTGACTTTTCGGGCCTGGCACCGCCCGCAGCATTGCGGCGCTTTGTTCGTTGAAATCCGGAGGCAATCATGAAGGTTCTGAAGCAGGGCTCGAGCGGCGCAGCCGTGCGCCAATGGCAAACCTTTCTGCGCGGGCAGGGGTTCGCACTCGGCGTCAACGGCAGCTTCGATGCCGCCACTGAATTGGCCACGCGCGCCTTCCAGGCCAAACACAAGCTCGGCATCGATGGGGCGGTCGGCAACCGGACCTTCGGGCGTGCGGCCATGCTGGGCTTCGAACTGGTGCCGTTTGTCGACGATGCGCTGGCGGTGTTTCCGGCTCTGCCGGACTTTCCGCCGTTGACCGGCAATGCCGCTCGGCAGGCGACGTTCGGCCCGCTCGAATTCAGCGGCGCGCCGGTGGCCGGCAACCCCGAAGCGATCCGCATCACCAACCGCTGGGACCGTGACAGCCTGATCAAGGTGCGGGTGCCGCAATTGGCGGGCATCAAGGGTGCTTCGCAAAGTGCGCATGTTTTCTTCCATCGCAAGGCGGCAACTGCGTTGGTGGCGCTGTGGCAGGCCTGGGACGACGCCGGGCTGATCGATCGAGTACGCAGTTTCGGCGGCGCCTACAACCCGCGTTTCGTGCGTGGCAGTACTTCCACGGTGAGCAACCACGCGTTCGGCACCGCGTTCGACATCAACGTGCAGTGGAATCCGCTGGGGGCGCAGCCGGCGCTGCCGGGGCGCACGGGCTGCGTGTTCGAACTGGTGCCGCTGGCGCATCGCCACGGGTTCTACTGGGGCGGGCATTTTTCGCGGCGGGATGGCATGCACTTTGAAGTGGCGCAGTTGTGAATCCATGTAGCTCTGGCTTCACCCCACAGCGCCACACATTTCGGGATGATCGAATTTCGCCGCATCAACTTCCCGTAGCCGATGCTTTCGCAGCCGC
>CAYYFR010000034.1:34049-36096 GCA_964470865.1 uncultured Burkholderiales bacterium | reverse complement strand
GGCACGCAAGTCGTGCGCGATTGGCCGATACAGTGCATTATTGCAATGTTCTGCCGATAGCGGCAAGGTTGCCATCGACGAATCGAGGGGCGCAAGCCCGTGACATGAATTCACCACCTTTTGAGAGGGAAAGACAGCATGGCCAAAGGTCAGGAGAAGAAGAAGCAGGAAAAGAAGGAACCCAGCAAGACACTCAAGGAAAAGCGTGATGCCAAGAAAGTGAAGAAAGAGGAAAAGAAGCGGGTTTGATCCCGCGCCCCGTCGGCTGCATGGTCGCAGATTACGGTCGCAGTTGATCCGCGTCCGGGCCCGGCCGGCGCGATGTGGGCTGTATTGCACACAGGCGCAGATTGCCGCTGCGGGGCATGACGGTTGCCGCGCATTCCGCCGGGCAGGGCGGGGGCCTGCCACAAGTAGCTCGAGCAGGTTGGGCAGCCCCGGTGCCGCGCGCTTGAGGCCTGTTGTACGCATGACCGCGCTGGTGCTTGCCGAGCGAATCCGACGCCGGTAAGCGGGCCACTTCATACATCTTTGCTGTAGCCAGGCCGGCGCACAGTCGTCGGCTACTGCCGGGTGCGCGCCGCAGGGTGGCCCCTCTCGTTGATCAATTCGTTGGAGATCGCCATGCCAAAAATCCACACCCCGACCCGCCAGGAACTCGACGGCCGCGTCAGCCGTTTCGGCCAGTTGCGTGAAATGACCACCCGCACCACCGAGCTGGCCGGCATTTCGCAGGAAGCCGTCGACATCATCTTTGCGCGCAAGATCATGCCGGTGATCCTGGACGGCACCAAGAACCCGTTCGGCAGCTACTCACCAATCGTCGGCGCTGCGCGCACCACCATGTTCATCTCGATCATGCCGCCGGGCCAGGGCCCGTGCCTGCATTCGCACAATGACACCTACGAGACCTTCATGGTGCTCGACGGGCGCATCGAATACCGCATCGGCGACCCGGTCGAACACACCATTACGCTCGACAAGTGGGATGTGTTTTCCTGCCCGCCCAACGTCTATCGCGGCTTTCGCAATGTCGGCACCACCGACGCGGTGCAATTGACGGTGATCACCGGCATTTCCGAGGGCCGGGACGATGTGTCGATGCCGGATTCGGTGGCCCGAGAGGTGCAGGATGGCCATGGTCTGGCCGTGTTGGAGGCCTTCAAGAAAGTGTTTTACTTCGATGCGCCGGCCAGGACGTAGCCCGCGGCCAGGCGCATTTGGTTGAGATCGCGCAGCGCTGCCAGGCGCCGGGCGCGGGCGGCAAGCGACAGCATTGTCGGCGCCGCTGGTACGAACTGCTGGCGCGGGAGTGTCTTTGGGCCGCCTTCAATGCGTGGGTTCGTGCGGCGGATGCGGGTGATTGCGCATTACCCAGAACACGTAGGCGCCGAACACCAGTGCGGCAGCGCCGAAGATCAGCGCCTGCAAGGCCACCGGCAGGGCCGGGAAAAACGCGAACAAAAGCGCGAAGGGGGCGCCGCCGATGGCGGTCGAGACGGCGTTTTCTAAGGTCGTTGTCTTGCGGCTGAACAAGCCCAGCACATAGGACAGGATGTCCACCGGGAAGGTCATGCGCAGGAACACCAGCGACAGCACATGGTGGCGCGGATGGATCAGGCGGTCGATGCGCGCATAGCGCGTCACCCTGGGAAACAGCCGCAGCATCAGCGGGCTTGCGCGGCGCGCCAGGGAAAACGAAAGCGCCGCGCCGGCAACCCAGCCCAGCATGATGATGAGCGCGGTCCACCACGGCCCCCACAGCAGTACGGCGACGGGTACCAGCGGCAGATTGCTGAAGAGCGGCAGCACCACCGCAAGCGCGGTGGTGCCGAAGAAAATCGCGACGCCGAGCGTGGCATGGTCGCCAAGCGCCGCGCCGAGCGGTACGGCATAAATGCGCGCGAGCCCGATTGCCAGCGCGAACAGCAGCAGCACCAACGCAAGCGAGCGCAACGAGGGCAGCAGATCCTTGCGGGTCAGCTCAGCGTCAGGGGAGTCGGCGATGGTGTTGGCGATGGTGTTGGCGATGGTGTTGGCGATGGTG
>CAYYFR010000034.1:31851-33949 GCA_964470865.1 uncultured Burkholderiales bacterium | reverse complement strand
GGCGATGGTGTTGGCGATGGTGTTGGCGATGGTGTTGGCGATGGTGGGCATGGCTGGCCGTAAAGTGTAGCCTTGATCGCTTCGCGTCACCGGCCCGGCGCTCGGGCGGACGCCGTACCGGAGATCGTCATGAGCGTATTTACTGACCTGCTGGATACCTTCGCAAGCCACGCCCAAGCCAACAACGGCGAAGGCTTCGCCGCCCTGTTCACCGCCGACGGCGTCTACGACGACTATTTTTTCGGCGCCCACAGCCTCCGCCCGGCGATCGCCGCCATGCTGGGCCGCTTCCACCAGGGCGGCAGCGACTACCGCTGGGAATTCCATGAGCCGCTGTCCGATGGGCGCATCGGCTACGCGCGCTACCGCTTCAGCTATCGCTCGAAGATCGCGGAATCCCTGGGCCGGCCGATCGCGTTCGAGGGCATCGCCCGGTTTCTACTCAAGGATGGGCTGATCGAGCATTACGCCGAGTCATTCGATCGCGGCGTCGCTTTCGTGCAACTGGGGTTTCCTGCGCCCAAGGTGGCGCGCTTGCTGGAAAAGTACGCGGCGGCTCAGAACGCGACGCCGGGATTCCTGCCGCATATCGAACGATTCGCCCAGGGCGGGCGCTGAGACCGGCGGCAGCTTGTCAGGGCCGCGCCAGGCGCATAAGCCTAGTCGCCTGCGCCGCATTGACCGCGCCCACCGGCGGCCGCCCGGCGAGTATCTCGGCGGCCTGGGCCACGGTTTCCAGTGCCTGATGTTCGATCGCTGCGGGTGTAAGCCCGGCCAGGTGTGGCGTCGCGATCACTTGCGGATGGCGCGCCAGCGTCGGAGTGGGCATCTGGTCGGGGGCGCGGCCGACATCCAGCGCGCAGCCGGCCAGGCGCTTGCCATCCAGCGCACGCACGAGCGCGGCTTCGTCCACCAGGTTGCCGCGCGACGGGTTGATGAAATACGCGCCCGGTTTCATGGCGGCGAACGCCGCTTCGTTCATCAGGTTTTCGGTTTCTTCATTGGCCACCGCCAGGCACACCACATAGTCGGCAGCGCCCAGCAACTCGCTCATGCTCACCTGTTCGAGCGCGGCATCGGAGACTGTCGCATACGGGTCGCTCACCAGCACGCGCATGCCGAACGGCAAGGCCAGCCGGCACAGGTAACGGCTGATCTGGCCATAGCCGATCAGGCCCAGGGTCGCACCGCGCAATTCGCGGCCCATCGGCGCGGCAGGCACCTGGCCTGCCTGATAGGCCATGGTCATGGCAGTCAGATTGCGCGACAGGTCGATCATCGCGCCGATGGTCCATTCGGCGACTGCGGCGATGAAGCCGGCGCTGGCCTGGGTGACCAGCACGCCGGCGCGGCTGGCGGCGGCGACATCGATGTTGCGAATGTCGATCGCGCAGCGCGAAAAGGCCACCAGGCCGGGCATGCGCTCGAACAGTTCGGCCGGACCGGGCGTCTGGCGATACGCAATCACGAGCGCGCAATCTTTTGCGGCTTCGGCCAGTTCCGCCACCGAAAGTTCGCGCGGCAACGGGTTGATGCGCACCTCGGCCACTGCGCGCAGCGCCGCCAGTGCGCGGGCGCCGTAGTACTGTTCGAGTGCTGCGGGCGGGTGGGTCAGGAAAATGCGTGACATGTGGGTTCTCGATCCGCGTTTGCGGCGGTCTGTGGATGGAGCGGCGGGTGCAATCCGGGTCCGGGTGGCGTGGTGGTCCGGGCCTGTTCGGGCGCTTGCCGGGATTGCGCTTGCCGGGATTGCTATTGCCGGGATTGCTATTGCAACGTGATATTGCCGTCCTTGATGACCTTCTGCCAGGTCGCGAAATCGTTGCGTATGATGCTGCGACAGGATTCCAGGCTGCCGCCCAGCGCGCTCAATCCGGCGGCCTCGAGCTTGGCCGCAAATTCGCTGTCCTTCAGCACCTGGTTGGACGCGGAAGCGATCAGTTCGCCCGCGTCCCTGGTCGGGAGAGCGGGATTTGCCACCATGATGATGGCGATGCTTGCGAGCGGCAGCACCGGCGCGAAATCCTTTTGCGGGTCGAACTTCGCCGCCGCGGCATTGAGGATCGGCGCGATCAGGAGCGTGTTGGTGGTGAGCAGC
>CAYYFR010000034.1:2345-31751 GCA_964470865.1 uncultured Burkholderiales bacterium | reverse complement strand
CGCCGCCGCGGCATTGAGGATCGGCGCGATCAGGAGCGTGTTGGTGGTGAGCAGCAGGGTGTAGCCATCGGCCGGTGCGCGGGCGACGAATTCCGAGCCGATCAGGGTGCCGGCCCCCGGCTTGTTGTCCACCAGCACCGGCAAGCTGAACCGGGCCTTGAGCTTTTCGGCAAACAGGCGCGCCAGCACATCACCGCCGCCACCGGCCGTGTAGGGTACGACGATGGTGATCGGGCGCAGCGGAAAGTCGGCGCCAAGCGCGGTGACGCCGGGCAGCAACACCATGAGGCCGGAGAGCAGGCAGCGTCTGCCAAGCTTGATGGTCATGCGGGTCCCCGAAAGTGTTGTTGTGATGTGGTTCCGCCCTGCGCAGTCGGCCAGAATCAGCCAGAATCGGCCACAATCTTCCACAATCGAGCGAGCATAGCAAGTCTGGCGGGAACAGCCGGCCTGTCTCACGCAGTGCGTGCCGTCGCGGGTGCGAGGCGTGCGGGCCTTGCGCGCCGACCGTCCGAATCGCGTGTCAGCGCCCGATACACCTTGGTCAACTGCGCCGGCAGCGCGCGCACGTCATCGATCACCAGATAACGCCCTTCGGCGCACATGCGGCGCAGATAGTCGTGCCCGGCCGGGTCGATGGTGATGCAAAAGCTGGTGATGCCGGCGCGCTCGGCTTCGAGCAAGGCCTGTGCGGTGTCCTGGATGCCGTATTCGCGGTCACGCCGGTCGGGGCCGTAGTCACGGTCTTCCGGGTAGCCGTCCGAGACGATGATCAGCACCTTGCGGCGCATCGGCTGGCGCGCGAGTTTGGCCGCAGCATGGCGGATCGCCGGGCCCATGCGGGTGGAACGGCGCGGCTGCATCGCCGCCAGGGCGGCCCAGCTGCGTGCCGACAGGGTTTCGTCGAACTCCTTGATCAGATTGAACTCGACATTCTCGCGGCCGTCACCCGAAAAGCCATACACCGCATGGCTGTCGCCCAGGGTGGAGAGGGCATCGCACATCAGCGCCAGGGCTTCACGCGCAACATCGATCACGCGACGCCGCGGCAGGGTGGCCGGGGCATCGACGGGGCCGCTAGAGCGGCCCCAGATGTAGGGGTCGTGCTGCGCCGGCGCGCTTGCTGCAGCAGCGCTGGCGGCCGGGTCCGGAATCGGAAAGTCGGTCGAGGCGCTCATGTCGACCAGGAAGGCGGTGGCTACCTCGCGCAGGCCGCGGTCGCGCCGAATGTACAGGTGTTCTTCACTGGCGTGTCCGGTGCGGCGATCGATCACCGCCTCGATCAGGCTGTCTAGGCCGATCTCGTCGCCATCGCTGGTACGGTGCACGCGCAGCCACGACTCCGGCCGGATGAAACTGAACTGCCGGCGCACCTGCAGCGCCAGGGGCGCGTTGCGCTTGCGCGCTTCATCAATGAAAGCAAAATCATCGCCGCGCAGCCGATGCTCATACAGGCGGCACCAGCTCTTCAGGTAGCGCTGTGCGTGGTAGTCCCATTCGTCGTAAAGAAAGCTGCGCGGCCCGGCGTGCGCGGCCGCGCGCGCGGCGCGCAACCGCCCGCTCGTGGTCACCTCTGCGGTTACGCTCTTGTCGTCCGGGTCGGTCGGCGATGGCGGCTCGCCCGCATCCGCATCAGCCGTGTTTTGGGCAACGCTGCCGGGCCTGCCGCCGCGCATGCGTCGATACACCAGGTCGGGCCGCAACTCGCCGCGAAACTCCACGCCGGGGCCGTCGAATTCGTCATCGGCGGCATCCGCATCGCCCTCGTCCGCGGCAGCCGTTTCTCCGCCGGCTTCCTGCTGCGGGTCGCCGCCCTGGTCGGGCGGCAGGTCCGCCAGTGGGGCGCCGTCGGGCTTGGGTGGGCGCGGCGGGCGCCTGATGAGGGCGTCCAGCATGGCGCAGAGGGCCAGCGCTCCGCGCGCGCTGTCGTAGACACTGGCGCTTGCTGTTTCCATGTGGGTCGCGACATCCAGCATCCCGGGCATCAGCCCGCTGCGATCAAGCGCCTGCAGGCCTTGACGCTGCGCGCCAAGCGAGTATTGCACCAGGCTTTCGATCAGCGCGGCCAGCGGTCGCAGCGACGCGATGTCGGGCCGGGCTGCCAGTGCGTGGCCTAGCACCCGGTCCAGATCGGCGCGCGCGCCAGGATAGTCGCGCCGCAGCGCCGTATCGATGCGCAGGTCTTCAAGCGTGACGAACAGGCGTCGCAACAGTGCCGGGCGCGTCGCGCTGGCGAAAAAGCGTTCGAGGTCGGCGATTTTTTTTTGCGGGATCAGGCGTGCCAGCGGGCCGGAGGGTGCGGCGTTGGCGGGTGCGGGCGATGGCAGGTCCATCAGCGCCGCTGCCCGCTTCAGAGAAAATTCGAAGGTGCCGTTCTTCAGGTAGCCGATCTGATGCAGCACGGCGATGCGGTAGGCGCCATGGTTGTGGCGCATCGAGGCGAAGTCGGCAATCTGCGCCGGCAGGTGGATGTTGGCGCCGTCGGTGGCGATGGCATTGCTGCCGCCAGCGGTGCCGCGCAGCTGCACGGGTGTCGACGCGGCCGCGTGGCGTTGTTCACCTGCGCCCTTGACGGCCGCGCACTGCGTCTGGATCGGCTTCAAGTGCAGGTGGTGTCCGCTCAGGCCTTCGGTGAAGAGCGCCAGCATACGCTGGATGTCGGCGAACCGGACGCAGGCATCAGGCGCATGCGGCGTCGCGACCCTGTTCACGGCAACAGGACATCGACGATGTTGGCGATGGCCTGCTGCACCTCGGCATCGTCGGTCACGGCGCGTGCGATTGTGACGTCACAGGCACGCCGCGGCGCGATGCCGGTAGCGGCCAACTGCGCCGCATATATCAGGAGGCGCGTGCTCACACCCTCTTCGAATCCATGTTCGCGCAGGTTGCGCACCTTCGCGCCGATGAGTGCGAGTTGTTGCGCGAGACCTGCGTCGATACCGCTTTCGTGCGCGATGATGGTGGCCTCGACGGCGACGGCGGGATAGTCGAACTCCAGGCTCACGAAGCGCTGGCGGGTCGAGGGCTTCAAGTCCTTCTGCACACTCTGGTAGCCGGGGTTGTAGGAGATCACCAGCAAAAAGTCGGCATGGGCGTCGAGCAGCTCGCCGGTTTTCTCGATCGGCAGAATGCGGCGGTGATCGGTCAGCGAGTGAATCACCACGGTGGTGTCCTTGCGCGCCTCCACCACTTCGTCCAGGTAGCAGATGGCGCCGCTGCGCACCGCACGCGTCAGGGGGCCATCCAGCCAAACCGTGGCGTCGCCCGAGAGCAGGTACCTGCCGACCAGGTCGGTGGCGGTCAGGTCTTCATGGCAGGCCACTGTGATCAGCGGTGTTTCGATCGCGCGGCGCGGGCTCTCGATAGCGCGGAACAGGCGCCAGGCCATGTGCTCGACAAAGCGCGTCTTGCCGCAGCCGGTCGGACCCTTGAGCAGCACCGGCAGGCGGGCCCGGTAGGCGGCCTCGAATACCTGGACTTCGTCGGCCAGTGGCAGGTACCAGGGTTCGGTGTGCAGCCGGCTGCTGGCGCTGTCGACGGGGCGGGGGCTAGGGTTCATGAGGGCGGAGCGAATTCGCGGGTTGGCGTGGGATGTACTTTACTTGCAACAACAGGGGCCGGGCCTGCGCGCCCTGATCGCTGCGACCTGGTGCATCGAACCACGCCTGCGGGAAACACCGGTCGCGATGCGGCTCATCTAGGCGCGGCGCGCGGCTTGCGCGAAGCCAGCAGGATGCCGATGCCGATCAGCGCGATGCCGGCCACGTGATAGGCGTGAAAGCGTTCACCCAGGAACAGCACCGCGAGAATGCTGCCGAACACCGGCATCATGTGGGCCGACTGCCCGGCGCGCGCAGCACCGATCAGTTCGATGCTGCGGGTGTAGAAGAAATAGGCCACGAACGAAGGCAGCACCGCGGCGTAGGCCATGGCTGCATACGAGGGCCAGCCACCGCGAATGGTGGCGCCCTGTGCCGCCTCGAAAAGGTAGAAGGGCAACATCAAGAGCGAGGCCAAGCCCATGGCCGTGACGATGAAGCTCAGCGGATGCACGTCTGGCCGATGGCGCAAGAGCGGCCCATAGACGGCGTTGAGCGCCAGGGCCAAAAGGATCCATGTGTCGCCGCGGTTGAGCGAAAGATGCAGCAGCGCATCGAGCGATCCGCCGCTGGCGATCGTGGCCACGCCGACCAGGGAAATCGCCACGCCCGCGGATTGCGCAATGCCGGGCCTTTCGCCGTAAAGGGCGAAGGCCCAGATCAGCACCAGTACCGGCAGCACCGACTGCATCAGCAGCGCGTTTAGCGCCGTGGTGTATTGCAGGCCGATGTAGGACATGGTGTTGTAGGTGGCGAAGCCGGTCACGGCCAGCAGCAGCATCATGCGCCAATGTCTGAGCAGCACCGGCCAGTCGCGCTTGAGATGCGGCCAGGCTAGCCCTAAGGCCAGCAGAAACGCGCCGGTCCAGCGCCAGTAGGCCAGCGCGACCGGCGGCACCTGGCCGGCAACCGCGCGGCCGACCACGATGTTGCCGGCCCAGAACAGGTTGACCAGCACCAGCAGGGTCCAGGCGGAGGACCAGAGGCGAGTGGCGGCCTGGATCAAACCGGACGATGGCGCACGGCAGCGCGACCATGTGAGGCGCCCTGCGCATCAAGCGCGAACGCGTTCATCACGGGGTTTTGGATCCCGCTTTTGGAAAGCCCGTCTGGATCTGCATGGTGGCGTTGCCGCGCACCAGTACGGCACCGTGCGTATCGCGCAATTCGCCTTCGACAAAGCCCACCGCGCGGCCGCGCTTGATCACCCGGCCAAAGCCCTCGATGGTGCCTAATTGCGCCGCTTTCAGGAAGCGCGACCCCAGGTCCAGTGTGACGTTGTATTCGCCTTCGCGCATGACCACGCTCATGGTCACGGCGAGCAGTTCGTCCAGCATCGCGGCCAGCATGCCGCCATGCACCGTGCCGCCCGGGTTGATGAACGCTGGCAGCGCGGTGAAGCGCATGTGCACCTCGGCGGTTTCGAGCTTGTAGTCGAGGTATTCGGAACCCAGTAGCTGGCCGACCGGCGGCCGCGGCATGCGCCCGGAAAAGATCGCCGCAATCAAGGGTGGTGAGCCGGAGTCGGCGATGGCTAGAGGGTTGGTCATGGCGCAGATTCAAAAAAATGCCTGCATGTGAGCGGCGGTGGAACGTTGACTGGCATCGCAGCTGGACAGTCGACGGTGGAGGCGGCGCCAACGATCGGTGACGTTCGCTGCGCTTACAGGGGCGGTATGAGGCGTGTTCCGAGTAGCCGCTGAAAATTCGCAGTTCGATGGGTCAAGGCCGCACGCCGACCACGAAACTGACCACGGTGGCCGTGCTGCCGCCGATGTTGAGGGTGGCGAAGGTCCTGGCGCCTTCCACCTGAGTAGCGCCGGCCTGGCCGGTCACCTGCTTGGCCGCGTCGAACAGCATGCGCGCGCCGGTGGCGCCGACCGGATGGCCGCAACCGATCAGGCCGCCGGAGGGATTGATCGGCAGCTTGCCGCCGGGCTCGATCACGCCTTCTTCGACTGCCTGCCAGCTTTGGCCGGGCGGGGTCAGGCCGAAGTGGTCGATCGCCATGTATTCGGTGGTGCTGAAGCAGTCGTGGGTTTCGATGCCGTCGAGTTGCCAGACATCCGCAATGCCGGCACGGCGGAATGCCTGGTCGACGGTATCGCGTACATGCGGCATGACCAGTGCCTGGTCACGGCTGCGTTCGATCTTCTCCATGTAGGGCAGGCCGGCGGTGCGGTGGCCCCAGCCCAGAATCTGCGGCAACTCGGCAAGCTTGCCGCCGCGTTTTTCGGCGTGTGCCTGCGCGAATCTGGCCGAAGCGAGCACCACGCCGCAGGCGCCGTCGGTGATCTGCCCGCAGTCCTGCCGGCGGGTGCCGGGTTCGATCACGGGGTTGGCTTCATCGTCATCGGTGAAGCTTTTCTCATTGAACTGCCACTTGCGGGTTTGCGAGAGCGGGTTCTTGCGCGCATTGCCGTAGTTGATCTCGGCAATCCGGTTCAGATACTTGCGGTCCAGTCCGTAGCGCTTTTCGTACTCCAGCGCCATGTGACCAAACACCGCCGGCCACAGGAATTTGCAATCGAGTCGCTCATGCCCGACCCAGCCGGCCGCGTTCTGGTTTTGCGAGGCAATGTCGCCGGCCAGGTTCTTGAATTCCTCGGCGCCCAGTACCAGCACACAATCGTAGCGACCGGCCTCGATCTCGGCCATGGCAGCCAACACCGCCAGCGACGCCGAGGCGCAGGCGCCTTCGTGGCGACCGGCCGGCACGCCCCACAGTTCCGGTACCACCGCCGACACCATCGCACCAAGGTGCGCCTGGTTCCTCTGCAGCTCGCCAAAGGCGTTGCCGACATGGATCGATTCGATTTGCTGCGCCTGGAGCCGGCAGTTTTCCAGCGTGCCCAGGGTCGATTCGCGCATCATGTCGGAGATGTCCTGGCCCTGGCGCGACCAGACTTTGGCGAAGTCGGTCTGGTAGCCGCCGAGGATGTAAACGGGTTGGGTCATGACTTGTTTCCAGTGGCAGCGGGCAGTGTGAGGGGCCGTTTCAAGCGGCAGCCGGCCGTCGCGATTGTACGATTCGAAAGCGGCTGGCGACAAATGCCATGTCGGTCAACGAAGCATTGCCGGCGGGGTTGAGCCCGGTGACGTGATAGTCGCTGTAGGCAGCGGCGAAGTTGAGCGGCATCGGGCCGGTGAGATTGATCGTCAGTTGTGCGCCGGCGCGCGCATAGGCCGCCTCGGCGCGCGCGATATAGGCCTCGTCGGTGGAGTACAGGAATGCGGTGAGCCCGCCGATCTGTTTTACGTCCGTCGTGGCCTGCTTGAGCGCATCATCGGCATCCAGGGTTTCGATGCAGAACGAAATCGGTCCGAAACGCTCTTCGCCATAGAGGTCGCGTTCGGCGCAGGTCACACCCAGCATCAGCGGGGTGGCGGTGCGTGCGTGGGCAAACTCCGGGTGCCGGTAAGCGCGTGAGTCGAGCAGTACCTGGCCGCGTTTGGCGCCTTCATCGCGCATCCAGGCGATGAGCGCGAGTGTTTGCGGCGACTGGATGGAGGCCAGGATCATTGCCGCCTTGCGTGGCTCCTGCACCAGTGCGGCTACTGCAGCGGCGAGTTGGCGCGCGACCTCGGCTGCCGGCACCAGGCGCGCATCCGCGCCACGGCCAACGGTCACGCCGGTCTTCGGCAAGTAGATGTTTTGCGGACTGGTGCACATCTGCGCTGAGAACATGCACAGGGTGGTGGCCAGGCTGCGCGTCATCGCACCGAGGTCGTCGCAGGATTCGATCACCACCGTGTTGACGCCGGCGGTTTCGGTGAAGCTTAACGCCGGATGCGCGTTTTGCTCCACCCATTGGCCGAAGCGCACGCTGCCGGTGAAATCGATGATGGCGGCATCCGGGTGTTTGACGATCCGCTTGCCGATCGGCTCGGCCACGCTGTCCACCGCCAAGGTCACAAGGTTGGGGTCGAAACCGGTTTCCCGCAATGCGCCGCGAAACACCTCGACCGATATCGCCATCGGCAGCACGGTGGCCGGATGGGGTTTCACGATCACCGCGTTGCCGCTGGCAAGACTGGCCATCATCGAGGGCCAGGCGTTCCAGGTGGGAAAGCTGGCGCAGGTGAAACACACCGCCACCCCGCGCGGCACCAGCCGGTAAGTCTTGTCCAGGGTAACGCAGGCAGGGCCGAAGCTGCGCTGCCAGGTGGCGTGGCGCGTGACGCTGCTCATGGCGGCATGCGCATAGACCAGCGCTTCGATGCCGCGATCGAGCGCGTTGACGCCGCTGCCGGCATAGCTCATGTTGTAGCTTTGCCCGGTGGTATGCATCACCGAAAAAGTGATCTCGAACATGCGGCCGAACAGGCGTTCGATCACCTCATGCAATATGCCGATACGCAGCTCCGGTTCCGCCTGCGCCCAGCCGGCATCCATGGCAGTGCGTGCCGCGCTGAACAGGTGATCGAGATCGGCACGCGGATAGTTGATGCCCAGTGGCGCCTGGGTGTAGGGAGAGATTTCCTCGCCAAGCCGGCCGATTTCGCCGGGCTGGTCAAGCACGAAGGCGCGGTTCAGGTGCGCGTCGAACGCGTGCTTGCCGGCGGCTTGCGCGCAATCGGCATGCGGATACTTGTTCGGCAGCTCGGGGAACGGGCTCCAGTATTCGCGCGTGCGACAGGCCTCGCGGGCGCGCTCGAAGCGCGCGCGGTGGGTCTCGAAAAGGCTCACGGCTGACGTTTCCATATCAAACGATGATGCCGCATCACCTGCGACGCCGGCACCTTGTCGCTGGCCGAAAGTGTGAGCCCGCCCGCGCCGTCGAAATCCATGCGGCGGCGCTGTTCGGTGCCGACCAGATTGGGGTTGTGCGATTGCGTGACACTGTGGATGACGTAGTCGCCTTCGATCCGGTAGCGTCCGCCGTAACTGAAAAAACTGTCGAAGGCGGCCACACGCTCCGCCGCCGGCGCGGTGCGGGCCGATTCGCTGGAGAGATTCCTGCGCCCGGCACGCGACATGCTGGCGTTCATCCAGCCATCCGGCGTATAGGCGATCAGCCCGGTCGCATCCGCCCCGAGCGCATGGGTGGGCGGGCGGCCGTCGTCGTAGGTGGTTTCCCAGCGCACCAGGTGCCAGGCGCCGATCAGGGGGTTGTTGGTCATAGGGGTCAAGTGAGCAGGTGTCCGGGCGCCCAGGTCGAATGCGTGCCGCTGGCAATCCGGTGCGGCAGGATCACCCGGCACACCGGGCCGTCAGTGAAGCGTTTTGCGTCGATAAGCCAGCACTCGGAGCGATCGTTCTTCAAGTCCGTGATGAAAGACACCAGGTAGCCGTCGTCTTCGTCCCGGGCGTTGATGCGCGGCGCGAACGGCGACTCGCTGCCGTAGACCTCATTGCCGAAATCGATCGCCTGCGAGGTCAGCTCAAGCAGATCGTGCTTGACAATGCCGGTGAACAGGAACCAGCCAGGCTTGGCCACCGCGCTGTAGGCGTAGCGATAGGGCCGCCCGGCGTATTGCGTGTTGAACATGCCGAACTCGAGCACCCGCTCGTCGAGCCTTTGTTCGCGCGTGGCACCGGTTTTCAGGTTGAAGCGCCAGCGGTGCAGGTGCGGCTTCATCGCGTGCTGGTCCAGGTAGACCATCATGCGCTTGTAGATTTCCGGGGCGTCGGGCGGCGAGGTCGGCATCGGCCTGTCCTCGAAATAGCCGTCGAGCACCAGTTCGTCGCCGTCTTCATAGGCGTTGAGAAAATGCAGCACGAAGGTTGGTTCGGCTTCGAACCAGCGGATGTCGGCACTGCTGCCGTAGCGCGGAATCACCGCGAAGCGCGATTTCAACTCCGGGTGAAAGCGCACCACGTGCAAATTGCGCTTGAGCATTTCCGGGTCCCAGAACAGCGGGAAGTCATTGAGTATCGAATACTTCGCGGTGAACGCCATGTCGTGCGGCAGGCGCGGCCCCGGCAGCGGCACCGGCACGTAGTGCTTGAGCTGGTTATCGGCACCGACCACACCGTAATGCATGTAAGGCGCCTGCTTCGAATAGTTGAAAAACAGCAGTTCGCCTGTGTGTTCATCAACCTTGCAATGCGCCGAGATTCCCTCGCGCGGATAGCTGCCGCCCCAGGTCTCGGGGCCGAATTGTTCCAGGGTGGTGGCTGAAAGGCGGTAGGCCTCGCCGCACTGGTAGTAGGTGGTAAGCGCGCGTCCTGCATGCACCACCACGTCGGTCGACGAAGCGTCCTTGAGGAAGCCATGTGCGCCCCAGCCAGGGCGTGATTTTGCCGGCGGTTCCATCAGGCCCGCCCACAGCGAATGCCCGACTGCTCGCTCGGCCTCGAAGCCGGTGGTGCGAATCGCGCGGTTGCGGTATTCGGCGCGGCCGTTCAGAAACCGCATCATGTGCAGCATGCCGTCGGAATCGAACGGGTGGAAGCGCCCCAGCGGCTGGTGGATCTGGTTTTGCGTGTTGCGCAGGTAGACGCCATCGATGTCGTCCGGAATGCGGCCGATCACCTGCATGTCGGTGGCGTTGAGCTCCATAAGGTTCGGCGCGAACGCCCCGGTCAGGTATGGGTGATCGCCCGGTTTCAGGTCGGAGGCGATGCTGCCAACGGTTTCGACCGGCATCTCACTGGCCTCCCAGATAGGATTGCGGTACCCAGATGCCGTGAAAACCGGCCGGCAGGCGCTGCGGAATGTGGATTTTTGCCAGCGGCCCGGCGGCGATTTTGCGCGCATCGAACAACCAGCACTCGCCTTGTCCGCTGGCGCGGTTTTGCAGGAAGGTGACGACATAGCCATCGTCTTCCGCGTGGGCGCCGTCGCGTGCGCAGAACTGCGGCTCACTGCCGTTGTAATCGGCGCCGAATTCATGGATGTCGGTCGTGCGCTCCCGGGTATCCCAGCGGATCAGGCTCTTGAAGCGCACCGGCACTTCGTTGTAGTCGAAGCCGTTGCCATAGACATAGCGTGTCGGCCGGCCGTTGTAACGCGTATTGATCATGCCGAATTCACCGATGTCGCGCGTCACCGCCTCTTCGGTGGTGCTGCCGCTTGCCAGGTGAAAGCGGTAGCGCTGCAGATGCGCGTTGATGCGGTGGTTGTGCAGCATGCGCTCGAACTCGGTGGCGCCGTCGGGATAGTCGGTGAACGGGCGCTCGAACTTGAAGGCCTCCATGACGATGCATTTGTCGTAGCCCTCGCCTTCTTCCCAGGCGTTGGTCGAGTGATAGATGTAGCAGGATTCGGCGCTGAACCAGCGCACGTCGCCGCTGTCGCCGAAGCGTGGCAGGATGCCGAAGCGCGCCGGCATGTCCGCATGCCAGTCGGTCTTCCAGCGCCCGGCCCCGGCGGCTTCCATGTCCTGGTAGACCGGCAGGTCCATCAGGATCGAATAGTGTTCGGTGATCGCCATGTCGTGCGGCAGGCGCGGGCCCGGCAGGTCGATCGGCACATGATGCTTGAGCACACCGTCGGCCCCGACCACGCCGTAGGTGAGATAGGGTGTCTTGATGCCGTAGTCGAAGAACATCAGGTCCCAGTTGTGCTCGTCGACCTTGATGTGGGCCGACACCTTGGTCTTCCGCTTGCCGCCGAAGCTGTCCGGGCCGATGGTTTCGAGCGTGAGCGGGTCGATGCGATACGGCGTGCCGCACAGATACCAGGTGCTGATCAGCGTGCCGTTGTGGAACTTGACATCGGTGTTGGAGGTGTCCTTGAACGGTTGCTCGCGATGCTCCCGATTGGCGCGTTCGCGGATGCCGCGCCAGATCGGCCCACCTGCGGCCTTTTCCTCGGCCAATGCGTCGGTGGCGATCCAGCGGTTGCGATAGGTGGCGCGCCCGTCCTGAAAGCGCAACGCATGCAACATGCCGTCGCCATCGAACCAGTGATAACGGCCTTGCGGCCGATAGTAGGCGTTCGGACCGTTGCGAAAGTAGATGCCGCCGAAGTCGCGCGGGATTGTGCCTTCAACGCGCAAGGCTTCCGGCGCCAGCGCGGCTTCTTCGCGCACCGGCGCGAAAAACGCGCCATCCAGGTAAGGGTTTTGCTCGATCACTGTGTCCATGCTTGCCTCCTGCGAAAGTCTGGTACTGAGTGCGGGTCGATGATTGTGCGAAAGGTTTGGGTCGGGATGAACGCCGTTCGAGGGGAAGTCGCCATGCGCAGGCCGTGCCGGCTCGCTCAGGCAATATTCCGGGCGCGCTCACGCGCCGCGCCATAGCCTTGCACCAGTTCATCGACGATCTGCCCCACCGGCTGCACCGCCCGGCTTGCTCCCACCCCCTGGCCGGCTGCCCACACCGAAAGCCAGCGCTTGTCCTTGAACCCGGTGTTGCTGTCGTAATCACGTTTGGGCGCTTCCGGCAAATTGTCCGGGTCGAGGCCGTTGGCCTTGAGCGAGGGCTTGAGCCAGCTGGCGCGCGAGCCGGTAATCGCCGCGGAGACCAGCAGGTCGTCGGCGTCACAGTCGACGATCATCTGCTTGTAGGCGGGTTCGGCCATGCTTTCGGTACTCGGTATGAAGCGCGTGCCCATATAGACCAGGTCGGCACCGAGCGCGCGTGCCGCATAGACGCTGGCGCCATCGGCAATGCCGCCGCCGATGATGATGAAGCCGTCGAAAAATTCACGCACGGCCGGCACGAAGGAGAAAGGAGTCAGGCTGCCAGTGTGTCCGCCGGCACCGGCTGCGACGCAGGCCAGGCCATCGACCCCGGCGTCGGCCGCCTTTTTCGCCAGCTTCAGGTTGATGACATCAGCAAACACCAGGCCGCCGTAGCTGTGTACCACCTCGATGGCCGGTTTCGGGCTGCCCAGCGCAGTGATGACGATCGGCGGCTTGTACCTGGCGATCAGTTTCAGGTCTTCGGGCAGGCGCGAATTGGTCGAGTGCGTGACCAGGTTGGCGGCCCACGGTCCGATGATTGCATGCGGATTGGCCGCGCGTGCATGCGCCAGCTCGGTCGTGATGTGCGCCATCCATTCGTCCAGTACTTCGATCGGCCGCGCGTTGGGGGTCGGAAAGGCACCGATGATGCCAGCCTTGCAGGCGGCCAGCACCAGTTCAGGCCCCGAGATCAGAAACATGGGCGCGGCAAACACCGGCAGCCGCAGGGCGTGGGGGAAAATTTTCCGGCTCAAGACTGGTCCTTTGAAAAAAGGCGTGTGCTTACTCGGCTGCCTTGAACCCCGACAGGCGCACCGCTTCCTGCCAGCGCTTCGAATCGCGCCGCATATAGTCGGTGAATTCTTCGGGCGAGGTGGGCATGGGCACGAAATCCATGGCGCGAAACTTTTCACGCACTTCATCGGACTTGAGCGCGCGGGTCAGTTCGGCATTGAGCTTCTGCACCAGCGCGTCCGGTGTGGCCGCCGGTGCCAGCAGCGCCGCCCAGGTGTAGATGGTCATGTCGGGAAAGCCGGATTCCTCGAAGGTCGGCACGTTGGGCATCAAGGGCGAGCGCTTGTCGCTGGTGATCGCCAGGAGCTTGACCCGGCCCGCCTCCACATGCGGCTTGACTGCCAGGAGCGGCAGGTAGGCAGTGTTGACCTGGCCGCCGACCAGGTTCTGCACCGCCGGTGGCGTGCCATTGAACGGCACGTGCAGCATGTCGATGCCGGCGCGTCGATTGAACAGCACGCCGGCGAAGTGCGACGAATTGCCAGCGGTGAACGAGGCGAACGACACCCGTCCCGGATTGGCCCTGGAATGCGCGATGAGTTCGGCCAGGTTGTTGGCCGGCAGCGACGGATGGGCCGCCAGTACCAGGGCTGTGCCGAGGAAATTGGTGACCGGCTTGTAGCTTTTCTCCGGGTCGTACGGCAGCTTCGCGAAGGTGTGCGGGTTGATCACCATCATGCCGGAGCCGGCCAACAGCAGGGTGTAGCCATCGGGGGCGGCCTGGGCACCGGCTTGCGCGGCGATCAGGCCGGCACCCCCGGGCTTGTTTTCGATCACCAGCGGCTGGCCACCGGATTCCTTGATGCGCTCACTGACAATCCGCAGCGCCTGATCGAGCGTGTTGCCGGCGGCGAACGGCGTGATCACCCGGATCGGCTTGGCCGGAAACTCCTGCGCAGCCACAGGCGTGCCCACAGTCAGGCACAGCATGGCAGCGGCGACCAGCGCATGGCAGCGCCGTTTCATCAATCGTGCATTCATTCCTGTCTCCTCGCCTCAAGGGCTTGTGGTGTATAGCCAGCGTGCCAGCAGGCGCGTCAGTGTATCCGGCGCTTCCATGGGCAGCATGTGTGCCGCATTGTCGATCAGTTCCAGGCGGGCGTTGGGAATTGCCGCGGCCATTTCCTCCGACAGCGCGGGCGGCGTTACGCGGTCTTCGCGGCCGCAGGCGATGAGCGTCGGGCAGCTTATGCCGCTGAGCAAGGCGCGGCTGTCGGCGCGATCGATTAGCGCACGTGACTGGCGCACGAAGGTTGCGGGCCCGACCGCGACCATCATTTCGTCAAGGCGCGCATTGAGGTCGGCATTGCCGAGATTGTCCGCGGCCAACATGAAAGGCCGCATGCCGGCCAGCATGCGCGGGAAATCCCTTTGCGCAAGCGCGATCATCTTTTCGCGCCCCGACACCGCTTCCGGGTTTTCCGGGCGCGCCGAGCTGCTGATCAGAGCCAGGCCGGTGAGGCGAGGTCCTGCCTGGCGCAACACCTCAAGTGCGACATAGCCGCCCAGCGAAAAGCCGGCCAGCGCAAAGCGCGCTGGTGCGCCGGCCAGCACCGACTCGGCCATGGCGACGGTGCTTGTCTGCGATGTGATGTCGGCGATGCGAATCTCGGCATGCGCGGCCAGCCCGGCGGCCTGGGCTTCCCAGACGCGCGCATCGTTGAGCGATCCGGGGATCAGCATCAGGACCCTGCGTGTGCTCATGTGCCAGACTCCAGGGTGCGCGCAACACGCTCTCGCAACACGCGTTTCAAAACCTTGCCTACCGGGTTGCGCGGCAGGTCATCGATCAGTTGCAGGCGTTCCGGCAACTTGTAGGCGGCCACGCGCTTTTCATCGCGCAGGAACGTGGTCAGGTGCTCCAGGGTCAGTAGCTGGCGGTCGACAGCAACCACGCAGGCGCACAGCCGCTCGCCCATGATCGGGTCCGCATAGCCGACCACCGCAGCCTCGCGCACCATGGGGTGGGCCAGGATCAGGCTCTCCACTTCTTCTGACGAGATGTTCATGCCGCCGCGGATCACCAGATCCTTGGAGCGCCCCACATAGCGGTAGAACTGCAGGTTCTCGCCGCCGATCTCGAACAGGTCGCCGGTGCGGTAAAAGCCCTGATCGTCAAAGGCGCGCGCGCTCAGATCGGGCGCGTTGAAATAGCCTGAGAATATGGTCGGCCCGGAGAAACGCAGTTCACCGACACGCCCGGCTTCGGTGATGTCCTGCCCGCTTTCAAGGTCGACCAGGCGGGTTGCGATCTTGCGCGTGGTCGATACCGACCATTGATAGCCCGGCACGCCGGCGCGCGGGAAAAAACGGGCACGCAGGGCGGGGTCGCCAACATCCAGGGGCGCGCCGGTCAGGCTGGCCCCCTCGTTGGAACCGAAATAGTTGACGATTGCCACGCCATATTTTTCGTGAAACCCGCGCACCATCCAGTCGGAAAGGGGGGCGCCGCCTGAACCGATGCTTGCCAGGCGTTTGAAATCGATGCCGGCAAGCAATTCCGGGCGCTGCAGCAACTGGTTGAGGATCGCCGGCGCTGCCACGGTGTACTCGATGGCCTCCTCGCGGATTTGCTTGAGGAACACTTCGAGATTGAACGGTTGGTGTTGCACCACGGTGCCGCCCAGGATCAGCCAGGCCGCAAAATTGGTCGAAAGCCCGGCCATGTTGACCAGCGGAAACGGATTGAGCAGCCGGCACCCCGGTGCCAGTTGCGCGCCTTCGATGATGGCGGGGGCGACGATGAGCCATTCGTTGTGATTGCGCGGCACGCCTTTGGGTATGGCTTCGGTGCCGGAAGTCCAGCAGATGGTGAATACATCGTTGGCGCAAACATCAGCCGTCGCCAGGTAGTCGGCTACCCGCTTTGGCGCCCGCGCGGCGGGCAGCGCGAGATCGAGTGCGACCACGCCTTCGGGCACCTGCGTGCCCCAGGAAAATACGCACGCGAGCGACGGATGACGCGCGCTCAGTTGCTTGAACATGGCCGCGTGCGCATGCTTGCCGATGCGCGCGCAGGTCACGATCGCGCGCGCGCGCGTCACGCCCAGAATGTGTTCGAGTTCGTGCTCGCGGTACTGCGCCGGTACCGGCGACACCACGATGCCCAGGCGCGCGCAGGCCAGATAGATCACGAACTGCTCGACCCCGTTGGGCAACTGCACGACGACGATGTCGTCTTTTGTCAGGCCGTGGTCCAGCAGCACCTGCGCCATGCGCGTGACTTCGGCGTCGAGCTCGGCGTAGGTGAGGCTGCGTGGTGCGCCGTCGGTGAAGTCCTGCCGATTGAGCGCATCGACCACCGCCTGGCGCTGCGGTCGGGCCGCGACATGGCTGCGAAAGCAATCGTCGAGCGTGCGCCTGCCCCACCAGCCGCGCTCGGTGTAGCGGTCAATCCTTTCTTGCGGGACCAGGATCATGTCGGGCGAGCGTCGTCTATAAGCTGTGCGCCGAATGGGCGCCGGCAGCGGCTGTTGATTCACTTGCATTGTTAGACGTATGCTACTAGACTTGAGTCCATTAATGCAAGTTATCCATCGATGGTGCGGGTTGCCTGAGCGGAGGCGCGTGGTGCGGACGTCAATCGAATCCTGCGGACCATGACAGCGACGAAATCGCTTTTGCCGAACGCGGCGCGGCCGCGAGTCGGAGCCGCGCAATCACCCTTGCGGGTGGCGCATCATCTGCGTGGCAGTTCGCTCAATCGCGCGCTTGACGTGGTCGGCGACTGGTGGACCCAGCGCATTTTGCGCGAGTGCTTTCTTGGCGTACGCAACTTCGAGGCAATGCAGAGCAATCTTGCGGTGCCGCGCCAGACCCTCAGCACGCGCCTGAAGCTGCTGGTGGCCCACGGCATTCTCGATACCGCCCGCGGTGACTATCGGCTCACCGAGTGTGGCCGCGCGCTTTATCCCTGGGCGCTGATGGTGTGGGCGTGGACGACGAAATGGGGCGGTGGCAGCGATGCCCGCCACCCGCTTGTGCTGACGCACTCTGAGTGCGGCCGCGCGATGCGTCCACTATTCGCCTGCGGTGCCTGTGGGGAAGAGGTCGATGTGCGCGATGTCGAAGTGCGCGATGCGCCCGGCGTGCGCCTGGTCGCACCGGTGAATGCGGCCGGCGACCGGCGCTGGGCGGCCGGGCGCTTTGTGCTCAATCCGCGCGAGGGGGGGCGCCATATCGCGTTTGTCACTGCGGATCGCTGGAGCCATTTGATTCTTTCGGCGGTGTTCCTCGGTTGCCGCTGGTTCGACGTGCTGGCGCGCGAGACCGGCGCTGCGACCAACATCCTTACGCACCGCCTGGGTCTTCTGATAGCTGCCGGTTTTCTGGAAAAGCGCCGCCTCGCCGCCGACGGCCGCCGCTTCGACTATGCGCTCACCGACCGCGGGCGCGACATCTATCCGCTTACCATCACGCTGGTGCAATGGGCGGACCGCTGGTTGCCTAAAAAGGGGGGCGCGCCGATGCTGCGCGTCCACCGCCGCTGCGGCGCGCCGCTCGACGCCCGCGTGACGTGTTCTGCCTGCGGTGAGGAGTTGCTGCCGCAGCGTGTTTGTTTTTCATTGCCGCCGGCCTGATTGCGTGCCGGTGCTGTTCACGGGAGAATCGAAATGGCCGAAATGGTGATTGACGAGCTGAGCGAAGACTTGCCGCTGGTACTGCGCGGCGGCTTCGAGCCGGTGGCGGACGAGCTTTACGTGCGCGACCTGGAAGTGATCGGCACTGTGCCCCGGGACCTCAACGGCGCCTATTTCCGAAACGGCCCGAACCGGCGCTACGCCGCCGAGGGCCGCTACCACTGGTACGACGGCGACGGCATGCTGCACGCTGCCTACTTCGACAAGGGGCGCGTGAGCTACCGCAATCGCTGGGTGCGCACGGTGCCGCTCAATGAAGAGCTTGCCGCCGGTCATGCGCTGTGGAAGGGCCTGCGCGAATCGCCGCGCGCCGACCGCCCCGACATGCCGGTGAAGAACACCTCGAACACCGACGTCAAGTTTCACAACGGCAAGCTGGTCACCATGTGGTACCTGGCGGGCGGCATGTACCACGTCGATCCGATGACGCTTGAAACCCTGGGGCCGGTCGATTTCAAGGGCGCCCCCGCCCTGCGCGCCTCGGCCCACTCCAAGGTGGACGAGCGTACCGGCGAGTTTCTGTATTTCGACTACTACAAGGAAGCGCCGCACATGCACTTCGGCGTCGTCTCGGCCGATGGCGTGCACACGAGCAAGATTCCGGTGGCCCTGCCGGGGCCGCGCCTGCCGCACGACATGGCCTTCACCGAGCACTACGCGATCCTGCACGATTTCCCGCTCACCTACGACATGGAGGCGCTCAATACCGGGCGCCACAAGTTGAAATTCCACGCCGACTGGCCCTCGCGCTTCGCCATCGTGCCGCGCCACGGCAGCGCCGGGCAGATCCGCTGGTTCGAGGCCGAGCCAGCCTACATGCTGCACGTCATCAACGCCTGGGAAGAGGGCGATGAAGTCGTGATGCTCGGCACCCCGTTCCGCCTGCCGCGCGACCTGGGCGGCAAGATCGAATCCGACAAGTTCGCACGCGCCTGGTCGACCATGCAGCACCGCGACTACCTCACCTACGAGTGGCGCTTCAACCTCAAGACCGGCAAGACCGCCGAGCGCATCATCGACGACACCTTCTGCTGCGAATTCCCGATGATCAACACCCATTACCAAGGCTACAAGTCGCGCTACGCTTACGCCATCAACATGGTGCGCGGCAGCCTCAACCAGCCGCGCTTCGCGGGCCTGGCCAAATACGACTTCGAGACCGGCGTGATCCAGGCCTACAGCGAAGGGCGCGATTTCTTCTACAACGAGGCGCCATTCGCACCCGCTGACAACCCGCAGTCGGAAGACCACGGCTACGTGGTGAGCTTCGTCTGGAACGCGCGCGAGACGCGCTCGGAATTGCAGATTTTCGATGCCCGCAATTTCGGCAGCGGCCCGATCGCGCGGGTGTTGATGCCGCAGCGGGTGCCCAACGGGTTTCATGCGACATGGGTGACCGCGGAGCGGCTGGCGGCGGGCGCGCGCATGCGCCTTTAACGTTTCGTTCGGGTTTGGGGGCCGGCTTCGACAGGCTGCTAGATCGACACTTCGAGGTTATCGATCAGGCGCGTGCTGCCCAATTTCGCGGCGCCCACGATCACCAGATCGCGGTCGCTCTCGCGCGGCGGCAGCAGGTCGGCCTGGCGGCGGATGGCGATGTAGTCAGGCTGCCAGCCGCGCCCGGCCAGATGCGCCATGGCTTCAAGTTCGATGCGCAGGTAGTCGCGCTTGCCGTCGCGCAGTTCCTCGCGCGCTCGCACAAGCGCGCGGTTGAGCGCCGGCGCCTCGGTGCGCTCGGGCGGCAACAGGTAGCCGTTGCGCGACGACAAGGCCAGGCCGTCGGCTGCGCGCACCGTTTCTGCCAGGATGATCTGGATCGGCAATGCCAGCTGGCGCACCATGTTCTTGAGAACGATGCACTGCTGGTAGTCTTTCTTGCCGAATACGGCGGCCTTGGGCGCCACCATGTTGAAGAGCTTGAGCACCACCGTTGCCACACCGCGGAAGTGACCCGGGCGCACCGCGCCATCGAGGATGTCGGCGATTTCGGGGGGTTCGACCGCGTAGGTCTGCGGTTCGGGATAAATCTCGCTTTCGCCAGGTGCAAACACCACGTCGCAGCCGGCGGCCGCCAGCTTGTCGCAGTCGCCCTGAAAGGTGCGCGGATACTTGTCGAAATCGTCGCGTGGGCCGAACTGCATGCGGTTGACGAAGATGCTGACCACCGTGCAGGTGCTGCGACGGTCGTCGCCGGCCAGGGTACGTCTGGCGTTGTCGACCAGTTGTATATGACCTTCGTGCAGGTTGCCCATGGTCGGCACCAGTACGTTCCTGGGCTCGCGCGCCAGGCGGGCGCGCAGGTCGGCTACGCAATCAATCACATCCATCTGGAGGCTCCGGCTTTCAATCCGCCCGGTTGAAGTATTCGCGCCTGCCGCGCATCTCGCGCACGCGCTTGAGCAACAGCGCGAAGTCGTCATCGGCATCGACGAAATTGAAGTGGTCGGAATTGACGATCATGAGCGGTGCGGCGTCGTAGTGATGAAAAAAGCGCGTATAGCGCTCGCCCAGGCGCACCAGATAACTTTCGGCGATCGGCTGCTCGTGCGCATTGCCACGGCGGCGTACACGTTCGATCAGGGTGGAAGGTTCGGCCTGCAGGTAGATCACCAGATCCGGCACCGGCGCCTGCGGCTTCAGGTGCCGGTACATCTGTTCGTAGAGGCCCAGTTCGTCGTCGGTGAGAGTCAGGCGCGCGAACAGCGGATCCTTCTCGAACAGGAAATCCCCCACTGTGCCGCCCTTGAACATGTCGGGTTGCTTCAATTCCGCCAGTTGGTGAATCCGCTGAAACAGGAAAAACAACTGGGTCGGCAGCGCGTAGCGCGCCATGTCGCGGTAGAACTTCGCCAGAAACGGGTTGTCTTCCGGGGCTTCGAGCATCAGCGCCGCGCCGGTCACGTAGGCGATGCGCCGCGCCAGCGAAGTCTTGCCGGCGCCGATCGGGCCTTCGACTACGATGTGGCGGTATTTTTCGGGCAAGACTGGCATGGCGGCGGCTGATCTTTGGGGCAGGCGACAGGTGAATGCTGAGCAAGATCCTGCTACCGCAGGCTGTGGAATGACAGTCCTGACTCAAGTCAGGGCGGGGCACATGCGACTTTTGTTGCAGGCGCTTGTTCAGTGTTTCCCTGGCGGCCGGCAATCATACACAAGGCCGCGTCGCCCGGGCCGCTCAGCGAAAGATGAAATAAACCGCGCCCATCATGCAAAGCGCCGCCCACAGGTAATCCCATTTGAGGGGCTGGTTCATGTAGAAGATCGCGAACGGCACGAACACCGTCAAGGTGATCACCTCCTGCATGATCTTCAGTTGCGGCAAACTCAGCGCGGTATAGCCGATGCGGTTGGCCGGTACCTGCAACAGGTACTCGAACAGCGCCACGCCCCATGACAGCAAGGCGGCGATCCACCAGGGTTTGGCCGACAAATCCTTCAAGTGGGCATACCAGGCGAAGGTCATGAATATGTTCGAGAGGATCAGGAGGCCGGCCGAGGTGGCCAGTACGTTCCAGTTCATGGGCATGGTGCGGGCGGGATGCGGGTGAGTCGCTGGTCGGCCAAGGCCGGCAACAGGTTGGCGATCGCACGGCCATCGGGCAGCCGCAGGTCCGCTGCGATTTCAGCAAGCGGCAGCAGAACAAACGCGCGTTGGGTCATGCGCGGATGCGGCACGGTCAGCGCGCTGCCGGCAATGCATGCGTCACCGTACAGCAACAGATCGAGGTCGAGAGTTCGCGGCGCGTTGCGATACGGGCGTTCGCGGCCATGGCTGCGTTCGATCGCCTGCAGTTCGAGCATCAGCGTGTGCGCCTCAAGCACGGTGTCGAGCGCGGCCACGGCATTGACGAAATCCGGGCCGGTTGCATCTATCGGCGCACTGACGTAAAGGCTGGAACGTGCCATGAGGCGTGTGCCGGGCAGTCGCGCCAAGGCGTCGCACGCTGCTTCGATGGTCGCGCTTGCATCGCCCAGATTGGCTCCCAGACCCACATAGGCGCGCGTCATGCCCGGCCGCTGTGTGTTGGGTGTCTGGACCGTCTAATCGCCAAGCGCCGACGCGCTTGCGCCGGATGCAGCGTCTTCCGCAGGCTTGCGGCGGCGGCGCCGGCGTTTGGGCGCTGCGCTATCGGCCATCGGCGCGTCATGCGCGAGGTCTTCGCTGAGCGCAGCGAGTTTCGCTGGCGGGCGGGTGGCGCTGGCCATCTGGTTGCGCGTCTCCGGGTCGGCGTCGATGAATCGGGTCCACCAGTCGGCGCTCGCGGTGTCGATCTCGCCCGACTCGGCACGCAGCAGCATGAAGTCGTAGGCGGCGCGAAAGCGCTGATGTTCGATCAGCTTGAATGCGGTGCGTCCGCCGCGCCCGGAGGCGACGCGATCGAAGCGCGGCTGCAGCGCCCATATCTCGCGCATGTCGGCTGCGATGCGGTTCTGGATCGCCAGCTTGTCGCGTTGCGCGTCGATCGCCTCGCTCATGGCCTGGTGCAAGGCCGGCATCGAATGCTCGCCGCGCGCCTTTAGTTCGTTCCAGCGCGACAGGGCTTCATGCCATAGCAGGGCCGCGAACAGGAAGCCGGGAGACACGCCCTTGCCCATGCCGATGCGCTCGTCGGTGCGGGCCAAGGCCAGCATGACGAACTTCTCGCCCATCGGCTGCTCCAGAATCACATCCAGCAGCGGCAACAGGCCGTGATGCAGGTGCTCGTCGCGCAATTGACGCACACAGGCCACCGCATGACCGGACAACAGCAGCTTCATCATTTCATCGAACAGGCGCGACGCCGGCACGTTGGAGAGCAGTTCGGCCATGACGCGGATCGGTGCCCGCGTTTTTCCATCGATCTTGAAATCGAGCTTGGCGGCAAAGCGCGTGGCGCGCAGCATGCGCACCGGGTCTTCGCGAAAGCGTGCTTCCGGGTCGCCGATGATGCGCAGGACGCGCGCACGCAGATCCTTGACTCCACCGTGGTAGTCGATCACGGTTTCGTCGAGCGGGTCGTAATACATGGCGTTGACGCTGAAATCGCGCCGTTCCGCGTCTTCCACCATTGAGCCGAAGGTGTTGTCGCGCAACACGCGCCCGTGTTCGTCGGTCTGTGCTTCCGACAGGTCGGCAGTGCGAAAGGTCGACACCTCGACCTGCTCCTGCCCGAACATCACGTGGACGATGCGAAAGCGCCGGCCGATCAGGCGCGAGCGGCGGAATACTGCATGCACTTCGTCCGGTGTGGCGTTGGTGGCGACATCGAAGTCCTTCGGCGTTCTGCCCAGCAGCAGGTCGCGCACGGCGCCGCCGACCACATAAGCCTTGTAGCCGGCTTTTTGCAGGCCTTCGACGGTGCCCAGGGCGCCGCGCGACAGGCGGGCGCGATCAATCCCGTGCTCGGCGGCCTTGAGGATGGTGGGCTGGTGCTTGCGCGACTTGGCAGCCGGCGCTTGGGCGGGCGCGGCAACGGGCTTGTCAGCCTTGCCGAATACCCTGGAGATTAACTTTCGCAGCATTGAGCCAATTTTACTCTGTCCGTCGCCTGCGGTCCGGCCTTCGCGGCACGTAGTCAGGTTGTCAGTCGCAGCGCAGGCTGATCACCGGCCAGCCGCGGGTAGCGGCGAGCGTTTGCAGGATGTCGTCGGGGTCCACCGCCACCGGGTCGCTGACCCGTTCAAGCAGCGGGATGTCGTTGCGCGAATCGCTGTAAAAGTAACTCTTCGGATAATCGGCGATGCGCCGGTTCATGCCGGCAAGCCAGGCCTCGACGCGACGTATCTTGCCTGCCTGAAAGCTTGGAATGCCACGTGGCTTGCCATTGAACACGCCCTCGTGCTCCTCCAGGTCGCAGGCGATCAGGTGCGGAATGCGCAACTCGCGCGCGATCGGCGCGGTCACGAAAGCGTTGGTGGCGGTCACGCAGCAGCACAGGTCGCCGGCGGAAAGGTGCCGGTCCACCAGCGCGCGCGCCTTGGCGCCGATCGCCGGCAGGATCACGCTTTGCATGTAGTGGTCATGCCAGGCGTCGATTTCGGCACGCGGCCGGTGCGCCAGGGGCGCCAGCGCGAACAGCAGATATTCATGGATGTCCAGGGTGCCGGCCTTGTAGCGCTCGTAGAAGTAGTCGTTCTTGCGGTCGAAATCGGCGGAATCGACGATGCCGCGCGCCACCAGGTAGCGGCCCCAGGCGTGGTCGCTGTCAATCGAGAGAAGCGTATTGTCCAAGTCGAACAGGGCAAGGTTCATAGCGGCAGGGTTTGGTTCTGGTTGAGAAGTTCACGCAGCAGCGGGGTGGTGACGGGACGCTTGGTCTCCAGGGAAAAACGGTCCAGCGCCTCTATCAATGCGATCAGCGAAGGCATGTCGCGGCGCGCCCGCGTCAGCAGATAGTCGAGTATCTCGGGGCTCAAGCCCATGCCGAGTTGCTGCGCGTGCCGCGTCAGTGCCGCGCGCTTCTCGTCATCGGTCAGCGGCAGGATCTCGAAACCCAGGCCCCAGGCAAGCCGGCTCCTGAGATCATCGCGCAGGTCAAGTTGCGTCGGCGGCTTTTGGCCGGCCACCAACAGCCACGCCTCACCTGCACGCGCGCGGTTGTACAGGTTGAAGAGGGCGATTTGCGCGGCTTCGTCAAGGCCTTGCACGTCGTCGATCGCATGGCAGTTCGCGTTGCCGGCGCGACTGGCGCGCCAGGCTGCAAGCAGGTGGCTGCGGCCGCTGCCGGCCGCGCCCCACAGGTAGACGCAGCGATCGCCGGCTGCCGCCGTGCCCAGCATGCGCAGTGCAGCCAACGCGGCCTGATTGCGCCCGGCCACGAAGTTGTCGAAGGTTTGCGGCGGCGCTTGCTTGAGACCCAGCAACATTTGGCGCATGGTCATTTCGGCTGCCGGTAAAAGGGGCTTTCGAAATAGGCGCGGTTCAGATGCCGCAGTCCGACCAGCAGCACCGCTGAGGCCGGCAGCGCCAGCAGGACGCCGAAAAAGCCGAACACCTGGCCGAACGCCAAGAGCGCGAATACCACCGCCAGCGGATGCAGGCCGATGCGGTCGCCGACGATGCGTGGCGTGAGGTAGAAGCTTTCCAGCATCTGGCCCGTGCCGAACACCACACCTACCACCACCAGGCCATGCAGGCCGTCCTGCTGCAGGGCGGCAACAATCAAGGCCAGCAGCAGGCCTGTGGCGAAGCCCAGGTAGGGTACGAACGCCAGCCCGCCGGTGACCAAGCCGATCGGCAAGGCGAAGTCGATGCCGCCAAGCCACAAGGCCAAGGTGTAATAGAGCGCCAGAATGCCCATCACCGAGAGCTGTCCGCGCAGGAACTCGGCCAGCACGGCATCGATCTCGCCGGCAATGCCGCGCACGGCTGCGTGCCAGCGGCGCGGGATGCTGCTGTCGACGCGGGCGATCAAGGATGGCCAGTCGGCCAAAAGGTAAAACAGCACCAACGGAATCAGCAACAGGTTGCCCAGCACCCCGGCCAGCGCCAGCCCGCCCAGCTTGAGAGAGGCCAGGAGGCGCGGCACGATGCCGTCGGTGCTTTGCCAGTTCTCGGCGATGAAGGCCTTGATCGAGGCGACGTCAAAGTGGATGTCCCAGCCAAACCAGATTTTGAGTTTCGGTGCCACCACTTCATCGAGCCTGGACAGGAAGCCAGGCACATGCAGGGACAATTCCGCCACCTGTTTCTGGATCAGCGGCGCCACGATCAGGATCAGCAACAACAGCACGAAAACCAGCAGGAGGAACATCAACAGTGCGCCCAGCGCACGCGGCACGCGTTTTGCGGCCAGCCGGTCGACGCCCGGGTTGAGCATGTAAGCCAGCATGGCGCCGGCCAGGAAGGGCGTGAGGATCGGGCTCAACAGCGCCACCACCCAGGCCAGGGCCAGGCCGATGCCGATCCACCACGCGGTTTGCAGTTGCTCCGGACGAATCGGGTTCAAGTGGACGCTCGCTACGGCAAGGGGGCGAAAAGGTAAAGCCGGGCGGGTGGGCTAAAATTCGCGGCTCTTCCCAGCGGCCGATTGCGCGCAGGCCGGTGGCACTACCGGGCCGGCCAGCGGCCGGCCCACCCCCGGTTTTTGCCAACCCGGTACGGATTCTACCTGCCGCACCCAACCGCAAGATTCGCCTCCGCCATGAGCCAAGCCCCACTTTCCTACCGTGATGCCGGTGTCGACATCGACGCCGGTGATGCACTGGTCGAGCGCATCAAGCCATTGGCCAGGAAGACCATGCGCGAGGGGGTGCTGGCCGGTATTGGTGGCTTCGGCGCGCTGTTCGAGGTGCCCAGGCGCTACAGGGAGCCGGTTCTGGTATCCGGCACCGACGGCGTTGGCACCAAGCTCAAGCTGGCCTTTCACCTGAACCAGCACGACACCGTGGGCATCGACCTGGTGGCCATGAGTGTCAATGACATCCTGGTGCAGGGCGCCGAGCCGCTGTTTTTTCTTGATTACTTTGCCTGCGGCAAGCTGCATGTGGATACCGCGACCCAGGTCATCGCCGGCATCGCCCGCGGCTGCGAGCTGGCCGGCTGCGCCTTGATCGGCGGCGAGACCGCCGAGATGCCCGGCATGTATCCGCAGGGTGAATACGACCTGGCCGGCTTTGCCGTGGGCGTGGTCGAAAAGTCGGCGATCATCAATGGCAGCAGCATCGTGCCAGGCGACGCGGTGCTGGGGCTGGCTTCCAGCGGCGCGCACTCCAACGGCTACTCTTTGGTGCGCAAGATCATCGAGCGGGCCAATCCCGATTTCAATGCCGACTTCCATGGGCGCGCCCTGCGCGACGTGCTGATGGAGCCGACGCGTATCTACGTCAAGCCGCTGCTGGCGCTGATCAAGAGCCTGCCGGTCAAGGGCATGGCACACATCACCGGCGGCGGCCTGACCGAAAACGTGCCGCGTGTGCTGGGTGCGGATCTGACTGCGTTGTTGCAGCGCGACGCCTGGCCGATGCCGCCGCTTTTCACCTGGCTTCAGCAGCAAGGTGGTGTGGCCGATGCCGAAATGCATCGCGTATTCAATTGCGGTATCGGCATGGTGGTGATCGTGGCTGCCGCCGATGCCGAGCGCGCTCTGGCCGAGCTGGCCGCGTCCGGGGAAACCGTATGGCGCATCGGTGCGATTGCAGCGCGCGTGCCGGGGCAGGCGCAGACCATCGTAGCCTGAGCGCATTCAGATCTGCGCGCGCGCCATATCGGCGCTGCGCTGGCGGGTCTCGGCCGGACCTGGCGTGAAGTGAAAAGTGGCGCCGGCGCCGACCCGGGCTTCGGCCCGGATACGCCCGCCCAGGTTGCGGGTGACCCGCGCCACAGTGGCAAGCCCGATGCCGGGGCCTTCGAATTCGGCTGCCGTGTGCAGGCGCACGAAGGGCTTGAACAGATCGCCGGCGGCGTGCATGTCGAAGCCCGCGCCATTGTCGCGCCCGCGCACAGGGCAGCCAAGGCCTGCGCCGGCACGCTGACGGCTGTCACCGCCGGGTAGATGAACAGCCAGCGCATGGCACTCGACAGGTGGGTGCTGCTTCAGAATGCCAGATAACGCTCCGAACTGTCGCGGCGCCAAAGGTAGAAAATCACCAGGCAAGCTGTGAGATTGAGCACCACCCCGGTCAGGCAGGACTGCCCGAGCGTGCCAAACGACGTCGCGTTGAGTTCAGCGAGCGTGGCCGCGCGACTCAAACGTTGCACCAGACTGGATAGGGCATACGCGGTACTCTACTGGAGTTTGGAAGCGTGTCAAACGGCGGCGACATGTACGTGTCAACGCTTGAGTCGTGCTTGAGCTTCCTGCGGCAGAATGACGTTTTTTTGATGATGACGCAACGCGCATGGTCGAGGTCACGCAGAAGCTCCGCGCCGTCAGCCTCACAACCATCGAACGGCAATTCCGAAATGCGACTGCTTCTGGTGGAAGACGATCCGATGATCGGCGCAAGCGTCCGCAAAGGCCTGCGCCAGGACGGGTTCGCGGTCGATTGGGTGAACGACGGCGAAGCGGCCGAACTGGCGATTGGCCAGGGCGTCTACGACCTGATGCTGCTCGACTTGGGCCTGCCGAAGAAAAGCGGTCTTGCCGTACTGAAGAGCCTGCGCGCGCGTGGCTCCAATCTGCCGGTGCTGGTGGTCACCGCGCGCGATGCCGTGTCCGAGCGCATCAGCGGACTCGATGCAGGTGCCGACGACTATGTGGTGAAACCGTTCGACCTGGACGAACTGGCAGCGCGCATTCGCGCCGTGCTGCGGCGTCGCGCCGGCCGTGGCGACCCGCTGCTGCGCTACGGCAAGCTCGAATTCAATCCAGCCAGCCGTGAAGTCCGATTCGACGGCGCGGCGGTGAGCCTGTCGGCACGGGAACTCGCTTTGCTGGAGGCTTTCCTGGATCGGCCGGGGGCAGTGCTGTCACGCGCCCAGCTTGAGGAAAAGCTCTATGGCTGGACCCAGGAGGTCGAGAGCAACACCGTCGAGGTCTATATTCATGGATTGCGCAAGAAGCTTGGCGCGGATTTCATTCGCAACGTGCGCGGGGTCGGCTACATGCTGTCAGGACCGCAATGAACGTTCGGATATCGGGTCGGCGCGACAGCGCGTAATTGCTCGTACCTGCGGCTTGCGCTGAACGCACATGACTTCAATTCGTCGCAACCTGCTGGTCTGGCTGCTGGCCGCCTTGTCGGCCGGCTTGTTTGCGGGTGCCGTTGGCATCTACCTGCAGGCGCGTGCGGATGCCAACGAGCTATTCGACTACCACCTGCGACAGGTCGTGGCCTCGCTGCCCGGCCGCACCTTTCCGGCGATCATCGGCCACGAAACCGCGATCCTCGAAGATGGCACGGTGATCCAGATCTGGGACCAGAGTGGTGCCCGCCTGTATTTTTCGCATCCGCAGGCGCGCTTGCCGGAGCGCGCCGAACTGGGCTTCTCCACTGTAAATACCAGCCAGGGGCGCTGGCGCGTGTTCAGTGCGATCGTCGGCAGCAACGTGGTGCAGGCAGCGCAGCCTATGCACGCGCGCGGCCAAATGGCTGCCGGCGTTGCCTTGCGCAGCACATTGCCATTCCTGATTTTGTTTCCGGTACTCGGTATAGCTATCGTTTTCGCGGTGCGGCACGGCCTGGCGCCGCTCGACCTGCTGGCTGCCGGCGTGACCACCCGCTCGGCGCAGTCGCTGGCGCCGATACAGGAGACCGGGGTGCCGGAAGAGGCACGTGGTCTGGTGCATGCGCTCAATGGTTTGCTGGTGCGGCTGGGGCAGGCATTGGAGGGCCAGCGGGCGTTCATCGCCGACGCGGCGCATGAACTGCGCACCCCGCTGGCGGCGCTCAAGTTGCAGATGCAACTGGTGGGACGCGCGCAGGATGCGGACGAGCGGCGCGCGGCCCAAGCCGAGCTTGAGGCCGGGCTGGCGCGGGCGGCGCATCTGGTCGACCAGTTGCTGATGCTGGCGCGCCAGGAGCCGTCCGCACCGGTTCCGGCAACGCAGTGCGCACTGGCGGATATCGCCTGCGCAATCGTGGCGGCGCGCGCGCCGCTGGCGCTGCAGGCGGGCATCGATCTCGGGGTCAAGCGCGCGGCGCCGCTGATACTCAAGGGCGACCCCGCTGCGCTTGCTGTCATGCTCGGCAACCTTGTAGACAACGCGCTGCGCTACACGCCGTCAGGCGGCAGCATCGACGTCGAAACCTATGAAGAGGACAGCGCCATCGTGCTCGAAGTAGCCGATAGCGGGCCGGGTATTGCGCTTGACGAAAGGGAGCGTGTATTCGACCGCTTCTACCGCGTCCCGGGAAGCCCCGGCATCGGCAGCGGTCTGGGCTTGGCGATCGTCAAGCGCATCGCGCAAAGTCACTCTGCGACCGTGCTGCTCGACGAGCGTGCGGGCGGAGGCCTGCGGGTGCGGGTGCGTTTTCCGCGCGGCACCTGAGAGCCGGCAGTTGTTGCCGGCGGCGGGCGGGCAAGTCCGGCGCCACTCCCGGCGCCACGCCCGGCAACATCCTGATACAACTTCGCGGGCCGACTTAAGTCT
>CAYYFR010000034.1:0-2245 GCA_964470865.1 uncultured Burkholderiales bacterium | reverse complement strand
CCCGGCGCCACGCCCGGCAACATCCTGATACAACTTCGCGGGCCGACTTAAGTCTGGCTTAATGTGCAGCCGCAATCATGCTTCCCATCACGCCGGCCGCTTGCGGCCATTGCGTCAATCCGCAATCATGAAGGAGAAGCACATGACCAACATCACCTTGAAGCGCAGTCTGCTCGCCGTCGCCGTCGCCGCAGCGTTAGGCGCCGGCTATGCCGGTAGCCATGCTCCGGTAGTCACGCAGGCGCAGGCCGCACCTGCCGTCGCGGCCGTCCCGGCGCCAGCGATGCCGCTGGTGACACCTGCGGCCTATCCGGATTTCGCCAGCATCGTACGTGCTTCTGGCCCGGCGGTGGTCAACATCACCGTGAGCGGCAAGGCGCGCGCCGGCCAAAGCGAGGGCGCGGATGACCAGATGTCCGAATTCCTGCGCCGCTTCGGGCCTGGCTTTCCGCGCATGCCGCAAGGGCCACGCGTGCAGCGCGGTCAGGGCTCGGGCTTCATCGTCGCGGGCGACGGCCTGATACTCACCAACGCGCATGTGGTCGATGGTGCGCAGGAAGTGACCGTCAAACTCACCGACCGGCGCGAGTTCAAGGCGCGCGTGGTGGGCCTGGACAAGCGCGCGGACGTGGCGGTACTGAAAATCGACGCCGCCGGCCTGCCGGTGGTCAAGCTGGGTGACCCGGCGGCCACCAGCGTGGGGGATTGGGTGCTGGCGATCGGCTCGCCGTTCGGCTTCGAAAACACCGCGACCTCGGGCATCGTGAGCGCCAAGTCGCGCGCGCTGGAAGGCTACGTGCCGTTCATCCAGACCGATGTGGCGGTCAATCCGGGCAATTCCGGCGGGCCCCTGTTCAATCTCAAGGGCGAGGTGATCGGCATCAATGCGCAGATCTATTCCGCAAGCGGCGGTTATCAGGGTTTGTCGTTCGCGATACCGATCGACGTGGCTGCCCGCGTGCGCGACCAGCTGGTGGCGCACGGCAAGGTGACGCGCGGCCGCCTCGGTGTGGTGATTCAGGAAGTCAACCAGGGACTGGCCGATTCGTTCGGTCTGAAAAAGCCGCAAGGGGCGCTGGTGAGCGCGGTCGAAAAGGGTGGGCCTGCGGAGAAGGCCGGGCTGATGATCGGCGACGTGATTCTCAAGGTCGATGGTCGCGAGATCGAGCGTTCGACCGATTTGCCGGCGCTGGTGGCCGAGATGAAGCCGGGCACGCGGGCGCGGCTGGAGGTGGTACGCAACGGCGCCGCCAAGACCCTGGAGGCCACGATCGCCGAAATGCAGGAGCCGAAAGTGGCCGCCAGGAGCGAAGAAGCCACGCAGGGTCGCCTGGGGCTGGCAGTACGGCCGCTTGAGCCCGGTGAAGGTAGCGCCGCCGGCATCACAAGCGGGCTTCTGGTCGAAGAGGTGACGGGGGCGGCGGCGCGTGCCGGCATACAGCCGGGTGATGTGATCATCGCCGTCAACGGTCGCTCGGTTGCCAGCATCAACGAACTGCGCGAGGCATCCGCCAAGGCCGGGAGCAAGGTGGCGCTCCTGGTGCAACGGGAGAATGCACGCATTTTCGTGCCGCTCAATCTGGGCTGAAGCGCGCCGTAGTCGGGATGTGAGGCGGTCCGCGTCGCTTCGCATCCCGGGTTCGGCGGGTCTGGCGCATTGACAGTGGACAGTGGCGATACAATGATTGCGGCATTTCCCTCCCTGCCGCATTTTTGAGGCGGCGCCAGCCACGAAAGGAATCAAGCGATGAAACCTGCCGGAAACGAACGCATGCTGACCCCGTCCGGAGTGTTCTTCAGGAGCGGCGCATCGGTACCTGATGAGTACATCACTGCGGTCGAGGGCGTGGTCGAGGAGCCCGGTCAACTCACCATCAAGCCGCTTCTGGTCGGCGACGACATGCTGTTCCTGCAGGCATTCAAGGGCAAGGGAATGAAGGACCCGATTCACCAGCATGACGATCATGAATCGATTGCCTACCTGGTCAAGGGGCGCATGCGCCTGGTGATCGGCGGCAAGGAGTTCATCGCCGAGGCCGGAGATGCGTGGATGCATCCGCGCGGCGTGCCGCATTTCAGCGAGGCGCTCGAAGACTGCATCCAGGTCGAGGTGAAGAGCCCGCCGCGCAAGACCTGGGTTTCGCAGGCGTAGGAAAGCAAGGCAGCCAAACAAGACCAACAGAATCGCGCCGGGCTTTGCTACGGCGCCAGAGGAAAAACCAGGATGCGCGTCCTGCCCGCAATG
>CAYYFR010000033.1:31432-37959 GCA_964470865.1 uncultured Burkholderiales bacterium | reverse complement strand
ACTAGAAACATGTCCGGATTCGAATCCTCAAGCGCTGCTGTCAGATACTCGGCGATCGTTTCCTCGTCGGTGAGGCAGTCGGCCGCGTCAAAAGATTCGAATTTTGTCTTCATTGTTTCTCCCGTTTCGATTCACGCGCCATCTTCAATGCGCTTTTGAATGTCGCGCTGCTGCCCATCACATCGTATTTCGCGGCCCACATCCCGCAAGCGGTCTTTAGAGCGCGTTCTTCCGCCCGGTGAAGCGCTCCCGGATTCGTGGACGCCGGTTGGTTCAAGTCCGGCCGGGCGTACGTATTGCCGCGCCCTTGTTGCTTTCGAGCAGGGCGTGCTGAAGGCGCCACCGCGATGCAAGTGCATCTTGTCGACAATCGATACTCCAACGTACGCTTGACTGGATGGTCGGATATAATTGGCAGCATCGTATTACCGTCTCCAGGTACTCCAAATGAAAACACTTTCCTTCAAGATTCCCGAAACGCTGGACCAGCGCATTACTTTGGAGGTTGCCCGCCGCAAGATTGGCAAGAGCGCGCTTTTGCGCGAGGCCGTCGAGCAGCATTTGTCGAAGCCATCCGCGTCTCGCAAACGCCAAAGCTTCCTCGATTTGGCCGGCGATCTTGTAGGAAAGCGTCAGGGTCCCGGCGATCTTTCCACCAACCCGAAATACCTGCGAGATTTCGGGAAGTGACGACTGTCACCCTGGTCGATACGGGGCCTCTAATAGCACTGTTCGACAGGCGCGATGTCCATCACGACTGGACCGTTGCCACGCTCGGATCGGTCATTGGCCCGCTTGCAACTTGCGAGGCCGTGTTGACCGAGACATGCTTCCTTCTCAAGCGGCAGTTCGGCGGCGCGGAGGAAATATTCGAACTGCTGGGACGAGGATTGCTGCAGATCCGGTTCGACCTGGCGAACGAGCATGAGCGCGTCGGGCAATTGTTGAAGCGCTACGCCGACTTGCCGACTTCGCTGGCGGATGCATGCCTGGTGCGCATGGCGGAGGTGATTCCATCTGCGCGTGTGATGACGCTTGATCGGGACTTTCTCGTCTATCGAAAGCTTGGGCGCCAGTTGATTCCGCTGCTGACACCTTTCGCATAACCGCGATCTGCGCCGGGCGACGCGCTGGTGAATGCTTCGGAATAGCGATGCGCGGTGTCGAACCCTGTGGCAGTTGCGACTTTGCGGCGCACGCCGTGCGAATCATCGCGTGTCCGACTTTGATGTCGACGCGGACAATGACTTCATTGTTCGAGTGAATGCATGGCGCGACGATGTCAGCCGAGCATCAGCGCTTTGAATCCGGCCTGCCCGAAGTGCGCATCCGGTGTCAGGGCATCGCTGATATCGGGTTCGCGCATGATCTCGAAACTGACGCAGTCGGTCAGACTCCACTCTTTGTCGGCACGATCCCTGAACAGCTAAAATGCGCGTTCCAGCAATGCGTCGGTCAAGGGCACGACCTCGACATTCGGATCGACCCGCATTGCCTCTATCAAGCGCACGGCCGACGGCCGAAAACTCAACCGCGAAAAAGACGCGCCAATTTCAAGAATGATGGCTTGGGAGGTCACAAGCCGTATCGCCTCCCTATCTACCTGTTGGAACAAGCGTCCGGCGACTGCGTGAAATTGGTCGCGTGGCGACGCCATCGCAATCACGAACCCGGTGTCAACAAACCACGTCCGCGTCATGCTTTTGTGCGCAGGGCGTCCTCGAATGAGGTCGAATAATCCGCAGGCGCGTCGATGCGCACTGTCCGCGCGACATCATGGAAGCTTTGCGCCGCTGGTTTGTTCAACGACCGAACGACGACTTCAACCACCTCTCCCGGATGCAGACGGGCGTCGACAACAACAACCGCCCCGTTGTGATCGACCGTGACGCGTTCGCAGATGACGGTGTCCATTGCCAGTCCTTCGCCGAAAACGTGACCAAGGGAAAGTATAGCCTTTCAAGGCATTGAAGCCTCGCGACCAGGCGGAATTGACCCCTTCATTCACACTGCGGGCCGACGCTACTGTCGGCACTGGACCGACTGAACTGCTCTGAGGAATTTGGACCATTCACGGCACGGTGTGATGGTGGAGTCGGGCGCAAGCTTGCTGCCTATGGTTCGGGCCTGAGTTTGGCGCCTTGCACTTTCGGCCGCCACAAGGCAAGTTTCGAGCGGATATGCGAGCGCGATGAGCTTGCCGCTTTCAACATGAGAACGCACGGAAGGCTAGCCGTCACTCCACACGAGGCTGCCCTTCGATTCGCGCGCGATGCCTGCCAGCAGGCGCTGGTGCGCGGCGCTTTCGTCCGCCGAGGCGCTGTGCACAAAGGTGGCCAGCGGCCCGCTCTCCTGCGCGCTCATGGCGGCGGTGGCGCCGCCCTCGCCCAGATCCATGCCCAGCGCATCCTGGCCGCGCGTCATCGCCAGATACACCTCGGCCAGCAACTGGCCATCGAGCAAGGCGCCATGCAGTGTGCGGTGGGCGTTGGATACCCCATAGCGTTCGCACAGGGCGTCGAGGTTGTTGCGCCGCCCGGGATGGTGTTCCTTGGCCATTGCCAGTGAATCGGTCACCGCGCCTACCAGTTGGCGGAAGCGCGGCAGGCCCGCCTGCGCCAGTTCGGCGTCGAGGAACGCGACATCGAACGGCGCGTTGTGGATGATGATCTCGGCACCGCGCACGTACTCCACGAACTCGGCGGCGATGTCGGCGAAACCCGGCTTGTCGGCCAGGAACTCAGGTGTCAGCCCGTGTATTTCCAGCGCGGCGTCGTCGCTGTCGCGGCCGGGGTTGAGATAACGATGAAAATTGTGGTCGGTCAAGCGTCGGTTGAACAACTCCACGCAGCCGATTTCGACGATGCGATGCCCGCGCGCGGGGTCAAGGCCGGTGGTTTCGGTGTCGAGGACGATCTGGCGCATGTGGCAACGTGATCCGTGGTTGTGAAGAGGCGCTGCGGCCCGGCCTTTGGTTGGGCAGCCTATCCTCAAGGCGCGACCGCCGGCAACATAGCACACCGCGAAAACACCGGCCAGCTGCCCCGCTCGCAGGGCGGCGATCAAGCTTGGCGGATCGGGCAGAGTACCTGGGCAGATTGCCGCGGCCGGCAACTCAGGCGGACGCCAGGCGTTTGACCGGTTCCTCGCGGATCGGCAGGTGGATCAGGGCGGCGAAAACCCCAAAGCCTGCGGTGATCAGCCAGGCGACGGTATAGCTGCCGGTGCGGTCGAACAGAAAGCCGCCCATCCACGCCCCCAGAAAGGCGCCAACCTGATGCGAGAGGAACACCACGCCGGCTAACATCGACAGGTAGTTCACGCCAAAAATATGCGCCACCAAGCCATTGGTCAGGGGCACGGTGGCCAGCCACAGGCTGCCGATGACCAGCGAAAATACATAGACCGAAGCCGGCGACAGGGGCACCAGCAGGAACACCACGATCACGACGGCACGCAGCAGGTAAATCATCGACAGCAGATGGCGTCGGGGTCGCCGGGCGCCCTGCATGCCCCACCAGTAGGTGCCGAATATGTTGCCGATCGCGATCAGGGCCAGCGCGATGACGCCGGTGTTGCCGCTCATGCCGGCATCGCGCAGATAAGCCGGCAGGTGCACGCCGATGAATACCACCTGGATGCCGCAGACAAAAAAGCCCAGGCACAGGAGGACGAAGCCGCGCTCGCCACAGGCCTCGCGAATCGCCGCGCTCGCCGATTGGCCTTGGCCTGCGACGTGGCGGGCGCGCCCCGGTTCGGTCAGCGCAAAGGCCACCGGCGCCACCGCGAGCATCAGGAAGGCAGCGGTCAGGAGCGAGGCGCGCCAGCCAAAATCGGCAATTACCCATTGCAACAGTGGCGTCAGGTAGAACATGCCGCAGGCGCCGATGGCACCCGAGAGCGCCAGCGCCTGCTGGCGCTGGGCCGGCGCTGTCGAACGGCCGATCACCCCGGAGACCACCGAAATGGTGCAGCCGGCCTGGGCCATGCCGATCACGATGCCGCCGGTCAGGGTCAGCATCAGCGGCGTGGTGGAGAGTTCCATACCCCACAGACCCAGCGCATACAGCACGCAGGTCAAGGCGATCACCCGGCCGGCGCCATGGCGGTCGGCCAGCATGCCCAGAAACGGCGAGAACAGCCCCCAGCAGATGTTCTGCACCGCGATGGCCAACGAGAAGGCTTCGCGCGACATTTGCACGTCGTTGGTCATCGGCAACATGAACAGGCCCATGCCGTGGCGGATGCCCATCGAAAAATTGACGATCAGCGCGCCGGCCAGTATCACGATGACCGGCGTGCGCCAGTTGGTCTGCATGGTTTCTTTCGTTGCAGTGTGTCAGAAGGGGAGAATTAATCCAGCGCGCGATCCATTGGCGCGCCGGCGAGTGCGGGCTGCGCGGCGCGCCGCCGTCCCGGCCTCTTCGCCACGTTTTCTTCCGGCGTGCTTGAGGCCATGGAATTCGACGGCACCTGCCCGCAGTTCACCGCACCCAAGGATTGATGACGCCAAGGCCCGCATCGGCAAATTCGCGACTCTTGCGCACGACCTTGCGTAGCCCGTGCCGCGCCGCTGTCGGCACATCGCGCGCCTCAGGCCGGCGCCGGCCGGCGCACCACGCGCGCTTCGCGGATCGGCAGATGGATCAATGCCGCGGCGCAGGCGAGCATGATGTCGATATACCAAACCCAGTTGTAGCTGCCGGTGGCGTCGAAGATGCGGCCGCCCAGCCAGGCGCCCAGGAAACCCCCAACCTGGTGCGACAGCATCACCATGCCAAACAGGGTCGCCAGAAAGCGCATACCGTGCAGCTTGGCCACCAGGCCGATGGTGGGCGGGATGGTGGCCAGGTAGGTCAGGCCGATCACCATCGAGAACAGCAGAAAGGTGGTGGTGGTCTTGGGGGCGGCAAGGAACGCCAGTACCGCGAGGGCACGCGCCGCATACAGGCACGACAGCACCGACTTCATGCGCCAGCGGCCGATGGCCCAGCCGGCGGCGAAGCTGCCGAAGATATTGAACAGGCCCACCAGCGCCAGTGACCAGGCGCCCACCTCGGCGGGCAGCTGGCAGGATGCGACCACGCCCGGCAGGTGGGTGGCGATGAAGGCCACGTGAAAGCCGCATACGAAGAATCCCGCGCCAACCAGCAGAAAGCTGCGGTCGCGCGCGGCGCCTGACAGCGCCTGGCGCAGGTTGGTCCCTGCTGCGGCGCCGGCGCCTGGCGCGGGGTCGCCCGGCTTGCCGCGCAACAGCCACACCAGCGGCAGTGCGGCCAGCGCCAGGAGGCCGATGCTGGTCAAGGCGGCGATCCAGCCGATCGACCCCAACAGCAATTGCGCCAACGGCACCACGGCGAACTGTCCGAAGGAGGCGCCGGCATTGATAATGCCGTTGGCCATGCCGCGCTTCTCCGGCGGCAGCACGCGGCCGATCGCCGACATCACCACCCCAAGGCCGGTCATGCCGGCGCCACCGGCCGCCACCACGCCGACCAATACGATCAGCATCCAGGTGCTGGTGGCATAGGGCGTCATAACCGTGCCAAGGGTGACCAGCGCGATACCGGTGGCTAAGACGCGGCCGGTGCCGTACTTGTCGGCCAACGCGCCGGCGATCGGCTGGGTGATGCCCCACATCAACTGGGCACAGGCGAAGGCCAGGCTGATGGCGGCGATCCCGAGACCGGTGGCGCTGTTGAGCGGGCTGATGAAAAGCGCCAGCGACATGCGCACCCCGAACACCAGCGCCAGCACCATGGCGCCGGCGCCAACCAGCAGGATTTGTGCACGAGTCAGTCGCATTCGGGTCGCATCATTCGGTTACGGCAGCTTGCATTGTCATGCGTCGGTGGCCTTCAGGGCCTCGGGCAAGGCAAGCAGCGGCAGGACCGCATCGACCAGGCCATGCAGTGCCTCGACCTGCGCGTCACCGGCAGCGCCGCGCAAGCGCAGCTGCGCCTGGCGCCACAAGGGGCGCGCCGCCTGAAACAGCGCTTCACCGCGCGTGGTGATGGTCACCGCCTTGCTGCGCGCATCGGCGCCATGACCGATCTCGACCAGCCCGCGTTCGACCAACGGCTTGAGGTTGCGCGTGAGGGTGGTGCGATCGGTGAAGAGCGCCTGCGCCAACTCGCTTACCGTCGGCGCCGCCCGCGGCGCGCGCCGGCGTACATGCGCCAGAAGCGAATACTGGGTGACCTTGAGAGCGGCCGGCGCCAGTGTCTGGTCGTACAACTGTGTCACACGGCGTGCCAGGCTGCGCAGCTTGAAACAGGTGCAGCCGGCAGCGCTTGCAGAGCCGCCGGCAGGCGCGGTGACAAGCGTGCTCACGCGCACCCCGTCATGTCGCCCTTGAACCGCCTGGGCTCGAGCGCAAGGCACCGAAAGACCGGCCGAACAGGGTGTTGCCAGGCACCAAGGCCGGACTGGCTGGCATGGAATTGAATACTCACACGTGTAATTACACTCTTTTCATTCATGCGAGTCAAGCCAGCTGAATCCCGATAGCGAACGCAGCATCATCC
>CAYYFR010000033.1:29043-31332 GCA_964470865.1 uncultured Burkholderiales bacterium | reverse complement strand
CCCTGCCATCCCGGCAGAGCCTCGTCGTACAATCCATTTCCCGCGCCGCATGCCTGCGCCTGACGGAAATCACGCGATGAACGCCCCTGCCGAAGTGTCCCTCGTAGCGCGCCTGGAGGCACAGGCCGCCGCTCTTGAACAGCAAGTCATCGCCTGGCGGCGTGACTTCCATGCCAACCCCGAATTAGGCAACCAGGAGGTGCGTACCTCCGGTATCGTGGCCGCCCATTTGCAACGCCTCGGGCTTGACGACATACGCGTGGGGGTCGCCAAGACCGGCGTGGTGGCCACCCTCAAGGGCGGCAAACCGGGTCCTTGCGTGGCCCTGCGCGCCGACATGGATGCCCTGCCGGTGTCCGAACAGGTCGATCTGCCGTTTGCCTCGAAGGTGCGCACCACCTGGGGCGGCCAGGAGGTCGGCGCCATGCACGCTTGCGGGCACGATTGCCACACCGCGATCCTGATGGGCGTGGCCGAGTTGCTGGCCGGCGCACGCGACGAGATTTGCGGCTCGGTCAAGTTCATCTTCCAGCCCGCCGAGGAAGGCCTGCCGGAGTACGAAAAAGGCGGTGCCAAGCTGATGATCGAGGAAGCAGCCCTGGAAAATCCGCGCCCTGACGCGATTTTCGGCCTGCACGTAATTTCGCACCTCAATGCCGGCCAGGTCGGCTATCGGCCCGGCGCGATGATGGCCTCGACCGACAATTTCTGGATCCGCATTCACGGACGCCAGACCCATGGCGCCATGCCGTGGCTTGGCACCGACCCGATCGTCACCGCCGCCCAGGTGGTGCTGGGCGCGCAAACCCTGGTGTCACGTCAACTGGACATCATGCACGAACCGGCGGTGGTGACCTTCGGCACCGTGCATGGCGGGGTGCGCGAAAACATCGTCCCTGACGAGGTCACTTTGACCGGCACCTTTCGCACCTTCGACGAGCGCCAGCGCGAATTCATTCGCCAGCGCCTGACCGACACTGCGATCAACATCGCCTGTGCCTGCCAGGCACGTGCCGAAGTCAAGACCTTCAAGGGCTATCCGGTCACCGTCAACGACACCAGGCTCACCCTGTGGAGCCTGGCCACCCTCACCCGGGTCGCCGGCGACGCCAAAGTGGTGCATGTGCCCAAGACCGGCGGCGGCGAGGATTTCGCCTATTTCCAGAAGGAAATTCCCGGCGCCTTCTTTTTCATAGGCATTACCCCGCCGGGCGAAGATGCGGCCAAGGCGCCGTCCAACCATTCGCCGCTGTTTCGCGTGGACGAGAGCGGCCTGCTGCTGGGCGTACGCCTGCTGGCGCGCCTGGTGCTCGACTACCAGGCCAACCCGGCATGAGCGCCCCCGCCCGGCCGCCCGCAGGGAGCCCGCATTTTCGATCGCGGAGGCTGTCACCCGGTGCTGGAAGGATAGTCCGATGAACGCAAGCAGCACTGTGATCCGGCCGGCCACGCCGCAAGACGAGAACGCATGGCGCACGCTGTGGGCCGGCTATTGCCGCTTCTACGAGGTCGCAATGAGCGCGGCCGTGACTGACCGCACCTGGCAGCGCATTTGCGATCCGGCATCGGCCATCAAGGCAATCGTCGCCTGCGATGCCACAGGGCGTGTGATCGGCATTTGCAACTACATCCTGCACGAGAACACCTGGGAGTTGACGCCGGTGTGCTATCTCGAAGATCTGTTCGTCGAGCCGGGCCTGCGCGCCAAGGGCGTGGGCCAGGCCTTGATCGACTGGCTGGTGGCAGCGATGGCCGAGCAAGGCTGGTCGCGCCTGTACTGGATGACCAAGGAAAACAACTACCGCGCGCGCGGCCTGTACGACAAATACAACCCGCGCGATGCCTTTGTGCGTTACGTGGTCAAGCCCGGGTAAGGGGCAGTCGCCCGTCAGTCGGCGCGAGGGAGGCGCGCGCCTTGCGTCAGCGCAAACCGCCCGGCATCGGGTTCAACGGCGTCAGCGGCGCCTGCGAGCGTGCAGCGGCATCATCGGCGGCGCGCGCGCCACCGAGCGCGTTGTTGATACGAAAGGCGTCCTGCGCCGCGTCCTTGTTGTAGCGGCCATAGGGCACCGCACCGCGCGGCGTCACCACCACGCCCGAGGAATTGCCATAACGCTGTACGCCGCCGTAACCCAGGCCGGAGCCGCCGTAGCCGTAAGGCGCTGCCGGCGCATTCGGCGCCACGATCACCACCGGGCCGTTGCCGTAAGGGGTGTAGACCTCCTGGCCGTGCGCGCTGGCCGCAGTCAGGGCCGCGACTGCGGCAGTCAGGGCCGCGACTGCGGCAGT
>CAYYFR010000033.1:0-28943 GCA_964470865.1 uncultured Burkholderiales bacterium | reverse complement strand
CGCTGGCCGCAGTCAGGGCCGCGACTGCGGCAGTCAGGGCCGCGACTGCGGCAGTCAGGGCCGCGACTGCGGCAGTTGCTGCAAATAGTCGCTGCTGCATGGCATCTCTCCGCTGTCCAACCGGATTGCCAGCGTAGCACAAGTGCCGGCGGCGCCCACACGCAGCCGCCCCTGCCCGGACGAGTCGCGAGCGCCCCTGGCGCCCCCGTACTTCACCGCACCGAATCGACGCCGCGATTGGCAAGCGCGTCGGCGCGTTCGTTGCCGGGGTCTCCGGCATGGCCCTTGACCCAGCGCCATTCGATCTCGTGGCGCGCCGCAGCCACATCAAGCACACGCCACAGGTCGTCATTCTTGACCGGCTTCTTGTCGGCGGTTTTCCAGCCGCGCGCCTTCCAGGCGTGAATCCACTCGCTGATACCCTTCTGCACATAGCTTGAGTCGGTGTACACCACCACATGACAGGGCCCCTTCAGGGCGCCCAGTGCCTCGATCACGGCGGTCAGTTCCATGCGATTGTTGGTGGTTTGCGCGGCGCCGCCGAACAGTTCCCTTTCGTGCACGCCGCTGACCAGGAGCGCACCCCAGCCGCCGGGACCGGGGTTGCCCTTGCAGGCACCATCGGTGTGAATCACCACCGTGCGGCGCGCCTGGTTCATTGTTTGCCCATCCAGCGCTGGCGCACCGCCGGCGCCAGTAGCCGCGCCTGGCGCCGCGCGCGCTGGTGCGCCGGCGTGATCAGGCGCATGCCGGCGACCCGTTTCCTGGCATGCATGATGTACACCGCCCCTGCCACCGGCCACCAGCGCCGGCCGGCGCCTTCCAGGAAACCGAAGCGAGCTAGCCATTGCTGCGCTTCAAAAGGCGGTCGATAACAGCCGAACAGCCCGCCGCGCATCTCGAAATTGAGCAGCTTCAACCAGTCCTTCATGCGTGGCACGCTGACGAACTCCGCATCCCAGGGCGGCAGTGGCGACTGGCCGATGAGGCGTTTGAGGCCCCACAGGCTGATCGGATTGAAACCGGTGACAATCAGTTCTCCCTCGGGCCGCAAGACCCGCTCGACCTCGCGCAGGATCTGGTGTGGCTCGCTGGCGGCCTCGAGCAAGTGCGGCAGCAACACCAGATCCAGGGATTCCGCCGCGAACGGCAGTTCATGGGCGTCGGCGACCACACCCGGGCAACCGCCCAACGCTGCGGTGGTGCGCCACGGTATTCGGTTGTCACGCAGGAAATCAATGCCTGGCAGGCCGACCTGTAGCGCGAAATAGCCGAACAGGTCAGCCACCAGAGCATCGAGTTGGGCGCGCTCCCAGGCCAGCACGTAGGCACCCTGGGGCGTGTTAAACCACTGGTCGAGAGAAGCGCTGCCTCCCGCGCCCAGCCGGATTGGGTTATCTTCGGGGTTGGCGCTTGACATCGGCTGGTTTCTTGCGCGCAGGGGAAACGACGGCGGCCTGCAAAGTGTGCGCGTCGATGAATGCAAGGGCGCGCGTTGGCGCTATCGGCAAGACTTGCGGCCGATCCGCGCGGGAGCAATTTTGTGGCCTTGAACGCATACCATGAATTATCGCATGCGGGCGCATCCGACGGGGAAATTTCTGATCTAAATCAATCGTTTGGAATAGCTTTTCGATTGACAGCACGAGCTTTGGCAAACTATCATGCAGCGATTCAAACGAAGGGGCGGCGCATGCACTTGGAAAGCGCAATGATTCGACTTTTGGCGCTTGCCTGTCCGCTGGTGTTGGCCGCCTGTGGCAGCGCCCCGGTGGTCCGCGTCACGGAAGTCGAGCGGCCGACTCATCTGGCGGCGGCAGCGCCGGCGCCAGGCTTGCAGGCGAGCTCCCTGGTCACGCCACAGGAAGTGCTGCAAGCGGCGATTGGCAACGTTGACGTCTCTGCCAAACCGGCGGCGGATTTGTGGCAACGCATGCGCAACGGCTTCGCCATGCCGGAACTGACCAATACCGCCGCGCAGGAGAAAACCGGCTGGTACGCCGCGCGCCCCGAGTACCTGCGGCGCAGCTTCGAGCGCGCGCGGCCGTTCCTGTTTCATATCGTCGAGGAAATCGAAAAACGCGGCATGCCCACCGAGCTGGCCTTGCTGCCGCTGGTCGAATCGGCTTACAACCCGCGCGCGGTTTCGCCCGCGCAAGCCGCCGGCATGTGGCAGTTCATTCCTTCGACCGGCAAGCGCTATAACCTGCAACAGGACTGGTGGCGCGATGACCGCCGCGACATCCTCGCTTCGACCAGCGCCGCGCTCGACTACCTGCAAATGCTGCATGACATGTTCAAGGACTGGCATCTGGCACTGGCGGCCTACAACTGGGGCGAAGGCGCGGTTGGCCGAGCGATCGAAAAAGCACGCGCGAAGGGCGAACCCACCGACTACGCGAACCTGCGGATGCCGGCCGAAACCGCCGGTTATGTGCCCAAACTCCAGGCCATCAAGAATCTGGTGATGAAGCCGGAGTTGTTCAACCTGGCATTGCCGGATGTGGCCAACGCCCCCTATTTCGCCACCATCACCAAGACGCGCGACATCGACGTCAAGACCGCCGCGCGCATGGCGGAAATTCCGGTGGAGGAATTCTTGGCCCTCAATCCCTCACATAATCGACCGGTGATTCCGGGCGCCAACAACCCGGTCATCGTGTTGCCGGCGGCCAAGCTCGACACTTTCCGCCAGAATCTTGAAACCAACCGCGACAAGCCGCTCTCGACCTGGCAGGCGCATCTGGTCACCGCCGGCGAGAACCTGGAGCGGGTCGCCGCGCGTTTCGGCATCGAGCTGGCTGATTTGAAGTCGATCAACGGCCTTTCCAGGCGCTCGCGCGTCGGTGCCGGGCAGACGCTGCTGGTACCACGAAAAGACGCACAGGTTGCGAGCGCGGCGCTGCCGGCAAACATCACGCGGCCCGCGATCGAAGCCGAAGAACGAACCGTGCGTGCCACCCATGTGGTGCGCAAGGGCGAGACCCTGATGGCGATCTCGCGCAATTTCAAACTGAGCGTGCCGGACATCAAGCGCTGGAACAAGCTTTCCGGCGATACCGTCGTACCTGGTCAGAAGCTGATTCTGGAGACGATGGTCGTCGAGAAGCGCCCGACTGGGCGCAAGCTTGCGGCGGCCACCCCAAAGAAGGGTGTCAAGGCCGCGGCCAGCTCCAAGACGGGTGTCAAGGTCGCGGCCAAGAGCGCCAAGAAGAGCACGCTCGCCGGTCGCGGCAAGCCTGCGGTGCGCATCGCGCGACGCTGAACAGCGCCTGGCCGACGGCGCAGCGCGCGTGCGCCAGGGCACCGTGCCCTTGCCTGTCTTTAGCGGTCGCGCAATTGCCGGCGTAGCTGTGCGCCGACCTCGGGGCGCGCGGCGAACGGATCCGGCGGATTCTTGATATCCACGATTGCGCGCATGCGGGTTTCCACATTGCCCAGCGCCTTGGGGTGCGAATAGATGTAGAACTGGTTGGCGGCGATCGCCTCGAAGCTCATCTGCGCGACTTCGGCGGCCGACACCTTGCCCGAATTCACCGCCTTCTCGCCCATTTCCCGCGCGATGCGCTGCGACGCAGTCATTTGGTCGCGCGCGCCAAGCTCGACCGGACGGTTACGTTCCGATTTGAAGATCCCGGTCGGCACGAAATACGGGCACAGAACCGAACAAGATACCTGCGAAGTCACCAGTTGCAGATCCTGGTACAGGGTTTCGGTCAACGCCACCACCGCATGCTTGGTGGTGTTGTAGACCCCCATGTTGGGCGGCGTCAGGAGCCCGGCCATCGACGCGGTGTTGACGATGTGCGCCTCGAATGACGGATCCTTAGCCGCCGCCAGCATCAGTGGCGTGAAGATGCGCACGCCGTGGATCACGCCCCACAGGTTGACGCCCAGGGTCCATTCCCAGTCGGCGTGCGAGTTTTCCCACAACAGGCCGCCGGTGCCGCCGACCCCGGCGTTGTTGAACAACAGGCCCGGGGCGCCAAAGCGCGCCATGGTCGCGTGCGCCAGCGCCTGCACCGATTCGGGCCTGGCGACATCGGTTTTCAAGGCCAGCACCTGCGCGCCCAGGGCTTGGAGTTCGCTGCGGGTCGCATCGAGCGCATCCTGCTGCACGTCGGCGATCACCACATTCATGCCCGCCTTGTGCGCCAGCAAGGCGAACTCGTGGCCAAAGCCGCTGCCCGCGCCTGTCACCACCGCGGTGCGCCCTGCGAATGTTTTCATGCCTGATGCCTTCCTGAAACCAGCCGTGCCGCGTTGCCAGCCGTGCCGCGTTATTCGATGCGGTAGCGCCGCGCTGCCCGACTGCAACGCGGCGGCAAGTGCCCTGCCTCAGTCGAGGAAACCGGGGGCCTCGGCCTGCAACTTGTCGTATAACAAGTTGAACGAGAACCAGCCGGCGAAGGGTGTACCCACCACGCTGTAGGCCTGGCGGCAGGATTCCTCGGGCACGCTGCGCATGGGCTGGCCGTGGGCGGCTGCTTCGGCCATCAGTTGCACCTGGCAGTTGCGTTCCATCGAGATGTACCACCAGGCGGCCTCGTCCACGCTGCCGCCAACGGTCAAGAGGCCGTGGTTGCGCAGGATCACCGCCTTCATCGGCCCAAGCGCGCGGGCGATCTGCTCGCCCTCACCGAGTTCCAGCACCACCCCGCCATATTCGTCGTACAGCGCATGGTCGTTGTAGAAGGCGCAGGCGTCCTGGCTCAACATGGCCAGCGGTTTGCCCAGCGCTGAAAAGGCGCGCCCGTAGATGCCGTGGGTATGCGCCGCGGCGACCACGTCCGGGCGTGCCAGGTGCACGCGCGAGTGGATGGCAAAGGCGGCGCGGTTGACCGGATGCGTGCCTTCGACCACATTGCCGTGGTGATCGACACGGATCAGGTTCGATACCTTGACCTGGGAAAAATGCACGCCGAACGGGTTGAGCCAGAAGGTTTCGGGAAACTCCGGGTCGCGTACCGTGATGTGGCCTGCGGCGCCCTCGCCCATGCCCCATTGGGCGAAGATGCGAAATGCCGCCGCCAGCCGCTGCTTGCGGTGCAGGCGCTCTTCTGCCACTGAATCAAAACGCGGCGGCATCGGCATGTTGGGCAGCATGTCGGCGACCGAAGTCGCCATACCGGCGGCGTTGAGCTGGACTTTTTCAGGTGCGTTCATGGCTTGCCTCGTCAGGTTGAATGGTCAAATTTACTGAAAATTGCATGCTTCATGGCAAGAACATGCCTCTGGCGAGGCTGTCATGTTTTTGGCGACGATCAACAATCGGGCTTCACAGTTTAACGATCTGTTTGCCGAAATTGGCGCCCTTGAGCATCCCCATGAATGCCTTGGGCGCGTTTTCAAGGCCGTCAGCCACGGTTTCACGATACTTGAGCTTGCCTGCGACCACCATTTCAGCCAGTTCGCGATGCGCCTGCGGCCATAGTTCGAGGTGATCGGAAATGATGAACCCCTGGATCCGGAGCTTGTTGACCAGCACCGAGCGAAAGTTGTTGAGCGGCATAGACACGCCGTTGTAGCCGGAGATCAAGCCGCACACAGCGACCCTGCCGAATGGCTTCATGCGCGACAGGAGGGTGTCGAAAATCTCGCCGCCGACGTTCTCGAACACGCGATCGATGCCGGCCGGTGTCGCCGCCTCGAGCGCTTCTTTCCAGCCGGCCGCCTTGTAGTCGACGCAGGCATCGAACCCCAGTTCCTTGACCGCGTAGTCGCACTTGGCAGTGCCACCGGCGATTCCCACCACGCGGGCGCCGGCCGCCTTTGCCAATTGCCCCACCACCCCGCCCACCGCGCCGGTGGCGGCGGTGACGACCAGGGTCTGGCCGGCGGCGGGTTCGAGAATTTTCATGCTGCCGTACCAGGCGGTGGCACCGGGCATGCCCAGCAGACCGACGTAGTAGGACAGCGGCACCTGCGACGCATCGACCTTGAGGATCTGTTTGGCATCGACGATCGCATGGGTCTGCCAGCCAAGACCGAATTTGGCGGCGAAGCTGTCGCCCGGCTTGAAGTCGGGATGGTTCGATGCGAGGATTTCGCCCGCAGTGGCGCCAATCATCACCTCATTGAGGGGCTGCGGCTGCGAGTAGGACTTGGCGTCGTCCATGCGCCCGCGCATGTAGGGATCGAGCGAAAGAAAGCGGTTTCTGACCAGCACCTGTCCCGGGCCCGGCTCGCCCAGGGTTTGTTCGACCAATGCGAAACATGACGCGTCAGGCTCGCCCTGCGGGCGCTTGACCAGATGGATTTGCGTGTTTTTTGTGCTCATTGCGACTCCTTTGGGAAAACGCTGAACAAGTTCCTGGATTGCGGATTCTCGAACGAAAAACCTTTTCGATTCAACATCTTGCAAGCGAGACTTTCTCGACCTTCGGACTTGTTCAGTGTTTCCTTGGGTTCACGCGTCGCCGATCGGTTGCTTCGACGAGCGCGCGAGATTCTTGAATTTGAACGTGCCGATGGCTTTCGCCACCAGCGTATTGTCGGCGGCCGCGCGGATTTCGCCCTCGCAGCGCCACAGCGTGGTCGAGCGCGCGATCACCGTGCCGATGGCCAACTGCTTGCCGCGCCCGGGCGCGATGAAACTGGTGCTCATGTCGACGGTCACCCCGGACAGGTTGACCGGATCATAGGAGCGGCCCGCCACCGCCATGCAGATGTCGAGCAGCGTCATCACCACCCCGCCATGCACCGCGCCCCAGGAGTTGAAATGCTCGGGCCGCGGCGTAAGCGAAAGCGTGGCGCGTCCGGGCTCCATGCTTTCGATGATCACGCCCAGGTGGTCGATGAAGGGCACGTGCTTGAGCGACATCGGGTCGCGCGTGACCTCCTTGAAATGCGCCTGCTGCAGTGCTTCATCCATTTGAAGGTGCCTTCACACCACCAGCGCGCCGCCGTCGACCACCAGGCATTGGCCGGTGATGTGGCCACCGGCGTCGGAGGCGAACAGCAGCGCCGCGCCCTTCAGATCTTCGTCGCCGCCGAGCTTGCCAAGCGGGGTGCTGTCGATGAAGAATTTCTCGTGAGTGGCAAGCGTGGCGCGCGTCATCTTCGACGGAAAGAAACCCGGGCAGATGGCATTGACGGTGATGTTGTACTTGCCCCATTCGGCGGCCAGCGCACGCGTGAAGTTGATGAGCCCCCCCTTGGTGGTGTTGTAGGCGATGGTGCCTTCCATCTGTGTCGGGTTGCCGCCCAGTCCGGCCACCGAGGCGATGTTGATGATGCGGCCGCGTTTGCGCGCGATCATCGATGCGCGGGCCACCTGCTGGCACAGCAGGAAGTTGCCGGTGAGGTTCAAGTTCACCAGCTTCATCCAGGCGTCCAGCGGATGGTCTTCCGCGTTGGCTCCCCAGGTGGCACCGGCGTTGTTGACCAGAATATCGATCTTGCCGTGGCGCCCCATCACCGCGGCCACGATCGCAGCCGGGGTCTCCGGCTTGCCCAGGTCGGAAGGAATGGTCAGCACGTCGATGCCCTGGGCCGCCAGATGGGCGCGCGCTTCTTCGAGTTCGGCGGCCTTGCGCGCGGTGATCGCCACTGCGGCGCCCATTTCGCCCAGCGCTTCGGCGATCTGCAGGCCCAGCCCGCGCGAGCCGCCGGTGACGATCGCCACCCGCCCTCCCAGATCCATCAGCTTCTTCAGACTCATGTCAGGCTTTCCGTGGTTCAGAACCAGTTGTCATGCATGTCAAGGGTGGTGCTGTCCTGCGCATCGAGCAGGTCGCACCACTGCGCCGTTTTCGGCAACTCCCAATGGAAAAAAAACTTCGCAGCCTGCAGCTTGCCGCGATAAAAATCCGATTCGTCGGCAGCATCGCGCAATTGCGCGGCAGCGATCACTGCGGCCTTGAGCCAGATCCAGGCCAGCACCACATGGCCGAACATTTCGAGATAGGTCGAAGCGTTTGCCAGGGTATGGTCGATGTCGCCGGCAGCGTGCAGCTTGTTGGTGGTCAATCCCAGGCGCGCTGTCGCTTCACCCAGTTGCCGTGCGAATTGCACCGTGTCGCGCAAGCTGCGCGCCGCGCGGCAGGTTTTCTCGATCTCGCGCCCCAGAAGGCGCAGCAGCGCGCCATCCGCCTGCACCACCTTGCGCCCCAGCAGATCGAGGCCCTGGATGCCATGCGTGCCTTCATGGATCGGATTCAAGCGGTTGTCGCGGTAGAACTGTTCCACCGGATAGTCACGCGTGTAGCCGTAGCCCCCATGCACCTGGATCGCCAGGCTGTTGGCTTCGAGGCACCATTGCGAAGGCCAGGATTTGGCGATCGGTGTCAAAAGGTCCAGCAATTGCGAGGCCTCGGTCCTTGCAAGCTCGCTCGCGCCGGTCTTTTGCTCGTCCACCAGGCGCGCGCAGTACAGGTTCAAAGCCAGCGCACCCTCGACATAGGCCTTTTGCGCCAGCAGCATGCGCCTGACATCCGCGTGCTCGATGATCGGCACTTGCGGCGCTTGGGGATTTTTCGCGCCTGCAGGGCGGCCCTGCGGCCGGTTGCGCGCGTAATCCAGAGCATGCAGGTAGCCGGTGTAGCCCAGCATGGTGGCGCCCAGGCCCACGCCGATACGCGCCTCGTTCATCATGTGAAACATGTAGCTCAAGCCGCGATTGGCTTCACCCACCAGGTAGGCAACTGCGCCGGGGCTGCCACCGGGCCGGAACTTGCCTTCGCCGAAGTTGAGCAGCGTGTTGGTGGTGCCGCGGTAGCCCATCTTGTGGTTCAGGCCGGCCAACACCACGTCGTTGCGTTCACCCACCGCGCCGTCGGCGTTGACCAGGAACTTGGGCACGATGAAAAGCGAAATGCCCTTGACCCCGGGCGGGCTGCCGGGGATCTTCGCCAATACCAGGTGGATGATGTTCTGCGACAGCTCGTGCTCGCCGGCGGAGATCCACATCTTGTTGCCGAACACGCGATAACTGCCGTCGGGCTGGCCTTCCGCACGGGTGAGAATATCCGCCAGCGACGACCCGGCCTGCGGCTCGGACAGGCACATGGTGCCGAAAAAGCGCCCGGCCAGCATGGGCCGCACGAAAGTGTCGACCTGCTGCGGCGAGCCGTGATCGAGCAGCAGGTTGGCGTTGCCGATGGTGAGAAACGGATAGCTGGAAGTAGCGACGTTGGCCGCATTGAAAAACGCGAAACACGCCTTGGCCAGCACTTGCGGCAACTGCATGCCACCGTAGCCGTAGTCATGCTCGGATGCCATCAGGCCGGAGTCGACAAAGGCATTCAATGCCTGTGCCACTTCGGCAATCATGTTCACGCGCTCACCGTCGAATACCGGCTCCTCTTCATCGCTCTTGCGATTGTGCGGTGCGAAATGGTCAGTGGCTATTTTCTCGGCAAGATCGAGCGCGGCCTCGAAAGTTTCCCGCGAATGATCGGCGTAGCGGTTTCTCGCGGTGAGGGTCAGGACATCCAGCATTTCGTAGAGGACGAATGCGAGATCGCGTCGCGACAGGAGTTTCGATTGCATGCGGTTCAGGCGCCAGGCACCCTCTCGCGCCAGGGGGAGAGGGTCAAGCCGGCAAGTCAGGGAATCGGTTCAGACGACTTCAAACAGCCCGGCGGCACCCATGCCGCCGCCGACGCACATGGTGATCACCACATACTTCACGCCACGGCGCTTGCCTTCGATCAGCGCGTGGCCGACCAGGCGTGCACCGGTCACACCGTACGGGTGGCCGATGGCGATCGAACCGCCGTTGACGTTGAGGCGCTCGTCCGGAATACCCAACTGGTCGCGGCAGTAAATCACCTGCACTGCGAACGCCTCGTTCAATTCCCACAAGCCGATGTCCTTGATCGCAAGGCCGGTCTTTTTCAGCAGCTTCGGAATCGCGAACACCGGGCCGATGCCCATTTCGTCCGGCTCGCAACCGGCAACCGCGAAACCGCGGTAGATGCCCAACGCTTGCAGGCCGCGCTGCTCGGCGACCGTGGCATTCATGATGACCGCAGCCGAAGCGCCGTCGGAAAATTGGCTGGCATTGCCCGCCGCGATCACCCCGCCCTCGATGGCCGGCTTGATCTGCGACACGCCTTCGTAGGTGGTGTCGGCGCGGATGCCTTCGTCCTTGTCGTGCATCACCTCCCTGGTGGTCTCGACACCGGTCTGCTTGTCGACCACTTTCATGTTGACGGTGATCGGAATGATCTCGTCGCGGGTCTTGCCGGCATCGCGCGCCGCAGCGGCACGCAGCACGCTCGCCACGCCGTAGCGGTCCTGCGCCTCGCGACTGATGTTGTAGCGTTGCGACACCATCTCCGCGGTTTGCAGCATGTTCCAGTAGATTTCGGGCTTTTTCTTGAACAGATTCTCGTCACGCAGCATGTGCTTGTTCATCTCGCCCTGCACGCACGAGATCGACTCCACGCCGCCGGCCACGAAGATGTCGGCTTCGCCGGCGATGATGCGCTGCGAGGCCAGCGCGATGGTTTGCAATCCCGAGGAGCAAAAGCGGTTGACGGTGGCGCCGGAAACGGTGACCGGGCAGCCGGCCATCAGCGCGCTCTGGCGCGCGATGTTCATGCCGGTGGCGCCTTCGGGATTGGCGCACCCCATCAACACGTCTTCGACCTCGGCCGGGTCCAGCTTGGCGCGCTCCATCGCAGCCTTGATCACGGCACCGCCCATGGTGGCGCCGTGCGTGTTGTTGAGAGCGCCGCGGAAGGATTTGGCGAGGCCCGTACGGGCGGTGGATACAACGACTGCGTCGGTCATGGATGTCTCCTCTGTGTAAACCTAAAAAATACTGCAAGCCTGCGATGCCCACTGCTGCTGCGTGATCGGCGCAATCAATCACGCGGCAAGAGCCGCCCTGTCACGCTTCCAGACCGGCTCCATCATTTCAACCAGCTTTGGGTCGCCGTGTCGGAGGAGCTCGGGGTTGTCGCGCCAAACCTGGATAAAGAACCGACGCGCGTCGTCAAGCAACTCCAATCGTGCATCGGTTTGCTCGGCTGTGAAATCAGTCATCGTCTACTCCTGCTTGCCGCGCGGTTATAAGATTTTGCAAGAGTTCGACATCGCGCGCGTCCACACTACGCCCGGTATCCTGCTTCATTCGGATCAAATCCTCGGGGCTCGCGACCACTACAAGACCACCGCTGAATGCGACCCGACGTGCGTTTGCCTTTAATTCATCAAATGGGACCACAGGCCGCACGAGAACATCAATCGATAGGTCGTCAATTGTTCTGCCGACCAACGAAAAATCGATCATTCCTTTGGATTGAAACCACGCTTCAATCTGGTCCGCGGACTTCAGGGTCTCGATCGCCACCGGGATGCGCGGCTTCAAGCCCAGCGCATTTGCGAAATCAATGAATTTGGATAGATTGGCATCGTTCATGGCAACCGCCAGATCAATGTCCATTGTGACTCGGCTCACGCCGTTCAAAAATACGGCAAGACCACCGACCAGGACGTAGTCGATGTCGGCACGCTGGAGACCGGACAGGATTTGCGAGAACTGCATGACTCAATTAAAGGTCTTGCCTGTGGCCGCCAGCTTCGCCAGCAATGGCGCCGGTTTCCAGAAGCCGGGGTCGGCCTGGGGATTTTTCGCGAAACGCTGCATCGACGCCAGCACATTGGCCAGCCCCTTGCGATCGGCGAAGAACATCGGCCCACCCAGATACGAAGGCACGCCGTAGCCGGTCATGTAGATCATGTCGATGTCGACCGCGCGCATGGCGATGCCCTCTTCGAGAATCAGCGCGCCTTCGTTGACCAGCGCGTACATCAGGCGTTCGACGATTTCCTCGTCACTGATGGCGCGCGGCGTGACGCCGAGATCCTTGCGATGCTGTTCCAGAATCCCCGCCACCAAGGGCGACGGATAGGCGGTGCGATCGCCGGCCTTGTAGTCGTACCAGCCGGCGCCGGTCTTCTGGCCATAGCGCCCCTGTTCGCAGATCAGGTCGGCGGTCCTGGAATAGTGGATGTGCGGCTTCTCGACATAACGACGCTTGCGGATGTACCAGCCGACATCGTTGCCGGCCAGGTCGCCCATGCGAAACGGGCCCATGGCGAAACCGATCGCCTCGATCGCACGATCCACCTGCTCGGGCGCTGCGCCCTCTTCCAGCAGAAAACCGGCCTGGCGCGAATACTGCTCGATCATGCGGTTGCCGATGAAGCCGTCGCACACGCCTGACACCACGCCGATCTTCTTGATCGTCTTGGCCAGTTTCATGGTGCTGGCCAGAACGTCCTTGGCGGTCTGGGCGCCGCGCACGATCTCCAGCAGCTTCATCACGTTGGCCGGCGAAAAGAAATGGGTGCCGATCACGTCCTGCGGCCGTTTGGTGAACGCCGCGATCTGGTTGACATCCAGTGTGGAGGTATTGGAGGCGAGGATGGCGCCCGCTTTCATGACTTCATCGAGCTTCCTGAACACCACTTCCTTCACCGCCATGTCCTCGAACACCGCCTCGACCACGATATCGACGCTCTTCAAGTCGTCATATGACAGCGTTGGCTTGATGAGGCCCATGCGCTGCTCGACCTCGTCCATCGTCATGCGGCCTTTCTTGGCCGTGTTCTCATAATTCCTGCGGATGGTCGCCACACCGCGATCGAGCGCATCCTGCTTCATTTCCAAAAGGGTCACCGGGATGCCGGCATTGATGAAGTTCATCGTGATGCCGCCACCCATGGTGCCGGCGCCGATCACCGCGGCACTCTTGATCGGGCGCAGGGGGGTGTCCTCGGGCACATCGGGAATCTTCGCCACCACCCGTTCGCCAAAAAAGAAATGGCGCATCGCCCTGGACTCGTCGGTTGCCACCAGTTCGAGGAACGCGGCGCGCTCGATCTGCATGCCTTCGTCGAAGGGCCTGGTCGCCGCCGCCTCGACGGCGGCCACGCATTTGGCCGGCGCCGGATAACCGCGATAATCCTTGGCGACTTTGGCCCTTGCAGCGGCAAAAAATTCGGCCGGATTGGCCACTGAAGCGGTGAGGTCGCGCGCACGCTTGAACGGCGCACCCTTGGCCGCCATTTTTTCCGCAAACGCACAGGCCGCCGCCACCAGGTCGCCGCTGGCAATTTCGTCAAACAGGCTGCCGGCTGCGAACTTCTCCGACTTCACCGGGTTGCCCGACACGATCATGTCCAGCCCCTGTTCAATGCCGACCAGGCGCGGCAGACGCTGGGTGCCGCCGGCGCCGGGCAAGAGGCCCAGCTTGACCTCGGGCAAGGCAATCAGCGCGCCCGGGCTGCCAACCCGATAGTGGCAACCCAGTGCCAGCTCCAGCCCGCCCCCCATGGCCACACCGTGCACCGCCGCCACCACCGGTTTGGGCGACTCTTCCAGCGCCGCAAGCACCTCGTTCAGACCCGGCGCCGCATTCGCCGCCGGCGTGTTGAATTCCTTGATTTCCGCACCGCTTGAGAAGACCTTGCCGGCACCGGTGATCACGATCGCCTTGACCTGCGGGTCGGCATTGGCTGCATCGAGCGCGGCCTTGACGAAGCTGCGATTGGCGTGCGACATGGTGTTCATCGGCGGGTTCGCCATGCTGACCACGGCGACCGCGCCGTGCAGGGTGTAATTACTCATCTTGTCTCCCGTGTGAATACGCGCGCCATGCTAAAGCGCGAAACGTCACGATGCTACTCGGATTTTCCGCTTTCCGGAGAGCGGTTGGCGCTCCGTCTCTACCCTTCGCTTCTCCCTTCATCGCGCCCGCGGTGAGCGCCCGCTGATGCCCGACCTTCAATACTTGTGCAGCCGACCGCGGCCCGACCGAACCTACAGCCGCAGGCGCGGCGCATGCGGTCTTGATATAGTGGAGCGCGTTGTGCCCAACGAAACATCGCCTTTCGCGCACCCCGAAAAAAAAGGAAAACCCTGATGAAAGCCTGGATGGTCAAGCAGTGGTGCGAGCCGCACGGCATGCAATTCGAAGATGTTCCGACACTCGAACCCGGGGCCGGCCAGGTGCGCGTCAAGGTCGAAGCGGCGGCACTCAATTTCATGGACACGCTACTGATCAAGGGGCAATACCAGGTCAAGCCGCCGTTCCCGTTCACCCCGGGCGCAGAGGTCGCAGGCACGATCGACGCCATCGGCACCGGCAGCCGCTGGAACACCGGCATGCGCGTGTGCGGCACGGTCGCCAGCGGCGGCTATGCCACGCATGCGCTGCTGGCCGATGGCGCGGTGGCGCCGATCCCGGCCAACCTCTCTTTCGCCGAAGGCGCGGCCTTGCCGATCGTCTATCCGACCGCACACCTGTGCCTTAAGGACGCGGCACGCATGCAAGCCGGTGAAACCGTGCTGGTGCATGCCGGCGCCGGCGGCGTGGGATTGGCCGCGATCCAGTTGGCGAAGGCATGGGGCGCAGGGAAAATCTTCGCCACCGCAGGCAGTCAATCCAAGCTGCAGATCTGCCGCGATCATGGCGCCGATGCCGCCTGGGATTACGGCACCGACAGCTGGGTCGATCAGCTCAAGGCCGCCACCGCTGGCCAGGGTGCGGACATCATCATCGACATGGTGGGTGGCCGCGTGGCCGAGCAATCGATGCGGGTGCTCAACTGGCGCGGGCGTTTCATCGTGGTCGGTTTCGCCGGCGGCACGATTCCCCAATTGCCGGCCAATCGGCTGCTGCTCAAGTCAGCCAGCGCGATCGGCGTCTTCTGGGGTGAACTGAGCAAGCGTGAACCGGAAACGGCGGCGGCGGTGTTCAAGGAGCTGTTCGACCTGTTGTCGGCCGGCAAGATCAGGCCGGTGGTCACCAGCAGCTACAAGCTTTCGCAGGCGCCGCAGGCGATGATCGACCTGGCCACACGCAAGACGCATGGCAAGGTGGTGCTCATACCTGACTAAGCGTTCGCCAAAAGTAAAAACCTACTTTTGGCGAGGCATGCTTGAATGAAATCTCCGGCGCAGCCGGCGATTTCACTTTGAAGGACCAGGAAGCGCGGCTGGCGCCGCGCGATGCTACTGGCGGCCGATGGTGCGGTGCAGTTCGGCCAGCGGGACTACGCGCCCGTGCAGGGGCAGGATGCGCTCAACCGCAAGCTTGAGGCGCTCGATATTCTCCGCCAGGTTGACGTTATTGGCGTTGGGGGTGGCCGGCACCGGCGCATTGGGTGGCAGCGGGGTGTAGGCGTCGGCTTCGATCAGCAGCTTTTCGCGCGGCAGATAGACCATCAGGAAGGCGTCGTTGTGCACACCATCCTTGATGCGATGGATCTCGATCTTGCGCGCGCCGTCAGTCATTTCGTGCTTGTCGCCCACGCCCATGACCCGGGCCTTCTTGCCCGACTTGGTCAGAAGATCCGGAGCAATGCGGTTTTTCGTCGCCAGCGCCTTCTCGAAGTAGGCCTTGCTGTTGGCCTGGGTGACGATGGTGGCACCGGCGGCGGCTGCGGCGCGTACCCCGCCGGTGTGGTCGAAATGATTGTGCGAGTTGATCATGAAACGGATCGGCTTGCCCGGCGCGAGTTTCCTCACCTCATCGATCACCGGCGCACTGCGCAGGTCGCCCAGCGGCGCCTCGACCAGGACCATGTGATCCTTCATTTCAATTGCCACACTGTTGTGCGAGCCGCCGGCGATGAACCACACGCCCTCGGCAACCTTGTCGGCAGTGACCCGTTCGACGGCCTTGGCAACCACTTCCGGAACCTGGATATCGACTGCAACATTGGGCTGTACTTCCTTGACTGTGACATCAAGCGTTGGATGGCCACCTTGAGCCAGCTTAATTCGCCCCGGAAACTTCACGCCACCGAAATCGCGGTAGTCGCTGAAATTTGCGCTGGCCGAAACTTCGCCCAGCACCGTATCGGGCAAGCGCGATTCGATGCGTTCGACCAGGTAGTCGGCGTTGAGGTAGGCGGTGGCGCTATAGCGTCCGGGTTCGGTGAAACTCACCGCCGCCCAGGACTTGCCGCTGCGCGTTTGAAAGCTGACCGTGGCCTTGTTCCTGAGCGCGGCCCGCAGCACGCCATGTGGCGTAATCCACAGTTGATGCACGCGATCGCCGACGAAACGCGCCCCAGGCTGCGGGTTGGCACCCGCCATGTTCCATGCATTGGCGCCGCTGACGAACTGGTCGTTGCGCTGCTGGCCGGCCAGCGGATAGCCACCGCCGCCCCTGGGTTCGGCACGGCTCAAGGTGATCTCTTCGCGCATTGAAGCGCTGTCATAGTTGATGCTGCGAATCTGGCTGTGCACCGTGATCCTGGGCCATGCCATGCCGGGCAGGAAGGCCTGGCCAAAGGTATAGCCGGTGCCTTCGGTGACATAGCGGATGGTTTTCGGTTCACCCATCGCCGCCGCCGCTCGCCTGAGCACGGCGGCGGCATCGTCGGCCGCCGCCGCGCCAGTCGAAACAAGCGTGGCCGCCAGTGATGCAAGTCCGACAATTTTCAGCATGCCCAGAAATTTCATTTTTGCGCTTTCCTGTGACGTTCGATCCTGCATCGGGGTTCCAGCGATGCAACGGCTCCGGCAACACGCGCGCTGGCTGATGTCCGGCATCATCGCCGGCAAACAGCGCCGTGCCGCCCTTTATTCCAGCTCTGAGGCCGGAATATACAAACCTTGCCGCGCAGCGGGTTCAGCCTGCGCTGGCAGACTGATAAGCGGCGGCGAGTGCCAGCACGGCCATGTCGTCGCCTTCGCGGCCGATGATCTGCAATCCGGCCGAGAGCTCACCTGCCGCGCATGGCATCGGCACGCTTGCCGCCGGCGTACCGGAGATATTGGGCAGGACCGTCAGGTCGGCCTGGTTGGCCGGCGCCGGTGCCTCGCTGGCAAACGGCAGCAGCGGCGAGGTCGGCAACAGCAGGCATTGTGCATGGCCCAGCCAGTTCCGCTCAAGCGGGATGCCGCTGGCCATCAAGGTCAGTGCGCGCGCCATGTCGTGCGCCGATTTTCCTTCGGCCCAGGTCATGGTCGCGGCCATTGCGTGAGGAAACGCCGCGCGCGCCTCGCGCCATTCGGTCGCATAGATCACCAGCATCTCCGCGCCGGTCAGGAGCAGGCCGGCGCGGCGCAGGCGCCCAAGGTCGCATGGCGGCGCATCGAAGCGTTCGACCACGCAGCCTAAGCGCTCGATCGTCTGCAGAGCCGCCTCGAAGCGCGCCCAGATGCCTGGTTCCACATCGGTCCCCACAGGGGCGCGCGGCGCGCGCGCCGTGGATGGAACCGCAAGCGGTGCTTGTGGGCCGAAGCGCCGCGCGGCAGCATCGGCGGCGTCGAAACCGGCAGCCAGCGGCAAGGCCAGCGCCAGGTCACGCGCGTCACGCGCCAACAGTCCCACATGGTCCAGCCGCGCACACAATGGCACCACACCGCTGCAACTGATCATCCCGGCGCTTGGCTTGATGGCGGCGACGCCGCAATAGCTGGCCGGGATACGCACCGACCCCATGGTGTCGGTCCCCAGCGCCAACTGCGCCCAACCGGCTGCCAGTGCAGCCGCCGAGCCGCCACTGGAGCCGCCCGCTACCAGGCCCGGATGCCTGGGATTGGCGCAGTCACCAAAATCGGCATTGCGGCTGGTGGCACCAAATGCGGCGGCATGCATGTTGACCTTGCCCAGCACGATCGCACCGGCTGCGCGCAGGCGCGCCACCACGAAGGCGTCGGCGCGGGCGACGCGCTCGCGGCGGAATCCCAGGCCCGCAGTTGTCGGCAGGCCGGCGACATCGATGTTGTCCTTGACGGCAAGGATCGCACCGTCCAGTGCCGACAACGGTGCACCTGCGGCGCGGCGCGCATCGCTGGCGCGTGCCGCAGCGAGCGCACCGGCCTGGTCGAGCCGGGTGTAGATGTTGCGCGTGGCGTTGCGTGCTGCGATGTCGTCGAGCGTTGCGCGCACATGTTCAAATGCGGACCAAGAGCGCGTCGCCAGGCGCGCTGCCAGCGACCTGATGTCAAGCGGCGTATTCATCGTCAATCGCCGGATGCCGCTGCCAAAGACGCAAACAGGACGGCTATCGATAAACGCGGCATCGTGTGCATTCCTTCAATCAGTTGGTGGCCAGCAAGTAGCTCTGTACCGGTGCGGCGAAACCCTTGAGCCTGAGCGTCTCACCCGGTGTCAGCGAATGCACGACCGTAGCGCTGCGCAGGCACTCGATGGTGCGCGCATCGACCAGGATCTGCGCATGCGCGGCCTCCGAGCACAGGCGTGCCGCCAGGTTGACCGCCGGGCCCACGGCGGTGTATTCAAGGCGCGATGCCGCACCGATGACCCCGACGGTGACAAAACCGGTCGCAACGCCGACCCCGAGACCCAGATTGAGATCGCCGTCGGACCAGCGTGCCGTCACGGCGATGCCGCTTGAACGAATCTGGCGCGCCATGTCCAGCGCGCGGGCGGCATGGTCCTCAAAGGCGATCGGCGCACCCACCAGGATCAGCACACCATCACCGGCCTGGTCCTTGATGGTGCCGCCGAAGCCGGCCGCCGCGGCGCCTACCGCGTCGTAGTATTCGCGCAGGATCTGGATCACCTTCTTCGATGAGGTCGCTGCCGAAAACGCGGTGAAGCCGCGCAGATCGCAGCACACCACCGACAGCTCGATGGTCTGCTCGTCGGTCGCGCTTTTCAGCCCGCGCTGGCTGACCATCTGCGCCACCTGGGGCGACAGAAAGCGCGCCATGAATTGCGCGCGCCGTCCCTGGGTCACGTGATACTGGACCGCGCCGACCAGCAGGATCATGAGGCCGGTGATGCTGGCGAACGGCGCCAGCGCTGGCGGCAGGAAAATCGCCGATGCCATGAACGGGGCGCCGAGCGCAAACGAAACGCCACGCAACGACTCGGCGCGATCTGGGCGCCGATTCAGCATCAGCAGTACCGACACGCCGGCACATGCCACTGCCAATGCCATGGGGCCTGCAAAAGCCCAAAAAGCCGATTCGACGATCGCTGCGCGCAACGACGCGACGTTGGTGAAATACTCCACTCGTTGCACTGGAAAGATCATTGCCAGCGCACCGTGGAGCAGCATCAAGGCTTGTGCCACACGCACCAGGCGATCGCCGCCACGGGTGTTGAGCGCGCCAGCCGGAATCGTGCGGCGCACCCGCAACAACCACTCGAATGCGAACACGCCGGCCGCCACCTGCGGCCAGGCGAACAGGCCATCCCACGGCGGAATGCCATGACGCTCGTGGTAAGGCAACGCGACCAGGACATTGAGCGCGATCGAGGCGCCCAGGCACAGCAGGAACAACGCCAGCATGCGACTGGTCGGCGAGTCGCGGTCAGCGACAAAAAAAGCCAGCGACATGCCCATTGCTGCGAGGCTCACTATCAGCGGTGCAGTGTGCTCGGAAATCATGCGCGGATTCTACGGGACGCGGGCGTCACCTCGGCGGATTCGCCGCCTGCACCCGCGCGGGCCTGCTGTCAGGAAAACGCCGGGCAAGTCCGTGGCCTACGGATTGTCGAACCAAGTGCCTTTTCGATGCCCCAGTTGAACCCGTACAGGCATTGAATCCGCCGGGGCTCGAATCACGCTACATGGTCGCGCCAATGATCCACGGCGCGAACTCCAGGTGCCCGTAGCCCCACTCCTCGCTCTTGGACTTTTTGCCCGAGGCGATTTCCAGCACGCGCTCGAAAATCTTCTGCCCGAGCTGCTGCACGGTCGCACCACCGTCGAGGACTACACCGCAATTGATGTCCATGTCGTCGGTTTGCTTCAGGTACAAGGGCGTGTTGGTCGCCAGTTTCATCGAAGGCGAAGGCACGCAGCCATAGGCGGAGCCGCGACCGGTGGTAAAGCAGATCAGGTTGGCGCCGCCGGCCACCTGGCCGGTGGCCGACACCGGGTCGTAGCCCGGCGTATCCATGTAGACGAAGCCCTTCTTGGTGACCGGCTCGGCATATTCATAGACGTCGACCAGATTGGTGGTGCCGCCCTTGGCCACCGCGCCCAAGGATTTTTCGAGAATCGTGGTGAGGCCGCCGGCCTTGTTGCCCGGTGACGGATTGTTGTTCATCTCGCCCTTGTTGCGCTCGCAATAATCTTCCCACCACTTGATGCGCGTAACGATCTTCTCGCCCACCTCGCGCGACACCGCACGCCGGGTCAGCAGGTGTTCGGCACCGTAGATTTCCGGCGTCTCCGACAGGATCGCGGTGCCGCCGTGTGACACCAGGATGTCGACCGCCGCACCGAGCGCCGGGTTGGCGGTGATACCGGAGTAGCCATCCGAGCCGCCGCACTGCAGGCCGATGGTGATGTGGCTGGCCGGGCATGGCTCGCGCCTGACCTGGTTGGCCAGCGGCAGCATCTGGTTGATACGTTCGATGCCCCACGCGATGCACTTGCGGGTGCCACCGATGTCCTGGATGTTCATCGTATGCAACAGACCACCCTCTTCGAGGCCCTGCGCGAGCAGCAGTGCGCTCATCTGGTTGGCTTCACAGCCCAGGCCGATCAGCAGCACCCCGGCGAAATTGGCGTGGGTGGCGTAGCCGGCGATGGTGCGGCGCAAGACATCGATACCCTCGCCGGTCGAATCCATGCCGCAACCGCTGGAGTGGGTCAGCGCCACCACCCCGTCGACATGCGGAAAGGCATCGAGCGCACCGGCGCGCGAGAAATGTTGCGCCACCGCCTGCGACACCGTAGCCGAGCAGTTGACGGTGGAAATCACGCCAAGATAGTTGCGCGTGGCCACCCGGCCATCGGAGCGCCGGATGCCCATGAAGGTCGCCGGGTCCGGCGCCAGCGCGAGCGGCTTGACATCGGTGCCGAACGCATAGTCGCGCTCGAAGCTCTTGACTTCGATATTGTGCACATGCACATGCTGGCCCGGCGCGATCGGCTGGGTCGCGAATCCGATGATCTGGTCATAGCGCCGCACCGGATCACCCGGGGCCAGCGGGCGCGTTGCGACCTTGTGGCCCGCGGGAATCCTTTCGCTTACGACGATGCCTTCATTGGCAAGCGTGGTGCCGGGCGGCAGTTCGCGCGTGGCGATCACCACATCGTCATTGGGATTCAAGCGCAGGGTGGCGGCGCGGATGAACTGCGGGGTGATTTCGCCCATGACGGATCCTCGGTTTGGTTGATGCGCGGATGGGCAGCGCCATTTCCTTGACGGCAGCACCGCGCTTACTCTAAAGTTCGGCCCTGATTGGTCAAGTGGTCAGGCCAATCGGACTTGGATTCTACCGCCGACTGCAAGCGGCGGACAAGGCCTGGCTTCTGGCCCACGTAGCTGGCGCCAATGGCGACGGTGAACCAACATCAACCGGGACAAAAAAAGCAAATGAGCGCAAGACTCGCAGGCAAGAACGCATTTGTCACCGCCGCAGGCCAGGGCATCGGTCGTGCGGTTGCACTGGCCTTCGCGGCCGAGGGCGCACATGTGTGGGCCACCGACATCAACGAAAAGCTGCTCGAGACCTACAAGGGCGTGGCCAACGTGAGCGCGCGCAGGCTCGATGCCTTGGACGACGCCGCCATCAAGGCGACAATCGCCGAAGCCGGCCTCATCAACGTGCTGTTCAACTGTTCCGGCTTCGTGCACCACGGCAGCGCGCTCGATGCCACCGACGCGCAGTGGGACCTGGCGATGAACCTGAATGTGCGGGCGCACTGGAAGACCATCGGCGCTGCACTGCCGGCGATGCTCGAACACTTCGACAAGACCGGGCAATGGTCGAGCATCATCAACGTCGCCTCGATCGCCGGCAGCGTGCGCGGCATCGCCAACCGCTTCGTCTACGGCACCAGCAAGGCCGCGGTCATTGGCCTGACCAAGTCGGTGGCGATGGATTATGTCAAGCGCGGCATCCGCTGCAACGCCATCTGCCCCGGTACCGTCGATACACCGTCGCTGCACGAGCGCATCAACGCCTTCGACGATCCGCAGCAGGCGCGCCGCGATTTCATCGCACGCCAGCCGATGGGTCGCCTGGCGAGCGCCGACGAGATCGCGCCGCTCGTGGTATATCTCGCCTCCGACGAATCGGCGTTCTGCACCGGCAACGCCTATTCGTGCGATGGGGGAATGACAATTTGAGCGGGCAAAAGTAAAAATCTACTTTTTCTGATGAACGGGCAAAAGTAGAAACCTACTTTTGCCCGAATGAAGTTTGTCTTTAATCGCGGGCAAAGCCCGACGATTAAAGAACTGAAATGCAACGAAAAACCACAGAAAGGCAGCTATGAAACTTTTGCGCTACGGCCCTGCGGGCCGCGAGAAACCCGGCATGCTGGATTCTTCCGGCAACCTCCGTGATTTGTCCAGGGTGGTGGGGCAAATCGGCTGGGCTGAAATTTCATCGGCCGGCTTGAAAAAGCTTTCGAAGATCAAGCCGGAATCCTTGCCGCTGGTCAAGGGCAGCCCGCGCCTGGGCGTGCCCTACACCGGCATCTCGAAATTCGTCGCCATCGGCCTCAACTTCGCCGACCACGCCAAGGAAGCCGGCCTGGCCGTGCCGGCCGAGCCGATCCTGTTCAACAAATGGACCACCTCGATCTGCGGCCCCAACGACGATACCGTGGTGCCCAAGGGCTCGACCATGCTCGATTGGGAAGTCGAGATCGCGATCGTGATCGGCAGCAAATGCAAGGAGATCGAGGAAAAGGACGCCGGCAAATACATCGCCGGCTATTGCGTGGTCAACGATGTGTCGGAGCGCCACTTCCAGACCCAGCGCGGCAGCCAGTGGGATCGCGGCAAGGGCTGCGATTCCTTCGGCCCGATCGGCCCCTACCTTGTGACCCAGGATGAAGTCGGCGATGTGCAAAACCTCGACATGTGGCTGAAGGTCAATGGCGAGGTGATGCAAAAGGGCAATACGAAAACCATGATCTTCGGCTGCCACCATATCGTGGCCTACTGCAGCCAGTTCATGACCCTGATGCCCGGCGACATCATCACCACCGGCACGCCGCCGGGCGTGGGCATGGGCATGAAGCCGCCCAGGTACCTGAAACCCGGTGATGTGGTCGAACTGGGCATCGAGAAGCTGGGGTCGCAGCGGCAGATGGTGAAGGCGCATCCCTGATGTGAGGACGCGGCTGGCATGACAGCGGTCTCGCCGCAGATAAGCGGCCGGGACCGGTGACTGATCAAACAACTTCCGGAGACAAAAATGCAACGCAGAACCCTGATTGGCCTGATGGCAGCACTGGCAGCCGCGTTTTCCGTCGGCTCGGCACAGGCACAAACCTATCCGAGCCGCCCCATCACCCTGGTCGTGCCCTGGGGCGCCGGCGGCGGCACCGACGCGACCGCGCGCATTTTCGGGACCCTGCTCGAACGTGAACTGGGCCAGCCGGTCAACGTGGTCAATCGTACCGGCGGCAACGGCGTGGTGGGACATCAGGCGATCTCCGGCGCCACGCCGGACGGCTACACCATCGGCATGGTCACCGTCGAGATCACCATGATGCGCCATGCCGGCCTGACGCAGCTTTCGCACCAGGACTACACGCCGCTGGCACTGGTGAACATCGATCCGGCGGGCGTTATTGTCAAGGCCGAATCGAGCTACAAGACGGTCGACGACCTGATCAAGGCGGTCAAGGCCAGCCCGGGCAAGTTCAAGGCCTCGGGCACCGGCCAGGGCGGTATCTGGCATCTGGCGCTGGCCGGCATGCTGTCCAGCCTTGCGGTCGACACCACGGCAGTGCCGTGGGTGCCTTCCAACGGCGCCGCACCGGCGATGCAGGACTTGGCCGCCGGCGGCATCGAGTTCGTGACCTGCTCGCTGCCGGAAGCGCGCTCGCTGATCGACGCCGGCAAGGCGCGCGCGCTGGCCGTGATGGCCACCCAGCCATCTGCCCTGTACCCGAACGTGCCCACGCTCAAGGCCGCCACCAACAGCAACTGGACCATTGGTGCGTGGCGCGGTCTGGCCGGCCCGAAAGGCTTGCCCGCCGATGTCAGTGCCAGGCTTGGCCCGGCGATCAAGAAGATCTACGACAGCAAGGAATACAAGGACTTCATGTCGCAGCGCGGCTTCGGCGTGATCTATGCGGATGCCAAGGGCTTTGGCGACTTCATGGCGCGTGGCGATACCGACATGGCAACAGTGATGAAGGCGCTGGGCCTGGCCAAGTAGCAAGCTGCATGCGCGCCAGGCGCGCCGTGTCATCCCGTGGACCGTTGCCAGACGGCGTTCCACGGGACCTGATTGCCGGTAAATCCTCGATGGCGGTCCCATGAAAATCAATGACACGCTGACCGGTGCGGCGCTCGCCGCGCTCGGGCTCACGATCCTGATTCACGTGCAGTCGTTTCCGCCGATGCCGGGGCAGAAAGTGGGGCCGGCGATGTTTCCCGGCCTGCTCGCGGTGGGCCTTTTGATCTGTGCGGCCGGGGTGATCTTGCGCGGCTTGAAGAATCTCCGGGCCGAAGGCTGGTTCCAGTGGCCCGCATGGATTGGCCAGCGCCGTATCGCCGCCGGCTTCGTGCTCATTCCGCTGGTGCTGGTGGTGTATGCGGCAGTCTCGGAGAAGCTGGGCTTCCTGCCGACGGCGATCGCATTTCTGTTTTCGCTGTGCTGGATCTTCGGCGTCAGGCCGCGCCTCGCGCTGGCGGTGGCGATCGGCGGCAGCCTCGGGATTCACTACATCTTCTACAAGCTGCTCAAAGTACCCCTGCCCTGGGGCATCCTCACTCCGATCGCCTGGTAGCCGGCCATGCTCGACCACGTCTATGCCGCATTCGGCCAGGTGTTCGAGCCCTATGTGTTGCTGGTGATCCTGGGCTCGTCGATCTTCGGTCTGTTCGTCGGCGCCGTACCCGGCTTGACAGCCACCATGGCCACCGCGCTGCTGGTGCCGGTGACCTTCTTCATGCCGCCGGTGCCGGCGATTGCCTGCATTGTCACGGCCACGGCGATGGCGATCTTTTCGGGCGACATTCCTGGCTGCCTGCTGCGCATTCCGGGTACCCCGGCCTCGGCGGCCTATACCGACGAGGCCTACACCATGACCAAGAACGGCCAGGCCGAGGTGGCGTTAGGCGCGGGCCTGGTGTTCTCGGCCATCGGTGGCTTGTTCGGTACCCTGGTGCTGGTGACTGCGGCGCCGGCCTTGGCGGAGGTCGCACTCAAGTTTTCATCGTTCGAGTATTTCTGGCTGGTGCTCCTGGGCATCACCTGCGCGATTTTTATCGCCTCGGAGAATCCGCTCAAGGGCTTCGTTTCGCTCCTGATCGGCCTTCTGATTGCCTCGATCGGCGTCGGCAACCCGGCCGGCTTTCCGCGCTTCACCTTCGGCGACCCCAACCTCCTGGGCGGCATTTCGCTGGTGCCGATGATGGTGGGCATGTTTGCAGTCTCCGAGGTATTGCGCTATGCGATCACTGCCGATCAGCCGATGCTGGTGGTGCAGGACAAGATCGGCAACGTCTTTACGGGCATGTGGGCATTGACAGTCAAGTATCCGCTGTCGATCCTGCGCGGCAGCGTGCTGGGCACGATTGTCGGCGCCCTGCCCGGGGCCGGTGCGGATATCGCGGCCTGGATGAGCTACGGCATGAGCAAGAAGTTTTCCAAGGAACCGGAAAAATTCGGCACCGGGCATGTCGAAGGCATCGTCGAATCGGGTGCGGCCAACAACTCCGCACTGGCCGGCGCCTGGATCCCGGCGCTGGTGTTCGGCATTCCCGGCGACTCGATCACTGCGATCGTGATCGGCGTGCTGTACATGAAGAATCTCAACCCTGGCCCGACCATCTTCATCAACAATCCGGTGGCGGTGTATTCGGTGTTCCTGGTGTTCATCCTGGCCAACCTGCTGATGATTCCGCTGGGTTTCCTGACCATCAAGGTGGCCAAGAAAATCCTGCGCGTGCCGCGCAACATCCTGATGCCGATGATCCTGCTGTTTTGCGTGGTCGGCAGCTACGCCATCAACAACAGCGTCTTCGACGTGGGCGTGATGCTGGCCTTCGGCCTCTTGGCCTACCTGATGGAAGAAAACGGCTTTCCGGTGGCGCCCGCGATTCTGGGGGTGGTGCTGGGCTCCATGCTGGAGGAAAACTTCATTACCTCGATGATCAAGTCCGACGGCCGCTTGCTCGGCTTCTTCGAACGGCCGATCGCCGCAGGGCTTGGCATCGTCACCATCATGGTGTGGCTCTCGCCGCTGATCCTGCGCATCATCCGGGCCCGGCGCGCCGGCCGCGCCTGAGGAAACACTGAACAAGTCCGCAGGTTGAGAAATCTTCTTTTGCAGCCCGGTAAATTAAAAGGCCTGCCGTTCGATAGCCTGCATTCCATGGACTTATTCAGCGTTTTCCTTGCGCGCTGCCGCGCGCAACGCAATGACGTAACATCCGCGAGCCGCCCTGCGCCTGATACTGCCGGGCGGCCCGCGCTGGCTTTTGCTTCGATATGAGCACCTCCCCACCCTACCCGATCCTGCCATGTCCAAACCCGACCTGCTCCTGATTGCCCCGATCTACCCGCCCGCGATGGCGCAACTCGCCGCCGCTTACAACCTGCATCGCTACTGGGAGGCCGCCGACAAGCCGGCCCTCTTGGCGCAAGTAGCGCCGGTGTGCGTGGCTGCGGCCACCTCCGGCGGCGTCGGCATCAGGGCCGACATGATCAAGGCCCTGCCCAAGCTGCGCATGTTGTCGTGCTTCGGCGTCGGCTACGACGGTGTCGATATCGCCGCCTGCAAGGCCGCCGGAATCAAGGTCAGCAATACGCCGGACGTGCTCAACGAATGCGTGGCCGATACCGCCTGGATGCTCTTGCTGGCAAGCGTGCGGCGCGCGGTCTTCAACGACAAGTTCGTGCGCTCGGGCGCCTGGCTCAAGGGCAACGCCCCGCTCACCGACAAGGTGTGGGGCGAAACCCTGGGCATCGTGGGCCTGGGTCGCATCGGCAAGGCGATCGCGCGGCGCGCCGAGGGCTTCGGCATGAAAATCGTCTATCACGGGCGCAGCCGGCAAAACGACGTCGCCTACGACTACTACGCCGATCTGGTGGAGATGGCGAAAGCGGCGAAGGTGCTGCTGGTGATCACGCCCGGCGGCAAGGGCACCGAGAACATCATCAATGCGCGCGTACTCGAAGCTCTGGGCAAGAAGGGCTTCCTCATCAACGTATCGCGCGGCACCACCGTCGACGATGTAGCCCTGATCAAGGCCTTGCAGGAAGGCAGCATCGCCGGGGCCGGGCTCGACGTATTCGTCGACGAGCCGCGCGTGCCGGAGGCCTATCTGGCGCTCGACAACGTGGTGCTGCAACCGCATGTGGGCAGCGGTACCGTCGCCACCCGTACGGCGATGGGCCAACTGGTGGTCGACAACCTTGAAGCCTGGTTCGCCGGCAAACCCTTGCTCACCGAAGTGCCAGAGACGCGCGCGGCCTGAACCCATGCTGCTGTCGCCGTCGCAGCGTCGGGTTGAAGCCTGCCGACCCATGCAATCGCAGCCGGCGCAGTGGTGAGTACAGCGGCCGATGCGGCAGTCCCCTATGCGGGTCTCACACCCGACATGGTGCTGGACGCGCTGGAAAGCCTGGGGCTGCGCTGCGACGGTCGCCAGATGGCGCTCAACTCCTACGAGAATCGGGTCTACCAGGTCGGCATCGAGGGCACCCTGCCGCTGATCGCCAAGTTCTACCGGCCACAACGCTGGAGCGATGCGCAAATCCTGGAGGAACACGGCTTCGCCGCCGAACTTGCCGCGGCCGAGATTCCGGTGGTGGCCCCGCTCGCGTTGAACGGCGCCACCCTGCACCATTTCAGCGGTTTTCGTTTTGCGCTTTTTCCGCGCCGTGGCGGACGCACGCCGGAGCTGGAAAATCCGCACACCCTGGAATGGCTGGGGCGCTTCCTGGGGCGCATTCACGCCATCGGCAGCACCCGACCTTTCACCACCAGGCTGACTCTCGACGCACAGAGTTTCGGGCGTGAATCGCGCGACTGGCTGTTGGCGAACCAGGTGATACCGCCTGACCTGCGCCTGCCCTGGGAGGGTGCGGCCGACCTGGCGCTGGAACATGTGGCGCATTGCTACCTGCGCGCCGGCCGGGTCACCCTGATCCGGCTGCATGGCGACTGCCATCCCGGCAACGTGCTGTGGGTCGAGGATGGCGCCGAGCGCGGCCCGCATTTCGTTGACCTCGATGATGCGCGCATGGCGCCGGCCGTCCAGGACCTGTGGATGCTCCTGCCCGGCGAACGCGAGGCCGCGTCGCTGGCCTTGGGCTCACTGATCAAGGGCTACGAGGATTTTTGCGACTTCGACGATCAGCAATTGCACCTGATCGAAGCCTTGCGCACCCTGCGCCTGATGCATCACTCGGCGTGGATCGCGCGGCGCTGGGCCGACCCGGCGTTTCCGGCGGCCTTTCCGTGGTTTGCCAGCCCGCGCTACTGGCAGGACCGGATTCTTGAACTCAGGGAGCAGGTAGCGCTGATGCAGGAAGCGCCGCTGCGTCCGGCCAGCGTCTGAAGCTGCCGCGCGCTTGCCCGCGGCGATGTCGGCGGCGCCACGCGGGCAGGCTACCCGTCAGGCCGGAAATTACTCGATGGCCAGGCGTTTCGATGCAGGCTGCATTTTCTTGGGCAGAGTCAAGGTCAGCACAAAAGCTGCGGCCGCCGAATTGAGCCAGGTTTGCCATGGGAAACCTCCTGATTTTCGGGTTGCCATCGAAGCGCACCATGCGCCCCGCGTGCATTGAAGATCGCATCGCCAATGGCAAAATCAAATCCCTTTGGCAAACACCGACAGTGGGTTTGATGCAGATCAAGAAATCGCCCGCCGCGCCGGAAGTCGGGTACATTCCGCTCTCAGCCCCTGCAAGCATCGCATGTCCCATATCGCCACCTCAGCCGCCATCGGGCTTGAACTCGACGCCGCGCGCGCCGGGCGTGGCGAGACATCCCCGGTGGTGCAATCACTGCGCGCGGCGCTCACCGAACGGCTGCTGCACGCCCAGGCGTACCTGAGCCGCAGC
>CAYYFR010000032.1:32296-39280 GCA_964470865.1 uncultured Burkholderiales bacterium | reverse complement strand
CTAGCTCGTACGCGAAATGGAACCCGAGTTCTGGAAGGTGAGCCTGGCCGAGCACGCCACGCGCATGGCCGAACTGCGCAAGAACGGCATGACCGTGGAGCCGGCCGCCAAGGAGGTGCTCGACCGCGTGCGCGCGGCGACGCGCCTGCCCTTGTCATCCACCCGCAATGCCGCGGCCGCGCCGTTGCGGGCGCTGCGGCGCGGCTGCGCTGGTTTGCTCAATGCCGTCTCCTCAGGATTGCTCTGTGGATGTGGTCTTGCAACATGCACCTCGACGACTACGGATGCGCGAAAGCATGGTCGCGCGTGCGTGCGAGCAGTTCCTCGCGGGTGCCGCTCCGGGCCAGGTAGGACATCGGTTCGATGCCGATCAGGGACGCCACCTCGCGCGAACATTCGAGCATGTGAGCGGTATCGAGCCCGGTGTCGACGCCGGCGGCGCCTAGCATGTGGACGATATCCTCGGTCGGCAGGTTGCCCACCGAGCCCATGTTGGTGGGCATGGCGATGCCGCCGCCCACGCCGCAGATCGAGCCTTCGACGAAGCTGGCGCCGGCATCGAGCGCGGCCAGCACGTTGGCCATGCCGAAGCCAGGCACGTTGTGGGCGTGATAACCCAACTCGATGTCGGGGTGGCGCTCTATCGCCTGGCTGAAAAGACTGTGCACATGGCGCGGATCCTCCATGCCGACGCTGCCGGCGAAATAGAAGCGGCGCAGGCCGCCGGCCCAGAACTTTTCGAGCACGTCGAGCGCATCGGCCTCCGGCACCGGGCCTTCGTAGGGGCACCACATCGACATACCCAGCGCCATGGTGAAGCCGATGCCTTTCGCGGTCGCGATGTCGAAGGCGCGGACGCCCTCGTCGATGGCGTGCTCGCGGCTCATGTTCTGGTTGTGCCTGAGATAAGTACGGCTCACCGTGATCAGGCCCAGCACTTCATCGACCAGGCCGCTTTCGGCGGCGCGCTCGGCACCCTTGGCGTTCGGCACCAGCGCGCGATAGATGGTACCGGGGCGGCGCTTGATCCGCTCCAGCACCAGTTCGGCGTCTTTCAGGTGCGGGATCACGCTGGCGCGGGCGAAGCTGGTGGCCTCGATCACCTTGAGGCCGGCCGCCGACAGGCAGTCGATCATCGCCACCTTGGTGTCGGTATCGACCCAGCGCGAAAAGCTCTGCAGGCCATCGCGCGGCCCGACTTCGACGATCTTCACCTGCGCCGGCAATTTGAGCATGCTGTCTCCATAATTTGCGTTGTCAGAAATGTGCTGCGATCACGAACGGGTCTTCGCAGACGGCCACGGGCAGCCCGCGGCTTACGATACGCCTCTCGGCCGGCACCCAAAACGGCATCGCGGATATCAAAGATGATGCGCATCTCGTGGTCGATGATGAGAAGCGTCATGCCTTTGCTGCGCAGCTTCTGCAGAAAGCCGACGATGCGGTTTTGCAGGCGCGGATTGATGCCGGCGAAGGGTTCGCTCCGCAGCAGTTCCATGACGGTGGTCAAGGGCGCAAATCGATGCCGGCGGCGCGAATGGCCGCCGGGTCCAGCCCGAGGCGTTCGACCAGAATCTCCTGGTTGTGCTCGCCCACGCGCGGCCCGGCCCAGCGCACTGCGCCCGGCGTGTCGGACAGTTTGCCGGCGACGTTCTGCATGCGTAGCACCCCCCCGAGTTCGTCGTCGGCGACGGCGACGATATTCTCGCGCGCCTGGAAATGCGGGTCGGCGACGATCTGCGCGATATCGTTGACCGGCGCCACCGCCGCGTCGGCGGCCTCGAAGCGGTGCATGACCTCGGCTAAGTCGAAGCGCTCGAACGCTTTTTGCAATTCGACATCCAGCGCCGTGGCATGCGTCAGGCGCGAGCGGTTGTCGGCGAAGCGTGGGTCCTTGACCAGCTCCGGCACTTCAAGGGCGGCCAATACGCGTACGAAGATCGATTGCGCGCTGCCGGCCATCGAGACCCAGCGCATGTCGCGCGTGCGATAGGTGTTGCGCGGCGCGGTAAACGGCAGGCGGCTGCCGTTGCGCTGCTGCACCAGGCCCAACTGGTCGAAATCGACCACCTGCGGCCCCAGCAGGGTAAAGAGCGTTTCGTAGATGGCGAGATCGACGATCTGGCCGCGCCCGCCGTTGGCCTCGCGCCCTTTCAAGGCCACCATCGCCAGAAACGCACCCATGAGGCCGGTGGTGGAGTCGGCCAGGCCGAATCCGGGCAACAAGGGCGGGCCCGCTTCCTCGCCGTTGATGTGGGCAAACCCGGCGTAGGCCTCGGCCAGGGTGCCGAAGCCCGGGCGGTGCGAATTCGGCCCTGTCTGGCCGAAGCCGGAAACCCGCACCAGCACCAAGCCAGGATTGCCGGCGGACAGCACGTCGTAGCCCAGGCCCCATTTTTCCAGCGTGCCGGGACGGAAGTTTTCCAGAACGATGTCTGCCTCGCGCGCAAGGCGCTGCACCGCGTCGCGCCCCAGCGGTGTGTGCAGGTCGAGCGTGACGGATTTCTTGTTGCGGTTGACCGCCTTGAAGTAAAGGCCGACACCATCCCGGTTATTGCCCCACAGGCGCATTTCATCGCCGCCGCCAGGGCGCTCGACCTTGACCACCTCGGCGCCGAAGTCGGCCAGGAACATGCCCGCAAGCGGCGCGGCGAGAAAATTGGACAGGTCGAGGACGCGTACGCCCGCCAGCGGGAGCGTGGCCATCAGACCGGCACCGCCAGGCGTTCATCGGCCAGGATGGTGGTGCGTTTCATCAGACGCTGCTGGGTGGTGTCGAAGGGTTCGCGCCGGTGCATGGTGCAGGCGTTGTCCCACATCAGGGCATCCCCGAGCCGCCAGGTGTGGGTGTAGACGAACTCCGGTCGCACGGCCCAGGCGAACAGTTCGGCCAGCAGTTCGGCGCTTTCGGCTTCGGGCAAGCCGGCGATGCGAATGGTCATGCCGGGGCAGATGTAGAGCGCCTTGCGGCCGGTGGTGGGATGGGTGCGCACCAGCGGATGTTCGATGGCGGGCGTCTTCTTGCGCTGCTCGTCGCTGGTCGGCACGCTGTAGCTGCGGTTGAAGGCCTCGTAGGACTGCACCGCCTTGCGGCCTTCGAGGCGCGCTTTGGTCGCCGCCGGCAGTGCTTCGTAGGCGGCCGTCATGTCGGCGAACGAGGTGGCGCCGCGATCGGGCGGGATGATGACCGAGTACAGCATCGAGCCGACGGCCGGGCGCGGCAGGTAGATCTGGTCGTAGTGCCAGCCGACTTCGGTATCGGACAGGATGCCGATCGGCCGACCATCCTTCTTGACGTTCGAGACGTAGAGGATTTCCGGATTCTCCGGCGACAGGTACTCGCGCCGCACGTGGATTTCCAGCGTGCCGAAGTGGCGCGAAAACGCGACCTGTTGCGCCTCGTCGAGTTTCTGGTCACGAAACAGCAGGAGTGAATGCCTCTGCCAGAGTTCGCGCAAGGTGTTGGCGCTGGCGGCGTCCAGCGGCTTAGCGAGGTCGACGCCGGAGACTTCGGCGCCGAAGGTCCTGGTAAGGGCGCGGGTCGTGATGGTCATGGGAACTCCCTGGGGAAGGTTGGTTTCTTGACGGGGGGTGATCGTCGCGAGGTGGTTGGCGTCTTAGCGAGTGGCGGTCGCCGCGAGCCCGGCATCGAGCGATTCGGCGTGATCGAGCGAGAGCGTGGCATCGACCACGCGCTCGGCGCGGTCGCGGCGCGAGACGCTGAACTGCGCGCACAACGCGGCCACGGTCGGCAGCAGGGAGCCGACAGGATAACGGCCGCTCTGCACGTCCTCGACGATGGATTCCACCAGCAGCGCGCGATCGGGCTGCGGCCGATGCGAGCGTACCCCGCTCCCTGCGGTCGCATTCATGCACTGCACGCCAATTGCTGATCGATTGCCGCAGATTGCGGCGTCGCGCTTCCGGCCAAGCGATCCTCCCTGCGATCGGCACCACGGCACCACGGCACCACGCGAGATTTAGTTATCCTGTTGTCCGGACAATAATATCCAACCATGTGACCCACTGTCAAGGCGCAGCGCAACAGGCGCCTTGCATTCGCCGTCGGCCTGGATGACACTTTGCGGACCGGCACCGCCGGCCTGGAGAGACGGGCATGAACGACACGGCAGGTGAAGCAGGTCCGGTGGACGATCCGGCCGCCTGGCGCTGCGCAGACTTTGCCGGCCGCGTCAGTTGGGAGCGCAGCTTTTCCGCGCCGATGCTGGCGGAAATTCGCGCCGCCGTCGACCGGGTGCGTGATCTCGACCCGGCGGCCGTGACGCGTGATCACTTTGCGCTCCCGCAATGCGCGCCCCTGCTGGCCAAAGTGTCGGCCGAACTCGATCGTGGGCGCGGCTTCGCCTTGATCGCCGGATTTCCGGTGCTTGAATACAGCCATGACGATGCGCTGCGCGCGTATTGCGGGGTGGCGTCCCATCTGGGCGATGTGGTCGACCAGACGTCGAAGCGCGAGCGCGTAATCGAAGTGAGCGACCAGGGCAAGCCCTACAGCGGCAATTCGCGCGGCTACCACTCCAGCAAGATGCTGCCTTTCCATACCGACGGCGCCTATTTGGCCGCGCTCTTGTGCATGGAGACGGCGCGCGAAGGCGGCGAGAGTCTGCTGGCAAGTTCCGTGAGCGTCTACAACGAGGTGCTGCGGCGCTATCCGGAGCGGATGGCGCCGCTGTTGCGCGGATTCATACACGACCGCCGCGGCGACCATGCGCCTGGCGAGATCCCGGTCTCGCCCGAACGCATCCCCGTGTTCAGCGTCCTCGGCGGCCTGCTGCACTGCTGCTACAACCGCAACGGCGTCGTCTGGGCCCAGGACAAAACCGGAGAGCGGCTGAGCGCCGCCGAATTGGCCGCGCTCGACGCGGTCGACGAGATCGTCGCCGATCCGCAATTCCATATCCGCATGAACATGAAGCAGGGCGACATGCAGTTCCTCAACAATTTCGTGATCCTGCACTCGCGCACCGAATACAGCGATCACGCAGACGGGCGGCGCCGAAACCTTGCGCGGCGCGGGCTCGACTGCCCGCAAGGCCGTCGCCGCGGCCCGACGCTGCTCGACATCTATACGTCGAGCGAGCGGCGCTTTCTCAAGTTCTAGCAGCGGCAGGGCCTGCGCTAGCGCGGATGGTTTCGTCCTGTCCACGACCTTGCCGCAGCGGTGCTCGGTCTTCCCCCGGAAGATCGGGCCCGAACGCTTGAGTTGCTCCTCGCCAGCTTTGAGTCGAAAGCACGGAAAGCATGGGTGGAACTGGCCCTTGCGTCGCCGAGAGCAGATCCGAAGCGGCAACGTGGCGATGGTTCCGGGAGATGACGCTTTGGCACGAGTCCGAGCGAGGATAGCGTGAGCTTTCGCGAGCTCGTGGCCGCGCTGGGCTGCCGACCAGGCGGGCCGAGGGTCGTGCTCGGCCCGCCGGGCCTGCCGGACTTCAGTCGTCGGCGGTGAAACCGGTCGACTTGATGATCGGCCCCCAGGTGTCGTGCATGGAACGCACCTCGCGCGCGAAGTCGGCCGGCGAATCGCTTTCCGCTTCGAACGCGAAGCGCGCAAAACCGTCGAGGATTTCCTTGCTGCGTACCGCGTCGCGCAGCGCGGTCGACAGCGCTGCGACGATGTTCGCCGGGGTACGCGCCGGCAGAAAGGCGCCGAACCATTCGCGAATGGCGACGTCGCGAAAGCCCGCTTCGACGAAGGTCGGGACGTCCGGCACATGCGGCGAGCGCTGCGGGCCGGTCTGTCCGAGGATGCGCAGCTTGCCCGCCAGATGGTGCTGCAGGGGCTCGCTGATCACGTTGATGGCGCAGGGAATCTGTCCGCCCAGCAGGTCCTGGATCGACGCGGCGCCGCCCTTGTACGGAACGTGCAGGACCGGAACGCCCAGCGCGCGGCCGATGGTGACGCCGGTGAAATGGGGCACCGAACCGGCGGCAGGCGTACCGTAGGCGATGGGCTTGCCCTGCGAGAGTGCCCACGGCACGAAGTCGGCTAAGGTGCGCACGCTGGCCGGCACTGCGGGGCCGACGCTGAAGCTTAGCGGGAACGAGATCACCCGGGTGACCGGCGTGTAGTCGGTGAAGCTGTCGTAGCTCAGGCGCCGGTAGACGTGCGGATAGATCGTCATGATCGAGGCCGGGGTGATCAGGATGCTCGTGCCGTCCGGGTCGGCGGTCTTGACGGTTTCGGCAGCCAGGCGGCCGCCGCCGCCGACCCGGTTTTCGACCAACACCTGTGGCGCGTAGACGCCGCGCAGCCGCTCGGCGAGCAGGCGCGCGACGGTGTCGGAGGAACCGCCGGCCGGAAAGCCGACGATGATGCGGGCGTTGCGCGGCAACGACTGGGACAGGCCCGGCAGCGGCAGGGCGCTACCGGCGATGGCGGCAGCGGAGGCGGTCAGCAGGCGACGGCGGGTATTCATGCGGGACTCCGGCGAATGTGTCGGGCGATGGTGTGACCCACGAACCATTGTGGCCCTTCAGAGTTTATTGGCAGCACTGTGACGCGCGGTATTGTCGTTTTCCCTGAACGCGAACGATTCCACTGCCCTTGCTTCGAGGCCGCGCCTGCCGCGCACGCTGTACTCCACCGAGCACCTGGTCTCTGGCGACGCCATGCGCCGCTTCATTGCCGCCGAGCCAACGCCACACATGCAGGGTTGAGAGGAGGACAGGCTGGTGCCCGAATCGGTATGGCGCCGGTTCGACGCCGTTGGCGCTCTCGGTGCCGGCATTCCCGAGGCCTACGGCGGCGCGGGCGAGGGCTTTTGCTATCTGGCCATCGCGGTCGAGGAGCACGTGCGCGCGGGCATGGCGGCACCGGCCTTCGAGCCGCATACCGGCATTGTCGCTCCCTACATCGTGCGCCAAGGCACCGAGGCGCAGAAACGCGATTGGCTGCCGCGCGTGGCTTCGTACAAGGTGATGGCCTCGATCGGCATGACCGAACCGAACAGCGGCAGCGACCTG
>CAYYFR010000032.1:29010-32196 GCA_964470865.1 uncultured Burkholderiales bacterium | reverse complement strand
CAATCCCAAGCTGCGATCTACCGGCACCGAATAGACCCGATGCGCAACCATGGTCGACTTGGCGCGCGTGACTGAGAAGGCGCCGGCCAGATGAAATCAAAGGGCGCTGCGCCAACATGATCTAAAATCCTTCTTCTACTCTTTCCCATCCCCCTCTGGAAAACCCTCATGTCCAAGAAATCCTTTTGTGCCGCCGTGCTCGGCGTCGCGGCAGCCACGCTGGCACCGCTGGCAGCCGCGCAAGACAAAATCACCGCCGTGCATGCCTTCCCCGCCAGCTGGGTCTATTCGAAGAGCTTTCTTGATTTCGTCAAGAAAGCCAATGTCGCCGGCAAAGGCGCGTTCGAGATCACGGTGCGCGGCGGCCCCGAGGCGGTCGGCATGTTCGAGCAACCGGCCGCGGTGCGCGACGGCGTTGTCGACATGGTGTACACGCCTTGCGCGTTCTACGCCGCCGCCGTGCCCGAGTGCGACGCCGTCAGCGCCTCGACCATCGACGGGCCGAAGGCGCGCAAGAGCGGCGCGATGGAAGCCTTGAACGAGGCCCATGTGCGGCGCATGAGCGTGGTGTATCTGGGCTGGATGGACAGCGGCATCCGTTTTCACCTGTGGTTCAAGAATCAGCCCAAGCTCGACGCACGCGGCAATCTCGACATCACTGGCGTCAAGCTGCGCGGCAACCCGATCTACAACGCGTTTTTCACCAACTACCTGAAGGCGCAGGTGATCAACCTGCCGTCCACCGAGGTCTACACGGCCCTGGAGCGCGGCACGGCCGACGCCACCGGCTGGACCGAGATCGGCCTGATGGATGCCAACTGGGACCGCTTTCTCAAGTTTCGGCTCGATCCGCCGTTCTTTTCCACCGATCTGGGCGTGATCATCAATGTGCGCAAGTGGAATTCCCTGTCGGCCAAATCGAAGGAAATCCTCACCCGTGTCGCCACCGAGCATGAAGTGTCGTCGATCAAGGAATTGACCGAACTGCGCAAGACGGAATTCGCCGAGCTTGAGAAGCGCGGCATGAAGGGCGTGTCGCTGGGCAAGGAAGCCGCAACCACCTTCGCCGCCGAAGCCCAGAAGGCCAGCTATGCGCGCATGAAGGAGCGCATGGAAAAAGCCGGTGGCCGCCAGGACGTCGATCGCTTCATCAAGCTCTACGCGCCCTGAGCTGACCGCAGGCCCTGACGCAATGCGCTTTGTCGTCAGGGCTTATGACGCGTTGCTGTACGGCATGGCGATCCTGGCCGGCGTGCTGATGGCGGCAATGATGATCGCCATCACGGTCGACGTGCTGCTGCGCAACCTCGGTTTCCAGAGTTCGGCCCACCTGTTCACCTTCACCGAGTATGCGCTCCTGATCGTGCCTTGCCTGGGCGCACCCTGGCTGGTGCGTGAAAAGGGCCATGTCTACGTCGAGATCCTGCTCATGAGCTTCGGTCGCGCGGGACGCCGCCGCATGAGCTTCCTGATCGGACTTGCCTGCATAGCGGTGTGCGCGGTGCTGGCCTGGTACGGCATGCAGGTCACGTTTCGCAACTACAACCTGCGCGACTTCGACGTGCGTTCGATGGACATGCCGCGCTGGATGATCGTGCAGTTCATACCGCTGGCCTTCGGCATGATGGCGATCGAGTTCGCGCGCTTCCTGTGGCGCGGCGAAGACTTTCTGGGCGCCCTGGGCGGGCAGGCCGAGGGCGTACCGCCAGCATCGCCGCCCGGCGCGGAGACCAGGTAAGTGGATTGGTATTGGGCCGCGGCCCTGCTATTTGGTTTGGGCGTGGGCCTGATGTTTCTGGGCATCCCGGTGGCGATCGCGTTTTTCGCCACCAACATCATCGGCGCCGTTTTCTTCATGGGCGGCGGCAGCGGCATCGCGCAGGTGGTCAACAACGGCTTCGGTGCGATGACCAATTTCGCGCTGGTGCCGATCCCGATGTTCCTGTTGATGGGCGAGCTGTTCTATCACACCGGTCTTGCCACCAAATGCTTCAACGCCGCCGACAAACTGCTGGGCAATATCCGCGGCAGGCTGGCCTACGTCACACTGATCGGCGGCACCGCGTTCGCCGGCCCTGCCGGCTCCAGCATGGGTGCCTGCGCCCTGCTGGGCTCCCTGATGGTGCCGGAGATGATGAAGCGCGGCTACAACAAGTACCTGTCGATCGGGCCGATCATGGGCATCGGCGGGCTGGCGGTGATCATCCCGCCTTCCGCCCTGACCGTACTGCTGGCCACGCTCGGCCGCACCGATGTGGGCGACCTTTTGCTGGCGGGCATCGTCCCCGGCTTGCTGCTGGCGCTGATGTACGGCGTTTTGATCTGGGCCTGGACGGTGATCGACCCGTCGGCGGCGCCCGCCTACGCCGCCGACCCGGTGTCGACTCGCGAAAAGATCCGCATGTTGTTTGTCGATGTGATCCCGATGATCGCCATCATCGTGTTTTCGGTGGTGGTGATGCTGGTGGGCTGGTGCACCCCCACCGAGGCGGCGGCGCTGGGCGCGGTATCGGTGATCGTGCTGGCCGCCTGCTATGGCCGCATGACATGGAGCGCAATGGTGAAGTCGATCGAGGGTGCGCTGAAGATCACGGTCATGTCGTTTCTCATCATTTTCGGCTCTGCCACCTTCGCACAGATGCTGGCATTCACCGGCGCCTCCGGCGGCCTGATGAACTGGGCGCTGGGCTTCGAGATATCACCCATCGGCATGCTGTTCGTGATGATCGGCGTAATCCTTTTCCTGGGCTGCTTCATGGACCAGTTGTCGATGATGCTCTTGACCGCGCCGATCTTCTTTCCGCTGGCCAAGGCGCTCGGCTTCGACCTCACATGGTTTGGCCTGATCATGCTGCTGGCGCTGGAAATCGGCTACACCACGCCGCCCTTCGGCCTGTTGCTGTTCGTCATGAAAGGAGTGGCGCCGCCCGGCACCACCATGCGCGACATCTATCTCGCAGGCATGCCCTTCATCGCCTGTGTGCTGCTGCTGATCGGGCTTATCATCCTGTTTCCGCCGCTGGCCACCTGGTTGCCGCAGTACAGCCACAAACCATGAGCTCTGCGCGGTACTTCAGGAAGCGCCTGGAATTGGCATGACAAGCCGCTGCCGGAGGTGCGCTTGAGGCAAGCGATTGGCGCCCATCGCTTGTCGCGATGGGTCGCGATGGGTCGCGATGGGTCGCG
>CAYYFR010000032.1:0-28910 GCA_964470865.1 uncultured Burkholderiales bacterium | reverse complement strand
CGATTGGCGCCCATCGCTTGTCGCGATGGGTCGCGATGGGTCGCGATGGGTCGCGCATCGTCGGCGCGCGACACGCTGTGCCATCGGCTTTGGCGCGCGGGTACGGTAAAAAAACTTTGTGTTGCAATAGATCAGCGAGGACAATCTCATGAGTGAAAAAGCCTGCCGCATCTGGTTCCAGGGCGCCACCGACCGCGTGCAGCACAGCCCCTACATTTCACGCCTGGAGCCGCACCTCAAATCCGTGCTCGACCCTGGCTTCACCTGCACCTTCAACACCACCACGCCACCGGCCACCACCACCCATGCGATCACCGAGTTCCGCATGGCGCGTGCCTTCATCCGCAATGCCGTCGAGGCCGAGCGCCAGGGCTACGACTGCTACGCCATCAGCCATTTCCAGGATGCAGGCCTGGCCGAGGTCAAGTCGGTGGTCGATATTCCGGTGGTGGGCCTGGGCGAGAGCAGCCTGTATCACGCCTGCACGCTGGGGCGCAAGCTTGGCCTCATCACCATCAACCCCACCTTCATCCCCTGGCATGAAGACCAGGTCACGCGCTATGGTCTCGACCGCCGGGTGGTCGGGGTGCGCGCGGTCAATGCGAAGGTCAGCGACTTCATGCAGGCCTTTGCCAACCCCGATGCCTACCAGCAATTGCTGCCGCTGTGGGAGCGTGAAGTGCGCGCCTTGCTGGAAGCCGGTGCGGATGTGATCGTGCCGGCCGGCGGCCTGCCGATGCTTTTGTTCGGCACCGAACAGGGCGCAAGCTTCGAAGGCGCACCGATTGTCAATGGCCTCACCGTGCTGGCGCAATCGGCGCAGATGGCGATCAAGCTGCGCCGCCACGGCAGCGGCATCGTCAGCCGCCGCTCGAACTACGCCAAGCCAGCGGCGCAGGCGCTGACCGAGTTCATGGAGCAGGGCTGAGCGTCCGCTACCGAGCGGGGCGCAACACAACGGCAGCACTGTTGCTCATCCACAAGCCCACCCACGCATGACGCCAGGCTCCCGAGGACCGGATATGACCGACGACGCGAGCGCACCAGGCGAACCTGCCGAGCAGGTGTTCTTCGCCGACCCGGCACTGGACCGCGCCTTCGGCGTGGTGATGGCGCTGGCCACCGAATTGCAGGTGCTGCGCGATCGCGTCGCCGCGCTCGAACGCCAGCTCGAACGCGCCGGCCAGCTGGATCGCCAAGCGCTCGATGCCGAGCCTTCGGCCGAAGAACTTGCGCAATCAAAACAGGACCGCGAGGCCTTTGTGCGCCACTTGATGAGCCCGCTATTGGGGCGGCAAGCGAGCCGGGGGGGCGCCTCGTGAATCCGCTCGCGCAGGCCTCGGCTGCGCCCGCGCACGGCATGGCCGACGCCGCACCGGACCGCGCGTTCGCCGCAGCGCAGGCGTTCCTGGTTTCGGCTAAATCGTTCTGGACTACTGAAATGTTTCCTGCCTTGCGCGGTGAATACGAGAATGCGCGTGATCCGCTCGCAACCGCAACACCCGAGTCGGTCGCAGCCACGCTGGCCGACTCCACGCTCTACCGCTATTTCGCCTGGGCTGAGCGGCATTTGCAGAAAATGAAGTATTCCGGGCGTTATGGCCTGGTCGCCTGGCAGGGAGCGCACCGGCAGTCGCTCGAAGCAACGCTTACCGCGCCGGTGGCGCTCGATGCCTCGCTTGATCTGCCGCGCTATTACGTCAGCGTCGACATCCACCAGCATCCGGGCGGCGTGTGGCGCGACACCCTGGCAGGGTTCGTCTACGAACGCGGCGCGCGTTCAACCACGCCGCTGGCCGCGGGGCGCCACGCCGATCTGCACCAGCGCTTTGCCGCTCTCGTCGCAGATACCCTTGAGGCACGCAGCGTTCTCGATCTCGGTTGCGGTTTCGGCAAGAGCACGCGGCCGTTCTGCACGGTGTTTCCGCAGGCTCGCATCGAAGGCATCGACCTGGCCGCGCCCTGCCTGAAACTGGCCGCCAGGATGAGCGCCGATGCGGGTCTGGGCAACGCCCGCTTCAGGCAGGCCGATGCGGCGCGCACCGCCTGCCGGCCAGGCGAGTTCGATCTGGTCACCTCGACCATGCTGTTGCACGAACTGCCGCCGCCGGCGATCAGGCAGGTGCTCGAAGAGAGCGCGCGCGTGCTGGCGCCGGGCGGCTGGATGTTTCACCTCGACTTTCTGCCCGCCGTGCAGCCGCGCGGCGACGCCTTCGCGCGCTTCATCCACTATGGGCATGCACGGCGCAACAACGAGCCCTTCATGCAGCCGCTGGCGCAGTTGGACCTGCCGGCGCAACTGCGCGCCCTGGGCTTCGAGCAGATCGAGGTGCTGCCGTTTGCAGAAGCCGATGGCGTGCTGGCACCCGACTATCCTCACTGGCGCTTTCCGTGGACGGTGATTCGCGCGCGCAAGGCAGTGCCGCGCAGCGAGCGGGCCACACCTTGAAACCTGGCGCCTGCCTGATCGCCATGCTGAGCCTGTGGTCGGCCGCGGCGGCGGCGGCGCCATGTCTTGGCGACTTCGACGCATTCATCAGACGCTTCGAAAGTGACCCTGGCTTTCAGCGACAGACCACGCTCTACCCATTGGATTACTCATACCTCGACAGCGCAGCGCAAGCCAGGCCCAGGACGGTGAAACTGGCGCTTACGCGCAAGGCAATCGCCAACCGCGACGACCTCGATTTTCCCAACCTGGCTTTGCAGCAGTCGATGCCGCTCCTGCGCGCACAAAAATGCGGGCAGCCCAATGCCTGCGTGGTGGCCTTCGACAAGGAGGGCGCCGACACCCATTCGATACGCTTCAGTTTCGGATTGCGCCGCGGCTGCTGGCGCTTGGTCGGCATCGCCAACATTTCCCGCTGATCAGCCGCTCCCTTCCCGCGGCGCAGTCGGCGCGGCGCTCTTGTTGGACAATGCCGAAAGACGCCCCGCCATGTGCCGCGCACACCAAAGGATTCGAGGAAGACTGAACATGACTCTGGCCAAACGACTGGCGAAAAAGCAGGTGCTGCTGGCCCCCGGCATCTACGACGCGCTGTCGGCGCTGATCGCCGAACAGACCGGCTTCGAAGCGGTGTACCTCTCGGGCGCCTCGATCGCCTATACCCGCCTGGGCCGTTCCGATATCGGCCTCACCACCTATACCGAGGTGTGTGAAACGCTGAGCGCGATCCGCGAGCGCATCAGCCTGCCGATCGTAGTCGATGCCGATACCGGCTTCGGCAACGCGCTCAACGTGCAGCGCACGGTGCGCGGCTTCGAACGCGCCGGCGCGAACCTGATCCAGATCGAGGACCAGGGCTTTCCCAAGCGCTGCGGCCATCTCGACGGCAAGACCGTGATCTCCTGCGCCGAGATGGCGGGCAAGATTCGCGCGGCCGTCGATGCACGCGTCAATCGCGACACCCTGATCATGGCGCGCACCGATGCGCTGGCGGTCGAAGGCTTCGAGCCGGCGCTGGAACGCGCGGAAAAATACCTGGAAGCCGGCGCCGACGTGCTGTTCATCGAGGCGGTGCGCAGCAATGAGCAAATGCAGGAAGTCAACGCGCGCTTCAAGAACCGGGTGCCGCTACTGGCCAACATGGTCGAAGGCGGCAAGACACCGGTCAAGAGCGCAGAAGACCTGGAAGCGCTGGGTTACCGCATCGTGATCTTTCCCGGCGGCACCGTACGCGCGGTGGCCCACATGCTGGCGCGCTATTACTCCAGCCTCTTCAATCACGGCACCACCGCGCCGTTCGCCAAGACCATGCTCGATTTCGACCGCCTCAACGCCTTGATCGGCACCCCTGAACTGCTGGCCCGCGGGAAAAAATATGAACAATGAACTGTCCGACTTCACCCCGGAATACGGGCATGCGCTGGGGGTTGCAACCCCGCAGGCCAACACCACGGTGGAACCGGAGATGCAAATGCTGCTCGAAGGCAGCGTTCTCACCACCCGCCTGACCAGCACACTGGCCGATTCGCGCGCACGCCTGATCGACTACTTCGACCGCTTGTCGGTGGCCATCGGCCAGTTCGACGTGGCGCCGCTGCAGGCCGTGGGCTTCGCCTGCACCGGCTCGGCCTATCTGGTCGGGCGCGACGAAGAAGCGCGGCGCATCGATGCCGCCGCGGCCGCCGCCGGCTATCCGGTACTCTCCGCCGGCATCTCTATCCGCGCCGCTTTAGCCGAGCTGGGTGCACGGCGCATCGCGCTCCTGTCGCCCTATCCGAAATGGCTGTCGGAGGCCGGGCAGCAGTACTGGAAGAGCCATGGTCTTGAACTGGTGTCAGTGGTCGGCCTGCCCGCCGACCTGCTCGATACGCGCAACATCTACAAGCTCACCACCGCGCGCGTGCTGGAAGTGTTCGCCGGGCTCGATACCAGCCGCGCCGATGCGGTGCTGTTGTCCGGCACCGGCATGCCAACCCTTTCCACCATCGCCAGCGTCAAGCCCGGCATACCGGTGTTGTCGTCCAACCTGTGTCTGGCGTGGCAGCTCACGCGCGCCGCCGGTGGCGCTGCGGCGCTGGCCCCCTGGCTTGCCGGCGATGCGCGCTGGCGTGCGCGCCTGGCGGCGCGGCGGGCGTAACCCGGGACGCGGATGATCGAGACTCCGATCCTGATCGTCGGTGGCGGCCCGGTCGGCCTGACACTGGCCGGCGAACTCGGCTGGCGCGGCAGTGCCTGCACGCTGGTGGAGGAACGCACCGAGCCGACGCGCCATCCGAAAGCCACGCTCCTGGGCGCGCGCTCGATGGAATACTTTCGCCGCTGGGGCATCACCGAGGCGATCTACGCCGCCGCGCTGCCGCCGGAGGTCAACTACTTCATCACCTTCTCGACCCGCTTGGCCGGGCGCGAGCTTTACCGTGTGACTTCGCCTTCGATCGCCGAGACCATCGAACGGCCGGCAGCTGCGATGAAGAAATACCGCGAACTCTCGTGGAGCCCGTACTACAAGACGCAGATCGGCCAGCAGGCGGTGGAACCGGTTCTGTGGAACTTCGCGCAGGCGCAGTCCGCTGTGACGCTCAGGCATGGCACTCGCTTCGCGGGGTTCACCGACCACGGCAGCCATGTCGAGAGCCGCATCGTCACTCTTGCCGATGGCGCCGAACACACCGTGCGTTCGCGTTATCTGGTGGCCTGCGACGGCGGCGCCAGCCCGATTCGCAAAAGCCTGGGAATACGCATGAACGGCCGTGGCCGCATGCGCGCCAATGTGAGCTTCTATTTTCGCTCGCATGATTTCCTGGCGATCCACGGCAAGGGCCTGGGCAACCTGTATTTCGTGCTCGCCCCCGATGCTTTTGGCGTATTCACCGCGATCAACGGCCGCGATTTCTGGAACTTCCAGTACTACTTTCTCGACCCCGCCCGCGAAACCGCCGATCTCGACGCCCGCGAAGTCCTGACCCGCGCGGTCGGCCGGCCGTTCGACTTCGAACTGCTGGGCACCCAGCACTGGCATCACCATCAATCGGTGGCACGTCGCTGGCGCGCCGGCAATGTGTTTCTGGCCGGCGACGCCGCACACCTGTTCGTGCCCACCGGCGGCGTCGGCATGAATACCGGCATCGGCGACGCCATCGATCTGGGCTGGAAACTCGACGCCGTGGGCAAGGGCTGGGGCGGCCCGCTACTGCTGGACAGCTACGAGGAAGAGCGCAAACCGGTGGCGGTACGCAACAGCGTGATCTCGGCCAACAATTCCGACAAGATCGACATGGTGATGGACGAGATCGAAGCGGTCATCGAAGAGGATTCGGCGGCCGGCGACGCCCATCGCGCATACATCACGCAACGCATCCGCTGGATGGCGCGCCAGTTCAACTCGGCCGGCACCCACTTGGGCTACCGCTATGTGGAGTCACCGGTGATCTGCTCCGACGGCACGCCCGAGCCGCCCGACGATTTCATGCAGGTGGTGCCCTCGACCTGGCCCGGCTCACGCGCGCCGCATGGCTGGCTGACGGCCGATACCACGGTGCGCGGCAAGAGCACGCTCGACTGGTTTGGGCGCGACTATGTGCTGTTGCGCGCGCCCGCTGCAGCCGATGGGCAGGCAATGGTCGATGCGTTGGTGGCGCGTGGCGCTTCATGCGGCATCGAAACCGTGCCGGGCAATCTGCTGCCCCTGTACGAGAAACGCCTGGTACTGGTGCGCCCGGACGGCCATGTGTGCTGGCGTGGCGACGCCTTGCCTGACGACCCGCGGGCCGTCGCCGCCCGCGTTACAGGCGCGTCTGTCTAACAGCCTGTCGGACTTGGGAATCGTCGGCTGCAAGGAAAACGCCGAGCAAGTCACTGGCATTCGGGTTCTCGAACCAGGAACCTTTTGGATTCAGTATCTTGCAAGAGCGACTTTCTCGACCTACGAACTGGTTCAGTGTTTCCTTGGCCAGCCGGCCTTAGCCAGGGTTGATCACCCGCTTGAGTCCAATCAGCCACCGGCGCGCTTGACCTGCCAGCCACGCTGCTTGAGCAATGCGATGACCCGCTCGCAATGCTCGCCCTGCAACTCGATCGCGCCGTCCTTCACCGTGCCGCCGGTGCCGCAGGTGGTGCGCAACTGCTTGCCGAGCGCGGTCAGTGCATCGCCATCGAGCGGCACGCCCTTGATCAGCGTCACGCCCTTGCCGCCGCGCCCCTTGGTTTCCCGCGAAACGCGCACCACGCCATCGCCCGCTGGCGGCGCTGCAATCTTGCGGCACGCGCATTGCGCGACCGGCTTGCGGCAGGTCGGGCACATGCGACCGCTGTCGCTGGAATAGACCAGGCCGCTGCCCGAGGGGGCGAACCTGCTCATGCTTGCAGTTCGCTCAGGCGATGCAGCACGGGTGCACTACTCAATTGACCACCTGCGCGGCCTGCCGCAATCCCTCGATCATCGAGGTCTTCAGCAGATGTGCCTTGAGCCTGTCGCGGTCGGCGATAAGCGCCTGCATGCCGGCCAGCATTTCGCGCCGCTTGCCATCATCCTTCTCGCGCATGCGCGCCCGGTTGCGGTCGGCCTGGGCAAGAATCTGCTCGCGCGCCACCGGGCGACGCTGCAGGTCATAGAGGTCGAGCAGTTGCCGATCGGCGCCACCGGATATCACAGCGGCCAGCTTCTCGCCCAGGTTGAACGCATCATGCACCCCGCCATTCATGCCCATGCCGCCGGCCGGGCTGTTCAAGTGGGCGGCGTCGCCAGCCAGGAACACGCGGCCGACACGGTAGCGCGCAACGATGCGCTGATGCACCCGGTAGGGCCGTGCTTCCAGCACCTCGTAGGCCTGCGCGCGCGGCACGATTTCCTGCAGCGCCGCTTCGATGTTCGCCGGTGCCAGCTGTTCCTCGATCGACATGTCTTCGCGCGGATAGATCGAGACACGCCAGCGGCCCGGCACCTTGAGCAGGCTGAAGTTGCCGCCGGCCTTCCAGCAGTAGCTGACATTGGACAAGCCTTCGAGATGGTCTTCGAACGCAAAGCGGGTGGTCGCCAGGATGGTGGTTTCCGGATAAGTCTGGCCATCGAACTCAAGGGCGACGGCCTTGCGCACCACGCTTCTGGCACCATCCGCGCCGATCAGCCAGGCGCCGCGCACACAGTCGTTGCGGCCTTCGGCCTCGATGTTCAGGTTGACGCCGCTGGCGTCCTGGGTCAGGCCGGTCACGCGGGTGGCGAAATGCATTTCGACCCCGGGCATTGCCTTCAAGCGTGCCAGCAGTGCGCGCGACAGTTTCCACTGCTCGCATTGCAGGCGATAGGGGTGACGTGTCTCACCTTCCAGCACCGCCAGGTCGAACACGGCGCGCTCGCCGCCCGGATGCAGGCGAATCTGCCAGTGCGGGCAGATCAGACCCTGGGCGATCAGGTCGGCGGTGATGCCGAAGCGTTCGAGCATGTCGAGCGTGGGCGGATGGAAGGTCGAGGCGCGCAGATCGTCGATCACATCGGCTTCGGCTTCGAACACCTGAACCGCGGCGCCGGCGTCGGCCAGCACCAGCGCCGCGGTGAGCCCCACCGGCCCGGCGCCGGCAATCAGTACACTATGGGTCATTGCAGCAATCTCCTCATTGTCGCCATGGTAATGCTTTGATAGCCACGGCGAAACCACGCCAGCATTGAAACCGCAAAAGGATTCCCGCATGAACCAGCGTCGTACCTTTCTTGTAGCCGCGGCTGCGGCGGCGGCCGGCACTTGCGCGCCGCTTCTGGCGCAAGCCTGGCCGAATCGCCCGATCCGCATCATCGTGCCGTTCGCGCCGGGTGGCTCGACCGACATCCTGGCGCGCTTTCTGGCGCAGCGCCTGCAGGAAGGCACCAGGTTCTCGTTCGTGGTCGAAAACCGCCCTGGTGCCGGCGGCACGGTGGGCGCGGACGTGGCGGCGAAAGCGGCGCCCGATGGCTACACGCTCTTCATGTCGAACAACGCCTCGATTTCGCTCGGGCCGCAGATCAACACCGTCACCTACAAGCCGATGGATGATTTCGCGCACCTGGTGTTGCTGGGCATGTTGCCAAACCTCTTGATCGTGCGCGCCGACCACCCGGCCAAGAGCTTTCGTGAATTCATCGCCATGGCGCGCGCCAAGCCGGGCGTGCTCAACTATTCGTCGGCCGGAGTCGGCTCGGCCGGCTACCTCAGTGGCGAACTGCTCAAGCAGCGCGCCGGCATCGACATGGTGCACATTCCCTACAAGGGCACCGGCCCGGCCACCGCCGACATGATCGCCGGCCAGCTCGATGCCGTGCTCGACGGCCCGGTGGCCGCCGGCGGCTACCTTCGCGGCGGTCGCGCGCGCGCCCTGGCCGCCGCCAGCAGCGAGCGCCTCAAGGCCTACCCGGACGTGCCGACCATGGATGAAGTGGTGCCTGGCACCGGCGGCGAGGCCTGGTTCGGCATTTCGACCCAGGCGCAGGTGCCCAAGGACATCCTGGATCGCCTGCAGCCCGAGCTCGTCAAGGTGATCGCGCAGCCCGAGTTTCAGGGCAAGCTCTCCGAGCTCGGCCTGACGCCACGCTACATGGTGGGGGCTGAATACACCGCCTTCATCCAGAGCGAAATCCGCCGCTGGGGGCCGGTGATCAAGGCCGCCGGCGTCAAGGGAACCTGAGCACCACGGCTGCATGAGCATGGCCTCAAGCGAGCCTGGCGCCTGGCAGGCACATGCCGCGGCGCTCAAGGCCGCTGCCACACTGCGCGCCACACGCCCGGCAAACGTTGCCGCCGCCAATGCGGCGCGCCTGATCCTGCTCGACACCATCGGCTGCATGTTGGCCGCACGCAGCGCACCGGAGGTGCGCGCCTTCGAGCAAAACGCATCGGCGATCGAATCCGGTCCCTTCACCTTTCCGGGCGGGCGGCGGCTCGCGCTTTCGGCCGCCTCGCAGGTGGCCGCCATGGCCGCCACCTGGGACGAAGCCTGCGAGGGCCACGCCCGTGCCCACGGCCGGCCTGGCGTGGCGGTGGTGGCGGCGCTGCTGCCGCTGGCGGTCGCGGGCGGGCGCGGGCTCGATGCCCTGACCGATGCGCTGGCGCTGGGCTACGAAGTTGGCGCCCGCGCCGGCGGCTGGCTGCGCATCCGCCCCGGCATGCATGTCGATGGCAACTGGCCCGGCCTGGGCGTCGCCGCCGCGGTGGCCCGGCTGATGGGGCAGGATGCCGACGGCATCGCACGCGCGATCGACATCGCTGCCTGCCAGTTGCCCACCAGCCTGTACCTGCCGGTCGCCGCCGGCAAGACCGCACGCAACACATACCTGGCGCACAGCGCGCAACTGGGCCTGATGGCGGCACAAGCGGCGCTTGCCGGCATCGACGCGCCGGACCAGGCGTTGCAGGTTTACGCCAGCGCTTACAGCGCGGCCGCGCATGAGTTGTTGCCAGCCGCGCATGAAGACCTGATTCTCGACGCCTACATCAAGCCGCATGCCGCCGTGCGCCATGTGCATTACGGTGCGGAAATGGCCAGAAGCGTGCGCGAGGAACTCAAGGGGCAGACCGGCGCCATCACGCGGATTGTGCTGTCGACCTATCGCGAAGCCAGCATTTATTGCGGCAACCGCGCGCCGGCGACGCCGATCCAGGCGCAGTTCTCGCTCTCGTTTGGCATAGCCTCGATGCTGCGCTTCGGCGTACTCGATGCCGGCGCCTATCGCGGCGAACGCTTCACCGACCCTGAAATGCGGCGCCTGGAGGCGCTGGTGGAAATCGCGATCGACCCGGCCTTCGAGGCCAGCGGCAAGCGTGGTGGCTCGCTCCTGGTATCCGCCGGCTATCGCGACCACGAGCGCGACGTGCGCTCGATTCCCGGTGATCCTTCGATGCCCTTGTCAGCCGAAGATGTGGCGGCCAAATTCATGCGCTATGCCGAAGCCAGCGTGCCGAATGAAAAAGCCTTCGTGTTCGCCAACGCGCTGCTGGCCTCCGAGGTGGATGTGAATATGCGGGTGCTGTGGGATTTGCTTTTCTGAGCGCAAACCTGCATGCCTTGGCGTTGGCAAATTCAGACTCGCGCCCGCATCAAATGCGCGCCACCTGCTAGCGCCAAGCCGACCGCGAGCGCCACCGCAGCGGCCAGCGCACGCAGCAGAAACCTTTGGCGGGAAACCGAAAAATTGGTCATGATGCGCTTTCACTTTGGCAGGATGGTCGACATGAATTCAATGTTGCGGGCCTGGTCCGCATGCGTTCTCCTCACCTTCCTGCCCGGCTGCGCGCTGGCCCAGGCCGACGCCTTCCCTTCCAGACAGATGCGCATTGTCGTGCCGTTCCCGGCCGGTGGCGCCACCGACATCGCCGCGCGCGCCATCGCCGACAAGATGGGCCAGAGCTGGAAGCAGGCGGTCGTGGTGGAAAACCGCAGCGGCGCCGGCGGCAATGTGGGCTCGGATGTGGTGGCCAAGGCGGCGCCCGATGGCTACACGCTGGTAATGGGCGTGACCGGATCGCATGCGATCAACATTTCGCTGTATTCGAAAATGCCGTATCACCCGGTGAAGGATTTCGAGCCGATTTCACAAGTGGCGGTGGTGCCCAATGTGGTGGTGCTGCATCCGTCCGTACCAGCGAAGACGCTCAGGGAATTCATTGCATTGGCCAAGGCCTCACCCGGCAAATACGACTACGCCTCGCTTGGCAGCGGCACCGCGGCGCACCTGGGCATGGAAATGCTCAAGCGCGAGGCGGGGATTTTCATGGTGCATATTGCGTATCGCGGCAGTGCGCCAGCGGTGGCCGACCTGATCGGTGGCCAGGTGCAGGTGATGATGGACGGCCTGCCCTCGGCGCTGCCGCATGTCAAGGCCGGGCGGCTGCGCGCGCTGGCGCTCACCAGCCAGAAACGCTCGGCGGCCGCGCCGGAACTGCCGACAATCGCCGAATCGGGCTATGCCGGCTTTTATGCCGATGCCTGGTCGGGTCTGTTCGCGCCGCGCGCCACGCCCAAACCGATTGTCGACAAGCTTGCGCTCGAAGTGCAGCGCATCCTGAATTTGCCTGATGTGCGCGAGCGCCTGGCCGGCCTTGGCGCCGAGCCGGTCGGCTCGACCCCGGCCGAATTCGCCGCCCACCTGCAGCGCGAAATCAACAAATGGGCAACGGTGGTCAAGGCCAGTGGAGCGAAGGTTGACTGAGGAAACAGCGCAGCAGCCCGCAGGGAACCAGGGCCGCTTTCGCCGCGTCCTGATGCGCTTGCAGACTGCTGTTCGAGAGTCCATGGCGCTGGGGCTTGTGCAGTGTTTTCCCACAGCCGCGCCGCGCAGGTGGCGGCGCGTTCCGGCGAGCCTCCTGGCGGTGCTGGCCTGCAATGCGCTCGCGCAAGCCGCAATGCCGCAGTCCGTGTTCAGCGGCGTGCCCTTTGTCGCCGGCGCAGCGGTGCGCGAGCAGCCCGCGTTCGAGTACCCGCGTGAAGCGCGCCAGCGCGGCCGCGCCGGCACCCTGCTGGTGGCGGTGCTGGTGGGGATTGACGGCGTGCCGGTGCGCCACCGCATCATCGCCGCCGACCCGCCACTGATTTTCGATGCGGCCGTCGATGCAGCGATTCCGCAGTTCCGCTTCGCCCCCGCCATGCGCGATGGCACACCGACGCAATACGAAACCCACCTGACGCTCAATTTCGATCCACAACTACCGGCCAGGTAGACCAATTAAACTTGCAGAATTGCAATCCGCAGCCGCAAGGGCACTTGATTGCGCGACAAGCCATGGACAACACAGGAAACACGTCATTGCCGAGGAAGCGGGAATCCGGTGCTGCCGGGCGGCAATCGCCTGGCCCCCCGCCTGCGCCAGGGTGACAATCACCAACGCAGCGTCATTTTCGTGACCGTACACATCCCTCCACCCATACCACGAGGCCATCATGGAAACATCCGACAAAACCGCAAGACAGCTGTTCGAGGCGGTGAAGAAGAACCCGACCCGCAAGCGCTTCGGCTTCGGTTCGCGCCCGGCATTGATCAATGTCGATATCCAGAAGGCCTATACCAATGCGGGCGAGTTCATCACCGCCTACGAGACCGACCCCAAACAACTGGACTATGTGAACCGGTTGGCCGCGGCCATGCGCTCGAAAAACTTCCCGGTGATCTGGACCTATGTCGCCTACATGGATTCGGGCGAGGATTGCGGCGTGTGGGGCACCCGCACCGATACCCCCGATTCGCTGCAGAACATCAAGGTCGGCTCGCGCCGCAGCGAATTCGATGATCGCCTGGTGATCGACAGGAAGCGCGACATCATCATCAACAAGCGCATGGCCTCGGCGTTTTTCGAGACCAATCTCGGCTCGATCTTCAACTTCCACAAGATCGACACCGTGATCGTCACCGGCGGTTCGACCTCGGGCTGCGTGCGCGCCACCGCCGTCGACAGCCTGCAGCGCAGCTACCGCACCATCGTGCCGGAGGAAACCACGGCCGACAAGCACGAGAGCCCGCATTTCGCCAACCTCTACGACATGGCGCTCAAGTATTGCGACGTGATCCCGGTGGCCGAGGCGCTGGCTTTTCTCGATACGATGCCGGCCAACCAGGGCTAGAGGAGAGCAGCATGGCCCGCGACCCCGGTTTGTATGATTACCTGCCGAACGACGGCACCCGCCCGCAGATCACCTGGCCCAATGGTGCGCGCGTCGCTTTCTGGGTGGCACCCAACATCGAGTTCTACGAGCTCGACCCGCCGAAGAACCCGTCGCGCACCGCCTGGGCGAGGCCGCAGCCTGACGTGCTCAACTATGCCTATCGCGATTACGGCAACCGCGCCGGCTTCGAGCGCATGATGCAGGCGATGCACCGTTGCGGCATTCGTGGCAGCGTCTCGCTCAATGTGGCGATGTGCGAGCACCACCCGGAGATCATCCTGGCCTGCGCTGAACGCGGCTGGGAGTTTTATTCGCACGGCACCTACAACACCCGTTACGTCTTCAACATGGATGAGGCGCAGGAACGCGCGCTGATCCAGGATTCGATCGATACGATCAAGAAGCACACCGGGCAGAAGCTCGATGGCTGGCTGGCGCCGGCACTCACTTATACCGACAACACGCTCGACCTGGTGGCCGAGATGGGCCTCACCTATGTGTGCGACCTGTTTCATGACGATCAGCCCGGGCCGGTCAAGGTGAAAAAGGGGCGCCTGGTGTCGGTGCCCTATTCGCTGGAAATGAATGACGTGCTGGTCTACAACGTCAACCTGGTGAGCCCGCGGCGCTATGCGGAGATCCTCAAGCGCCAGTTCGACCGCCTGTATGCCGAAGGCGCGGCTTCGGGCACGGTGATGTGCATCCCGCTGCACCCTTATCTGGTGGGCCAGCCTTACCGCATCAAGGCGTTTGAAGAAGCGCTGGATTACATCTGCGGCCACGACAAGGTGTGGCTGGCTACCGGGCGCGAGATCGCGCAGCATTTTCTCGACCACAACTACGACGCCTTTGCGCATGCGTCGCACGCGGTTGTTGAGGCGCCGCTATGAGCGCGCCGGCCCGGCCGCTTGCAGGGGGCGCTCAGCCTTCCTCGGGCAAGATGTCAGGCAGCCAAAAGAGGGGTGTCAAATGAGCGTGCCGGCCGATTACCTGAAGTACGAGAAGCGCCGTTACGGCATGGACCATGAGCGTTACGCCTGGTCGCAATTGCATACCCGGCCGCCAGTGGCATGGCCGGGCGGCGCGCGGGTGGCGCTGTGGGTGGTGCCCGCGCTCGAATGGTTTCCGCTCGACATGCAGGGCAAACCCTTCAAGGCGCCCGGCGCGATGGTCACCTCCTACCCCGACCTGCGCCACTACACCTTGCGCGACTACGGCAACCGGGTGGGGATTTTCCGCATCATGCAAGCGCTGGTGGCGCGCGGCATCAAGGCCTCGGTGGCAACCAATGCGGCGGTGGCGGTGCGCTATCCGGCACTCATCAAGGCCTGTGTGGAGCGCGGCTGGGAGGTGCTGGCCAACGGCATCGACATGGACCATCTGCACTACGGCGGCATGGACGCCACCGAAGAGCAGCGTCTGGTCACCGAAACCCTGGCGATTCTGCGCCGCGCCTCGGGGCAGAAAGTGCGCGGCTGGCTGTCGCCGGCGAAGTCGGAGTCATACGCCACGCCGGATTTGATCGCCGCCGGCGGCTGCGACTATCTGTGCGACTGGGTCAACGACGACATGCCCTACGCCTTCAATACCGCGTCCGGCCCGGTGACGGCAATGCCGCATTCCTGCGATATCGACGACTACCAGATACTCATCAACAACCATCACACCGAAGATGATTTTCGTGACGCCCTGATCGACCAGTTCGACCAGTTGTACCGCGAGTCGGCGCACCAGGGCGGCCGCATCATGTCGATTTCACTGCACCCGTGGATCACCGGCCAGCCCTACCGCATCGGCGCGCTGGAGGCGGCGCTGGATCACATCATGAGTCGCCGCGGGGTGTGGCCGGCAACCGCGGCCGAGATTGTCGATGCGTGGAAAAAGCAGGCCGGCTGAAGCGGCTGCGCTCAGTCCCGCTGCGACGCGCCGCTTTGAGTGCCTCCGGTTTCAGGCGCTAAAAGCCGGCGTGCGGGGGGCCAGGACATTGCCACGCAGAACCTGTGGATTGCCGATTTCCCGGGAGTGACGAACTTCTCGCGTTCTGTATAGTTTGTCGCTCAAGCAAATTTCAGCCAGTTGGAGAATCCAACATGAAACTCGGCCTGTTCCTGATGCCCGCCACGCTGCCAGGCCGGCCGCTGGCCGAGGCGCTCGACTGGAATCTCGAAGTGATCCGCCGCGCCGATGCCTATGGCTACGACGAGGCCTGGATCGGCCAGCACTTCACCACGCCATGGGAGCCGATCGTCTCGCCGCAGCAACTGATTGCGCGCGCCCTGGGCGAAACTCGCAGCATCATGCTGGGCACCGGAGTCGAGGTGCTCTACAACTCGCACCCGGTGCGCCTGGCGCTGGAACTGGCGCAGTTGGACCACATGGCGCGCGGCCGCCTGCTATTCGGCTTCGGCGCCGGCGGCACGCCCACCGATTTCCAGCTCTACGGCATCGACCCGCGCACAGACCAGCACCAGGAGATGATGCGCGAGGCCTTGACGATCATCCTCGACTGCTGGAAACCCGGCGGCCCCGACGCCTTCGACGGCAAGTTCTGGAAGGTGCACAAGCCGGAATACAACGACCGCTACTACTGGCACGCCACGCCTTATGCGCCGCCCGAACCGCGCATCGCGTTTGCCGGCTTCATGCCGAAGTCGGGTTCGATGCGGCTGGCCGGCGAGCACGGCTACATTCCGCTCTCGTTCCATGTTGCGCCGGAGAATGTGGGCGTGCATTGGGATTCGGTGCTTGAGGGCGCGGCACTCTCCGGGCGCAGCCCGCAACGAGCGGTATGGCGCCATGCGCGCGACATCTACGTGGCCGACAGCGCGCAAGAGGCGCGGCGCGCCGCGGTCGAAGGCTGCATGGGGCAATTCTGGGACCGCCATTTCAGGTTGATCATCGAGAAAATGCGCATTCTCGACCTGTTTCGGCGCAACAGCGCACCGCAGCAGGGCCACGCCGACGCCGCCTACATGGTGGCGCACGGCTCATGGTTCGTCGGTACCCCGGATCAGGTGACCGAGCAGATAGTCGAGCAGCACGAATTGACCGGCGGCTTCGGCACGCTCTTGCAGATCGGCTACGACTACGCCGACCCGCAAGCGCGCGACGGCTGGTTTCGCTCGATGCAACTGCTGGCAACCGAGGTGATGCCGCGCGTCAACGCCAGGTTGGCGGCCACCGCCCGACGCGGACAAGGAGTCCCCGCGCCGGCACGAGCGCCATCCTGATCTGCCTCACCTGTAGTTGTCACGTGTAAGGTATCGCGTCTGCTACTGCAGTGCGCCAAGCAGAGTTGTCATCCTCCCTTTTTGGCACTCAAGTCGTGGAGCAGGGCCGCGCCGCTGAGAATCACTTGCCGCAAGCCGCCTGATTCGGCATGATCCATGAACCGAACAATCAAGGACAAGGCAGATGGCGAAAGTGCTGGTGATCGTGCCGTTCCCGATGAGTGAGGAAAACCGCCTGCAGCGCATGGCGCAGCTTGCGGCGGTGAAGCTCGACCCGAATGTCAGTTACGACTTCCGCCCGGTGCGCGCGGCGCCGGCCAATTACGTAAGCGAGCATGATTCGGTGCTGGCGGACATTTCGATCGTCGATGCCGGCCGCAACGCCGAAGCCGAGGGCTATGACGCGGTGTGCATCGACACCATGAGCGATTCCGGCGTGACGCCGCTGCGCTCGCTGCTGTCGATTCCGGTGATCGGCCCCGGGCGTGCCTCGATGCTGCTGGCGCAAACCATGGGCGAGCGCTTCTCCATCCTCATCATGTGGGAGCGCTGGCGCCACCTGTATCGCAAGACCATCGCCGAACTGGGCCTGCAGTATCGCTGCGCCTCGATACGCTCGATCGGCATCGCGCCCGACAACCAGAGCCTTATGAACGGCAAGGAAGATGAAGTGTTTCCGCTGCTGCTCAGAGCGGCGCTGCGCTGCATCGAGGAAGACGGGGCGGACGTGATCCTGCTCGGTTCCACCACCATGCACCAGGCCCACGCCTATTTGGCCGCGCGCCTGCCGGTACCGGTGATCAACCCCGGCCCGCTCACCTACAAGCTGGCCGAAGCGGCCATCGCGCTCAAGCTCAGCCACAGCCGCAAGGCCTTCCCGCAACCCCTGGTACCCAAGGTTGACATGATCGACGCCATGCTGGCGGCCGCGCAACAACATCAACAACAAGGAAAGTAAACCATGTCGAAAATCCTCGTGATCGTGCCCTTCGCCCTGGATGCGGAAGGCGTGGCCCGCCGCCGCGACCAGTTGAAGGCGGTGAAACTCGAACCCGACAGCGAATTCCACTACCGCCCGGTGAAGGCCGGCCCCACCTCCTTCATGAGCCCGCACGACTGGACCCTGATGGACCTGGCCATCTTCGAAGCCGGCGCCAGCGCCCAGGAAGAAGGCTACGACGCCGTCTGCATCGACACCATGAGCGATTCCGGCATGCTGGCACTGCGCTCGGTGCTGGACATCCCGGTAGTCTCCCCCGGCCGCGCCTCGATGCTGTTCGCCCTTACCCTGGGCTCGAAATTCTCGGTGCTGGCGCAATGGAAACCGGCGATCGTGCGCTACAAAAAAGCCATTCCCGAATGGGGCCTGACCGCGCAATGCGCCTCGGTGCGCTCCTTCGACGTGGAACCCAGTTTCGACACCCTGATGGACGGCAAGGAGGACAAGGTCTTCCCGAAGATGCTGGAGATCTGCATGCAATGCGTGGAACAAGACGGCGCCGACGTGGTGATACTGGGCTCCACCACCATGCACCAGGCCGCCCTGTGGCTGGCCGAGCGCCTGCCGGTACCGCTGATCAATCCGGGGCCGATGACTTACAAGCTGGTTGAAGCGATGTTGGCGCTGAAGCTTACGCACAGCCGCGCTTGTTACCCGAAGCCGCAGGTGCCCAAGCTGGATATGTTGCATGCGATGCTGGACGCGGCGGCGGCGCAGCAGAAGGCGGCGAAGAAGTAGGCCACGCAGAACACCTGCGGGTCTGTAGCGCTAATTCAACAAACACGTCGAAATGGCAAGCTTGCCAACACCCGACTAGCCTTGATGGATGAGCGAGAATGCAAGACCAATAGCGACAAATTAAGCCGTGCGCCCCCCTTCCGCCTATCGCCGCCGCGTCCTGGTCGCAGTTACCGGGCTCTCTCCTCAGATCGTGACGGAAACGTTGTACGCGCTGGCGACGACCAGTCCGGCGTTCGTGCCGACCGAAGTGCACCTGATTACAACGCGCGGCGGTGCCGAGAAGGCGCGGCTTGGCTTGTTGTCCCTCGAGCCCGGCTGGTTTCATCGACTGAGAGCGGACTACGCATTGCCCCCGATTGAATTTTCGGACTCGAACATTCATGTCCTGCGTGACGCCGCGGGAATCGCGCTGGACGACATTCGCACACCCGAGGAGAACAAAGCGGCCGCGGATTTCATCACCGATCACATGCGAACGTTGACCTCCGATTCGGACTGCGCCCTGCACGTCTCGATCGCCGGTGGTCGCAAAACGATGGGATTTTTCCTTGGCTATGCGCTGTCTCTCTATGGGCGTGAGCAGGACCGTCTTTCTCACGTTTTGGTTTCCGAGCCATTCGAGTCCACCTTGGGCTTTTACTACCCAACCCCTTACAGTAAAGTCCTGGAACTGCCGCACGACCGCGGCTTGGTCGACACCGCGAAAGCTACGGTGACCCTGGCGGAAATCCCGTTTGTCAGCCTGCGACATGGTTTGCCGGAATCGTTGCTGACCGGAAATGCCTCTTTCAGTCAAACCGTGGATGCAGCACGCAACTCGCTGGCGCCGCCAGAACTCCTGATCGACGTTTCGCGCCGCCGTGTGCGTGCCGCAAACAAATGGTTCCGCTTGCCGCCGGCAGAGCTCGCCCTGCTGAGCGCGTTCGCTCGTGCCCGGCAAGCGCACGAAGTCGCGCTACCGGCACCGAAGAAGGAAGTCGGCGACGCGGATTGGGCGCGGCGCTTTCTTCGCGAGCTGCGCCTGATCGCCGGCGCTGCGGCGGACCTCGACGATACCGAACACGCCCTCCGGAAAGGCATGGACGGAAGCTACTTTTCGACCCACCTGTCGAAACTGCGTCGCCTGATCAGGCGCGAATTGGGCCCCGGTGCCGGTCCGTTCCTGATCGACGACAACGGCACCCGCCCGCGCCGCTATCAACTCACCATTCCGCCTGAGTCCGTTCACTTCGACATCCAGACCAAAGGAACTCAACAAAACAAATGAGATCGGGAGCGCCGATAAACGGCAAGCTTGCCACCATTGCCGTACGCGGGCACATCGCCTATCCTGACGACCAGCAGAATCTCCAAACGATGAATGCACATCTGCCGAAATGCGTTTGTCATACGTCGCCCTCTCATTGATCAACCCCAATTCTTGCCATGAATCTGATCGAAGCTTCCTCTCGAATCGCACTCACCGCGTTTCTGCACGACCTCGGCAAGGTCGCCGAGCGCGCAGGCATCGATCATGGCGGCACGCTCGACGCGCACAAGACGCTTTACTGCCCGTTTCGAAAGGAGGGCGGCTACCACACGCATGTTCATGCCGCATACACCGGCCTGGGCTGGGATGCGCTTGAGGCGACCGGCCATTTCCCTGATCTGCGCCAGGGTGGCGCGCCGTTTGCCGATGGCGGCGACTCCAATCGAACCGACTCCGCGGTCAATGCCGCGAGCGCCCACCATGTCCCGGACACATTCCTGCAATGGATTGTCGCCACGGCCGATCGGGTGGCGTCCGGTTTCGAGCGCGACAAGTTCGACACCGAGTACAACAATCTGCGTGAGCGCGACAACCACTACTGCGCGCGCCTGCTAACTCTGTTTGAGCAGCTTGACAAGACCAAGGTGGCCGAAGGCGAGCTGAAGTGGCGCCATCCGCTGCAGGCGCTGAGCGCGAACAGCATCTTTCCACAGCCGGCTGAGCAGTGCACACCACGGGACAATGCCGCCGCCAAGGCGCAATACCACCTGCTGTGGGATGCCTTGCTGCAGGAGATCAGGAAGATCCCCAAGTCCCACAAGGCCAACCTGGCGCTGTGGCTGGACCATTTCGACAGCCTGTGGCTGACGATCACCCATGCCGTGCCCTCGGCTACCGCGTTCGGCATAAAGCCTGAAGTTTCCCTCTACGACCACAGCAAGGCGGCAGCCGCCCTGGCGACCGCGCTTTGGCGCTGGCATCACGACGCCGGCAGCGAAAACGCGACGGCGGTGCGCGAGGGATGGGACGAGCAGAAATTCCTGCTCATCCAGGGAGACTTCTTCGGCATTCAGGATTTCATCTTTGCCGAGGGTGGCGACACCCAAAAGCACGCCCACAAACTCTTGCGCGGACGCTCGTTCCAGGTCTCGCTGCTGGCCGAGACCGCGGCCTTGCGGGTCCTGGACGAACTCCAATTGCCGTCCACGTCGCAGATCGTGAACGCGGCCGGCAAGTTTTTGATCGTCGCTCCGAACACCCAAGCTGCCCGCGAGGCGATCGAACGCTGCCGAGTCGCCCTCGATGCCTGGTGTCTCAAGCATACCTATGGCGACATCGGGGTTGGCGTCGCGTGCACCCCGGCCTCCTGCAGCGACTTCGCGGCGGGACGGTTCGGCGACCTGATCCGCCGGCTGTTCGACGCGCTCGATGATGCCAAGCACCAGCGGTTCGACCTTTGCGCCGACTTCGCGACCGCATCATTCGACGGCTTTCTCGATTCATTCGACAACAATCTCGGCGTCTGCCGCATCAACGGCAAGCATCCCGCCGACCCTGAAACGACGGCAGCGCGCGGCTACGCCATATCACGGCTGGCGCATGACCAGATCAGCATCGGCGAGGCCCTGACGCGCCGAGCCCGCCTGCTGATCGTGCGTGAAAGCGCGACGCTGCCAACCTTAGGCCTCGACTATTTTGGCTACCGGGCGGCGTTCGTGGCGGACGAACCGGACTCCGGCAAGTACGGTGAGCTGGTTCGCGACGGTTCCTTGCTGCGCGCGTGGGACTTCGACGCCCCCGAGGCCGACGGGCGCATCTGGCGCGGCTATGCGCGGCGCTTCGTTAATGGTTACGTGCCGCGCTTCGACGCGGAAGACCAGGCGGTCTCCGACAAGTACGGCAAGTGGGCTGCCGAGGCTGAATTCGACCGCCAAAGCCCGATCAAGACCCTGCATCACATTGCTTGCGAGGACAAGCGCTTGCTTGAGAACGGCAAATGGCGCGGCGAAGTGGCCACGGTCGCCGTCAAGGGGGATATCGACAATCTCGGCGCGCTGTTCCAGCGCGGCCTCGAAAAACCGACCTTCGCCAAGATGGCGTCGCTTTCGCGCCAGGTCAACGCGTTTTTCGCGATCTGGCTGCCGTGGTTCTGCGAGCACGGCAAGGACGAGCATGGCATCGCGCGCTATCGCAACACCTACACGGTGTTCGCCGGCGGCGACGACTTTTTCCTCATCGGACCATGGGAGTCGACCCTTGCACTGGCCGCCGCGATGCGTCTGCGCTTTACCGACTACGTCGCGCAGAACGACGCGGTCACGTTCTCCGCGGGGATGGTGATGACGCACCCGAAGACCCCGGTACGCCACCTGGCGCGCAGCGCGGAACAGGCACTCGATGCCGCCAAGGCGCACACCAGGAACGGTGCGGCAAAGAACGCGGTGTCCCTGTGGAACTGCGTCGTCGCCTGGGATGACTGGCACCTGTTGATGGGAAAACACCGCGGCGCCCTCGAAGACCTGATGCGGCAGGCCGATCGCCACGGCGCGGGCTTCTCGACTTCGCTCACCTATTCGCTTCTGCAGCTTTCCGACCGCTCGGCGAGCCGGCGGCCGGAGGACGCCCTCTGGCGGTCCCAACTGCACTATCGTCTGGCACGATTCTTCGGCGACAGGGTCAAGGGCGACGATGGTGCACGCTCGCGTCGCGAGGCAATTGTGAAGGCCGCAATCGCCGAGATCGGCGGCGCGCTCGGCACGTATCGGGGTAGTTACCGCCTGCCGCTTTCCGTTTTGCTCTACCAACAACGTGATTGAAGCCGCAAGCTTGCCATTTCAGATTTCCATTAACCGCCGTTCTAGACTTGATTTCAAGGAGACTCTTCCATGGCACTGAATTTCGACCTGGCTATTCCGTCCCCCGAGCTGTTTGACACGCTCGCGGAGGACCAGGCGCGCAAGCTTGATGAGGAGGCGCGCCATTCGAAGCAGGGAATGAACATGAACAAGTCTTCTCAGATCCGGCGGTTCTACGACGAGCTTGTCAGCTGGCAGGAGCGCATAGACGGCGATGCCGAAAAATTCAGGCAGTTCGAGGCTTTCATTCGCATGCTCAACGCCAAAGTCGCGTACGCAAAAGGACGCGAACTTGTCGGGCCCGAATTCGAGCGCTGGTTCCGCGAATGCATCAAGGCCACCACCAGCGCCACGGCACTCAATCACTTTCGTCTCCATTTCGAGGCGGTTCTCGGCTTTCTCAAAGCATTGCGACGCTGACCATTCAGGAGAGAAAAATGCAACTGACACAGATCAAGCAAGTCACCGGCATCCTGACGCTCAAGACCGGCCTGCACATCGGAGCGGGCGATACCGATATGCGCATCGGTGGTACGGACAATCCTGTGGTCAAGAATCCACTCGATGGGCAACCCTATATCCCGGGGTCGTCACTCAAGGGCAAGGTCCGCAGCCTGCTGGAGTGGAAGCTGGGTTTGGTGACTGCTTCGAATGGCAGGCCGTTCTCGTTCGAACACCTGTCCAAGGTCGACAACAATGACGCGCGCAACCTGCTGCGCCTCTTCGGCGGTGCGCCAAGCAAAGACGTGGATCGCGTGGTGGCCGAGATCGGGCCGACGCGCCTGGCATTCTGGGATTGCGCACTCGATCCGGCCTGGCTGGCTGCCGTGCGTGCGCGCAACATCCTCGCCACGGAAGCGAAAAGCGAGAACTCCATCAACCGGATCGCCGGAGTCGCCGAGCATCCGCGTTTCACCGAGCGCGTTATCGCCGGGGCGGAATTCAACTTCCGGCTTTCGCTCAAAGTGGTCGACGGGGAGGACCTGCTGCCCCTGCTGCTCGAAGGGCTCAAATTGCTCGAGGCCGACAGCCTCGGCGGATCTGGTTCGCGCGGTTACGGCAAGGTCGTACTGTCGAAACTGGCGCTCGATGGTGAACCGCTGCAGCCCCGGTTCGACGCCATTCAGCTGTTCGCCTCGGCTGCCTGACGTCATGACGCACACGCTCCACCGGGCGACGCTTAAGCTACAGACGCCGCTGGGTACACCCCTGACAGGCGACACCTTGTTCGGGCAAATGTGTTGGGCGCTGCGCGCGGCGCGTGGCGATGCTGAACTGGTACGCCGAATTGCCGGCTACACCGCCGGCGAACCCTGGCTGGTGGTGTCAGACGGTTTCCCGGCTGGATACCTGCCCAAGCCCTCGCTGCCGCAGCACTTCGAACCCTTGATAGATCCCGCGGCGCGCAAAGCCGCGAAGCGCAAGCGCTGGATTCCAGTCGACAAATTCGCGTTGGGCGAACAAACGCACAGCCTCGCCGCCCTGCTGGGTAGCGCCGTGGACGACTCGGTCGCGTTTGAAAAAATGGCCCCGGTGGCTGCCACTCAGATGCACAACACGCTCAACCGCTTGACCGGCACCACCGGCGAGGGAGAATTTGCACCCTACACGACGCAGACGATCTTTCACGCCCCTGGGCAGCGTATGGACCTCTATCTCGGGCTGGACGATGCACGCGCAACGCCAGATGAAGTAGGCGCCCTCCTGACCGCCATCGGAGCCAGCGGATTCGGCCGCGATGCCAGCGTCGGCTTGGGTAAGTTCCTGTTGGAAACGATCGTCCCTTTCGCGTGTACACCGCCTCCCGGCGCGGATGGGCACTGGACGCTCGCGCCCTGTGTTCCACGCGGCGGGCACTTCGACCGTCAACGCAGCTATTGGCGGGTGCTGACGCGGTTCGGCCGCCACGGCAACCTGCATGCGCTGGGCGGCAATCCGTTCAAGACCCCGATCCTGTTGGCAGGCACTGGAGCGGTGCTGACTCCAAGTGGACCGTTCACGCCCCGGGTATTCGTTGGCACCGGCATCGGTGGCGATGGCCGCCTTTCAAAGGTCGAGCCAGGCACCGTCCATCAGGGCTACGCGCCGGCACTGCCTCTGGCGATGGGAGTCGCATCATGATCTCGACCGTGCGGCCGCTGTCGATTTCCACCCTTTCGCCGGTGCACATCGGTTGCGACGATGTGTACGAGCCGAGCAATTTCGTCATTAGTCAAGGCCTGCTGCATCTTCTTGACCCTGCGACTCTCGTGGACGACCTGACGGACCAGGAGCGGAAGGAACTCATGCGACTGTCCGAAGAGCGCGAGCCTATAGCTGCGCTGCAGACCTATTTCAAGGGCAACGCCGAGCGTTTCGCCAACCTTGCCTGTCACCAGGTGGCAGTCGCCGAAGCCGTGATCAATGCTTACGAGACCAGCGCCGGCCGTGCCACGCAGCGCGGCCCTGCCCGCCAGGCCGTGTTCAACGCTTTTCCAATCGCCCGCACCGCATACAACGCCTTGGACAACGCGCCCTACTTGCCTGGCAGCTCGCTCAAGGGCAGCATGCGTACCGCCTGGCTCAACCACAAAAACGGTGGCAAGCCGCTGACAGGCCCGAACCGCAACAAGATCGACAACCAGGCTGCGCGCGAACTGCAGCAACGCGTGCTTGGCTACGAGGCCGGCAAGTTCGAGAACGACCCCTTCCGGACGGTGCAGCTGGCCGATGCGCAGGTTGCCGACGATGCCGCGACGCCACCCACACGGGTGCTCTATGCGGTGAGCAAGAAAAAACGCTTGCCGCGCGACGGCGAGCGTGCGGGACCGGAACTGAAGCTCTTTCTGGAAACCATTCCCGACGCGCTTCCTTGCGCGTTTTCAGGCGAACTGCGTTTCGGGCCACAGCAACTGGGCGGCATCGACTGGAACGCGATGTGCGACGCCTGCAATGCGTTCTATGTTCCACAGTTGCAGGCGGAACTGGACCATCACGTGCTTGGCGCGACCCTTGACCCGGAATGGAAGAAACTCATCGAAGGTCTGCTGACTGACGAGTTGCACGCGCTGCGCCAGGCGCGACAAGGCTTTCTGCTTCGCGTCGGCCGGCATTCCGGCGCGGAGTCGGTCACGCTGGACGGCGTGCGCAGCATCAAGATCGTTGGCGCGCCTGTGGATGGCAAGCAGCAGTTCGACTACCGGCCGGAAAGCACGCAAAAGCGCTTTGCCAGCCTGACCAAGGTCGGTACGGCCGGCCTGCTGCCGTTTGGCTGGATCTGGGTCGATGCGAGCGATGGCGCGCATGGGCACCTCATGCAGTCGATACGGCAGAAGCTGAGCGCGCGCAGCCAGGCCTTGCGCGAAGACCACGCCGACCGGCTGGTACGCCTGGAAGAACGTCGGGCCACCAGGCGTGAAGAGTTGGCTGCCCGCAAGGCCAAGGAACAGGCCGCTACCGATGCGAAGCAGGCCGAAGAAGACGCACGCCTGAAACGGGATGCGGCGCTGGCCTCCATGGGCCCGAGCCTGCGGAAAGTCGAGGAGTTTCGCGCTGCGTTCGCGGAACGTCACCAGAATCTGCGCGGCGGGCACGAAAAGCCGAACGCGGTTTTTCACACCAGGGCACGCGACCTTGCGCGCCTCGCCGCCGACTGGCCACTAGCTGAGCGCACCGCCGCGGCCGACGCGATCGAGGAATGGCTTCCAAGGGTCGTCAGTATCGACATCAAGGACGAACGCAAGAAGCTCAAGCTGGCCGCACTGCGGACGCCATGAGCCTGAAAGAATTCCGGGTCGCGCGCTACCACTTCGTCTTCGAGGTCACTCGCCCGATGCGCCTGCCTGACTACGCCGGGTCGATGCTGCGCGGGGCGTTTGGTCACGCCCTGCGCCAGATCGCGTGCATGACCAAGCAGAAAGAGTGCGACGGATGTCCTCTGCTCTGCTCGTGCTCATACCCGAAGATATTCGCACCCCCACCACCGGAAACGCACACGCTGCAGAAATTCACGCAAATTCCGGTGCCTTATGTGATCGAGCCTCCCGCGTGGGGCGCGCGCGTGCTTGACACCGGCGAAGCGATTGACTTTCACATGGTGCTGGTGGGGCGCGCCATAGACGAATTGCCGCTGATCGTTCTCGCCTGGCGCAGAGCATTTGCGCGCGGTGTCGGTGCCGGCGATGGGACAGCCGAGATCGTTCGCGTGCTTCACTGCCGCCTCGATACCGACTTGGAGATTTACACCCCGGCCTCCGGCACCATCGCTCCACATGAAACAACCGTGCCATGCACGCCGTGGTCCCACGCGAATTCGGGATCGGTGACGTTGGAATTCACAACACCCCTCCGGCTTCAACACAACGGCCGCGCACTCCGGCCCGACCAATTGATCGCCAGAACATTGCTCATGGCACTACTGCGACGCGCCAGTTTGCTGTCCGAGTTCCATGACGAAGGCCCGCTGCTGACAGACTTCGCACCACTATCCGAAACCGCCTCCAAGATCACCGACCAAAAGCACCTCGCCTGGCGCGATTGGACAAGATATTCCTCCCGCCAGCACCAATCCATGGCCTTGGGCGGCGCCATAGGTCGATGGACCCTGAACGGCGATCTCACCCCATTTGCCCCATATCTCCAATTGGGCGAATTTCTTCACGTCGGCAAGGAAGCGGCGTTCGGCTTGGGCGGGTATTCCGTTCTACGCTGAACCGTCGCCAAGCTGTAGCGACCATACATATGTCGACGAAACGTCAGCGCTGTGAAGACTACAATCTTCAAGCGTTTGATTTCTCGAAAGCTTTTTGTGCACCGCAGTTCGAATGCAGCCCTGAATTCAAAGGGATCGAGACCGTCGGGTAGTGCTGTGCTAGCAGTAGAGGTCGGTTCGAATGCAGCCCTGAATTCAAAGGGATCGAGACGATATTGCCGCGTCAACCTTCAGCGAGAATGACGTTCGAATGCAGCCCTGAATTCAAAGGGATCGAGACGTACAAGCCGAAAATCGAATCGTATTCCTTGGCCTGTTCGAATGCAGCCCTGAATTCAAAGGGATCGAGACGTCTTACGCCACTGAAAGCCCCCAGTGGCAATCTGTTCGAATGCAGCCCTGAATTCAAAGGGATCGAGACAGGTCATAGCCTGCGGTTTGCTCTTGCTCTTTCCGTTCGAATGCAGCCCTGAATTCAAAGGGATCGAGACATAGTCAGCTTGAATGCTACTTGCCCACATAAACGTTCGAATGCAGCCCTGAATTCAAAGGGATCGAGACCTGTTTGAGTCTCATGTTGCTGCTCCTTAGTAGTGCGTTCGAATGCAGCCCTGAATTCAAAGGGATCGAGACTCCCTTTCACGGGCTTTACGCTTATTGTGTGGCGTTCGAATGCAGCCCTGAATTCAAAGGGATCGAGACTCTTTAGCGCGAATGTACATGTAGGCTTCCACCGTTCGAATGCAGCCCTGAATTCAAAGGGATCGAGACTTCGTGTTCGGACCCGACATGGTCAGCCTGAATGTTCGAATGCAGCCCTGAATTCAAAGGGATCGAGACTCGTCCAAATTTAGAAACTCCAGTATCTCGGTGAGTTCGAATGCAGCCCTGAATTCAAAGGGATCGAGACTGATGCCTTGGTATCCGGTGCTGCTGCTGGATTGATGTTCGAATGCAGCCCTGAATTCAAAGGGATCGAGACGATGCTCCGAGCAGTGACACCGCAGCGTCAATTTTGTTCGAATGCAGCCCTGAATTCAAAGGGATCGAGACCACTGCCAACATCACCGAGCTTCCCTGCGGTACGCGTTCGAATGCAGCCCTGAATTCAAAGGGATCGAGACGCATCAGCGCGAGTGCATCCCCTTCCTCTAACTGCCGTTCGAATGCAGCCCTGAATTCAAAGGGATCGAGACGGCCCGCGTTGTCATACTGCGTTACGGTCTTGCGTTCGAATGCAGCCCTGAATTCAAAGGGATCGAGACAGATTGAGTCGGCGCTGCCCGACGATCAGTCGGTTCGAATGCAGCCCTGAATTCAAAGGGATCGAGACACACGACAACGGCACCGAGCGAGTGGGCGCTACCGATGTTCGAATGCAGCCCTGAATTCAAAGGGATCGAGACAAATACTTCGCGAGATAATTGTTGCTGATGCTCGGTTCGAATGCAGCCCTGAATTCAAAGGGATCGAGACGTAAGCATCAGCGCGAGTGCATCGCCTTCTTCGTTCGAATGCAGCCCTGAATTCAAAGGGATCGAGACTTCCGCTTCGGCGCGAACCTTTTCAATCTCAGCGCGTTCGAATGCAGCCCTGAATTCAAAGGGATCGAGACATCATTGCGCTGTCGTACAGCGATGCGGTGTCACAGTTCGAATGCAGCCCTGAATTCAAAGGGATCGAGACATAACAAAGCTTTCCGGTTCACAAATGATATGCAAGTTCGAATGCAGCCCTGAATTCAAAGGGATCGAGACGAACTTTCCGCCGCGACCTTTAATCAGGTCTTTGCGTTCGAATGCAGCCCTGAATTCAAAGGGATCGAGACGAAATCTATTACCGTCAGTGATCGGCGCTGATCAGTTCGAATGCAGCCCTGAATTCAAAGGGATCGAGACCTCGTGACACGCGACAACGTGCGCGCCTTTGGCCGTTCGAATGCAGCCCTGAATTCAAAGGGATCGAGACGAACGTCAAATCCGCAACATAATATATTTCATACAGTTCGAATGCAGCCCTGAAGTAAGCGCGCGGAGAACACATCTTGAGCAAGTGCTGAACCCTGGCGATAGTGTG
>CAYYFR010000031.1:0-40409 GCA_964470865.1 uncultured Burkholderiales bacterium | reverse complement strand
TGACCGGCCGCGAGATCGCGCGCTGGGAAGGCGGCGTCTTCCTCGGCTATTACGTGGCCTACGTGGCCTACCTGATCCTGGCGGCGCAGCAGCACGACGCGCTGCAGGCCTTCTCGGGCGTGATGATGGGCTTTGTGGTGCCGCTGACTTTGATGACGCTGGTGGTGATGGCGATTCGCCGCCCGGCCGCAGCCGGCGAGCCCTGAGCCGATGAGCCCTGCCGACAAACTGCGCGCTCGCATACATGCCTTGCAGGAAGGCGTTAAAGCGGCGTATCGACAGCGACGCAGCGTCAGGGAGACCAAGCGCGCGCCCAATTCGCCGGCGAACTATAGCGCCAGCAGCGTCATCACAAGGGTTCAAAGTTCGCTTTCTGCAGCGGTCACGCGCGCTGGTCGCGTTGACGGTGACCTTCGGTCTGATGGCCGGCGCTGGCGACGATGCTCATCGGGTTGGGGCTGCGGTTTCGCGACGGCGTCGCAGTCGTCCTTGCGCTTGATTTAAATTTGAATGGGCTTTTTCGATGATCTACGCGACCCTCAAGACTGTGCATGTGCTGTCCATCATCGTGTGGATCGGCGGCATGGTGTTTGCGCACTTCTTCCTGCGCCCCGCCGTCACCCAGCTCGAACCGCCAGTGCGGTTGCGACTCATGCACGACGTGCTCGGCCGCTTTTTCCGCGCCGTGCTCGTGGCCTCGTTGTTGACTCTGGCCAGCGGTGTATGGATGCTGGGCCGCGTGGCCAAGCAGGTGGTGCAGTCCGGTGGCAGCTTCGAGATGCCGCTGGCCTGGACCATCATGGCGGTGCTTGGCGTCGCGATGGTCGCGATATTCATGCACATCCGCTTCGTTCTCTACAAGCGGTTCGGCCGCTCCGTGGCGGCTGCCGAGTGGGCCGCCGGCGGTGCGGCCCTGGCACAGATCCGCAACTGGGTCTCGATCAACCTCGGCCTTGGCGTGCTGGTATTGCTCGTGACGCTGCTGCGCTGGACGGCCTGAATCAAGTCGCTGCAGGAGTCCAGCCTTCGAACGTCGGCTGGCGCAAACGTCTAACCGCCGCTCAGGGTCGGTTGCGGGTCGCGCCCGGCCGCTGAGAAACTGTTTGGCACGAAACTGGGCGCGCTGCTGCAGCGACGAGCGAACCGAGGCCTCTTTGATCTGCACCAGGGACTGGAGCAACTCACGCTGGCGGCAGAAAAGATCATCGCCTGTTTTGACCACTATCTGGCAATCCTGTCAGATGTGTGTGGGCTTGTGAGCGACTCCGCAGGTGAGGCGCTGCCTGGCTAGCGCCGCGTTCGCCGGCATGGCCTGGCGGCATTGGCCCCGCTCACGGCGCCTGGAACACGTAATACCATCACGCTTCTACCAGGAGAAATACGATGATCGCCTACACCTGCTTCGGCACCAACGACCTGCCCCGCGCCAAGGCGTTCTACGATGTCTTGTTCGCCGCCATCGGCATCAAGCGGCTGATGGATTGGGGCGAGCAGGGCGCCGCCTGGGGGACCGATTTCTCGCAGCCCATGTTCGGCGTGCTCACCCCTTACGACAAGAAGGCTGCCACCGTCGGTAACGGCACGATGATCGCGGTGCTTTGCCAGTCGGAAGAGCAGGTGCGCGCGCTGCACGCCATGGCACTGCAGCTTGGCGGACAGGACGAAGGCGCGCCCGGCCCGCGCAGCGAGGGCTTCTACGCCGGCTACTTCCGCGACCTGGACGGCAACAAGCTCAACGGCTTCACCATGACGCCGCCGGCTGGCTGAGCGCGACCTCGCATCAGTTGGAAGTGCGGCAGGCAAATCGACATCGGCTTGCCAGGTTGTTCGCGCCGGCCGCGCGCAGAGGCAGGTAAACTTGTTGCCGCAGCGCGCTTGTCCAGGTGGCGTCGAGGGTCCGCGACCCACGGACTGCTGCCTCAGGAAGGCGCCGGGGTTCACAGGTTGACGCGAAAGGGATTTTCGATGACGGTAGCTTACATGCAGGCCATTGCCGAGCGCTACAAGGCGATCGGCTACACCCCTTATCGCTGGTTCAAAGCCGAGGAAGGGCCAGCCTGGATGCCGCTGGCGAAGCCACTGGCGGATTCACGCATTGGCGTGTTGTCGACCGCCGGTGCCTATGCCCTCGGGCAGATGGCATACCACTACAAGGACGACACCTCGATCCGGCGCATCGCGTCGCTCACGCCGGCGGCCGAACTGCGGTTTTCGCACATCACGGAGAACTACCTCAAGGACGCGCGGCGCGACCCGGATTGCCTGGTTCCTCTGACGGCGCTGCGCGCGCTGGCGGCCGACGGGTTCATCGGCGGCCTGGCCGACGAGGTCTTTTCCTGCATGGGCGGGGTGTATTCGCAGCGGCGCGTGCGTGAGGAGATCGCGCCGGCGTTGCTGGCGGCGTTGCGCCAGCAGAAGGTTGACGCGGCGCTTCTTGTAGCGATGTGACCGGTATGCCACCAGACCGTGTGTCTGGTTGCCCGCCACCTGGAGGCGCACGGCATTCCGACCATGTGCCTGGGTAGCGCTCTCGACATTTTCGCGGCCGGCCGCGCGCCGCGCGCCACGCTGGTCGACTACCCGCTGGGACATTCGACCGGCAAGCCCTTCGACCCGGCGGACCAGCTTGACATTGTGCGCGCCGCGCTCGCAGGTCTGCAAAGCATGACTCGGGCCGAGACGATCACGCGTCTGCCCAATCAATGGGATACCCAGGGGCTGTGGCGCGCGGACGCGATGCGTGCGGATGGCGGCGACGCGCGCCAGCCGCGCGACGAGACGCCGCAGTTCCAGCATGCAGACGATCGCGCAGCGGCGCGCGCCAGCGGCGCCCTGCGCGACTGAGCGGAAAATGGCACCCTTCGACCCATCACCCGCACAGGCCAGCCGGGAGCAAGACATGCACACCATTCAGGTTACCCAGCCCGCCCGCATTGCGGTCCTCGGCAGCGGAACGCGCGCAGCGGCGATGCCGCCGCATTTGACCGAACTCGCCAATGCCCACTACGTACCGCAGCTCATCGACTCGCGCTTGCCCGCTTTTGCCGGCAATCCGTATGACCGCCTCGTGGTGGATCTGGCCTATGTCGAGATGGCCCAGCGCGCCCAGGCGAGTGCCTGCGCCGCGATTTTCATCAACACCTATGCGGACTATGGCATCGCGGCAATGCGCGCAGCGGTAACGATTCCGGTGGTCGGCGCCGGTGAGGCGGCGATGACCATCGCGGCCGAAGGCGGGCGAAAATTCTCCATCGTGACGGTCTGGCCACCGTCGATGAAGTTCATCTACGACGAACGCACGCGCGCGGTGGCGGCGGGTGCCGCCTGCCTGCGGGTGCGGCATGTATCGCCCGAGGATGAGCTGCTGCGCCTGGGTAGCGCAGAGGGCGTGCAGGAGCGCATGGCACGGCGCGAGGATGCGGTCATCGAGATGATCGTGCGTGAATGCGAGCGTGCGATCGGTGAAGACGGCGCGCAGGCGATCGTTCTGGGTTGTACCTGTATGGCGCCGGTCGGGCCGCAGGTCGCCGCAGCGGTTGCAGTGCCGGTGATTGAAGGCTCGCGCGCCGGCTATCGCGCCGCCGTCGCGGCGGCGCAAACACCGCAGGCGCCTGCCGCCGGTCCGCGCACTGCGCGTGCCACGCTGATTCCCTCGATCGTCGACTCGTACGTGAACGCAGTGCCCGGCACACAGGCGGCGCCAGCGGCCGCCCAATGCGCGGTCTGCGTGTTCTGAGCGGCCGGCCTGCGCGCGTGCTTCTACCTTGAGAAGCCCGCTTGCAGTTGAAATGCGCTCTCAGATGCCGAACAAGGTTGCAGCAGTCTTGCCCAGCACCCATTCCTTCTGTGCCTCGCTGATGCCTGAGTCGTCGACAATCGCAAGCGAGCGGGTGTAGATGTCCGCCGGGGTCTTGAGCGCGGCCCAGGTCTGCTCCCAGTCGGTACCGAAGATCACGCGATCGGCGCCGATCTCGGCCACCGCGCGCGCCACGTGTGCGGGCTTGCTCTGCACCGTATCGAGGTAGACGTTGTCGTGCTTGAAGGCGATCAAGAGGCACATCTCGAACAGCGCGTCGTAGCCGCGGCCCATCTTGGTGATGATGAACGGCACTTCGGGAAAGCGTTCCGCCAGATCGTCGACGAAGGTCGGCACGCCGTGGTAAATCGGGGTGCCGAACTGTGTCCACGCGGTCTGGAACATGATCGGCATGCGATGCCGCGCAAGAATCTCCAGCAACGGCGCCAAGTCGCGGGCGATTTTTTCCGGCGCCGATTCGGCGCTGAAGCGCGACACCCGGATCTCGCCCATGCCTTTCAAACCAAGTTCGTTCACCCAATAATCCATGCTGCGGCCGAGTTCGGCGTAGTCGAGCGCATCCTGCTGGCCGGAAATGCGGGTGTTGTAGATCGGCCTGAAGAGGCCGGTGAAACGCTCGGGATGGCGGCGCACCGCCTGCGCCACCGCCTCGTTGGTGCCGATACCGCGCGACTGGATCACTGCACGGTCGATTCCGGCCTGGTCCATTTCGGCCAGCATTTCCTCGGTCAGGTCATCGGTACCCTTGAGCATCTGCTGGAACAGTTCAGGGTTGCGGCGACGCAACAGAATCGGATCGCGCACTGTCTTGATGTGATTGCTCAGATCGAGTCCCTGGTTGCCGAACGGATGGGTGTGGGCGTCGATGATCGGGTAGTTGCGCTGCCGTTGCGTGCCGGACGCTTGCCTCGGCGAAGGGTTGCTCATGCAAACTCCAGAGTCTGTGGGGCAGAGCAGTATCGGAGGCGTACCGAGGCGTGTCAAGGCGCTGCCCAGCCACGCCCCGTGGCTGCTGACCTGGTCATGCGTTGTGGCGCCTGCGCCGTTGCGACTTCGCGCTAAACTGGATGAACCACATTCAATTCATTTACCGACCGACATCCTCCAGATGAAATTCAAACCTCTCGGCCGTACCGGGGTCCAGGTCTCCGAACTCTGCTTCGGCACCATGTCTTTCGGCGGCGACGCCGACGCAGCCACCTCGGCTGCCATGTACCAGGCCTGCCGTGACGACGGCATCAATTTCTTCGACTGTGCCGACCAGTACAACAAGGGCCGCGCAGAAGAGATCCTGGGCACACTGATGCAAGGTCATCGCGACGACCTGGTCATCACCACCAAGTGCTACAACCCGACGGGTGACGACATCAATGCGCGCGGCACTTCACGCCGCCACGTGGTACGAGCGATCGAGGCGAGCCTGAAACGTCTCAAGACCGACCGCGTCGACGTGCTGTTCCTGCACCAGTTCGACAAACGCACGCCGATTGAGGAATCCATGCGGGCGCTGGAGGACGCGGTGCGCGCCGGCAAGGTGCTGTACCCGGCGGTCAGCAACTACGCCGCCTGGCAGGTGCAGCGCGCCGTCGGCATCCAGGAACACAACAACTGGGCGCGCCTCGCGGTGATCCAGCCGATGTACAACCTGGTCAAGCGCCAGGCCGAGGTCGAGATCCTGCCGATGGCCGAGGCTAATGGCATCGGCGTGATCCCCTACAGCCCGGCTGCGGCGGGGCTTCTTTCGGGCAAGTATTCGGGCCAGGCGAATGGCCGCCTGAAAACCAACAAGATGTATGAGGCGCGTTACGGCGAGGAGTGGATGTTCGAGGTGGCGGAAAAGTTCGTCGCCTTCTGCAAGGCCCGCGGCACGCACCCGGTGGCCACCGCAGTGGCCTGGGTCGGTGCCCATCCGGGTGTCACCGCTCCCATCATCGGTGCGCGCAACCTTGAGCAACTGCGCGACTCGCTGGCTGCCGTCAAGGTCGAGATGCCGCCGGCATTGCGTACCGAGATCGCCGAGCTTTCGCGTACGCCGCCGCCGGCCACTGATCGGCTCGAAGAGATCAAGCCGCCGCGCGCTTGATGCGCAAGCACACGGCTTCCTCGATGGCCCGGCCTTCCCGCCCACGAAATTCAATATGAGCGTGGATGAAGGAGTGATGGAGCAGGTGCGCGACTGGGTCGACGGCGCCCGGCGCATCGTCGTACTCACCGGCGCCGGCATTTCCACCGAATCGGGTATTCCCGACTTTCGCGGGCCGCAAGGGGTATGGACCAGGAATCCGCAGGCCGAGAAGCTTTCCAACATCCACTACTACATGAGCGACCCCGAGGTGCGCAAGGCCGCCTGGCGCTCACGCATGGAGCATCCGGCCTGGGAGGCCAAGCCAAATGCCGGCCATCATGCGCTGGTCGGCCTGGAGAAACGCGGCAAGCTGCATGCGCTGATCACACAGAATATCGATGAACTGCACCAGAAGGCGGGCAATTCTCCCGAGGTGGTGATCGAAGTGCATGGCACGGTGTGCAAGGTGGTGTGCATGGAATGCGGCATGACCGCGCCGATGCAGGCGGCACTGGATCGAGTGCTTGCCGGCGAGGCGGACCCCGCCTGCCGCGCCTGCGGCGGCATACTCAAGAGCGCCACGATTTCGTTCGGCCAGAATCTGTTGCCGGAAGTCATCGAGCGCGCCATGCGCTGTGCCGGCGAGGCCGACCTGTTCTTTTCCATCGGTACCAGCTTGCAGGTGTATCCGATTGCCGGCGCGGTCGAGGTCGCCAAGCGATCCGGCGCCCGAGTGGTGATCCTGAATGCCGAGGAAACGCCGTTTGACGTGGCTGCGGACGCGATTTTCCGCGACCCGATCGGCATGGCGTTGCCGCGGCTGCTGGAGTAGCGGTGCGGTGAAGTTGGTCTGTAACGCCAGGCCCGAAAAAGCGGCGAGCCCCGTTTGGGGCTCGCTGGTCCGGCTGCGGGTTGCGCTTGTTGCCGTCAGGCTGTCATCCCCGCCAGTGCCGCGTTGAAGGTCGCACTGGGCCGCATGATCGAGCCGGCCTTGTCCGGGTCGGAGACGAAATAGCCGCCGATATCCGCCGGCTTGCCCTGCACCGCGTTCAATTCCTCGACGATCTTCTTCTCGCTGTCTGCCAGGGTCTTGGCCAGCGGCGCGAAGCGTGCCTTGAGGTCGGCGTCCTCGGTTTGCGCGGCCAGCGCCTGCGCCCAATACAGGGTCAGGTAGAAGTGGCTGCCGCGATTGTCCAGTTGGCCGGTCTTGGGCGAGGGGCCCTTGTTGTTGTCGAGCAGCTTGCCGGTGGCTTCGTCGAGCGTCTTGGCCAGCACCATCGCCTTCTTGTTGCCGGTCTTGAAGCCCAGGTCTTCGAGCGAGACGGCGATGGCGAGAAACTCGCCCAGCGAATCCCAGCGCAGGTGATTCTCTTCCATCAACTGCTGCACGTGTTTGGGTGCGGAACCGCCGGCACCGGTCTCGAACAGGCTGCCGCCAGCCATCAGCGGCACGATCGACAGCATCTTGGCGCTGGTGCCCAGTTCCATGATCGGAAACAGGTCGGTCAGGTAGTCGCGCAGGATATTGCCGGTGGCCGAGATGGTGTCCTTGCCGCGGATCACGCGCTCCAGGGTGAAGCGCATCGAGCGCACCTGCGACATGATCTGGATGTCGAGCCCGGTGGTGTCGTGGTCCTTCAGGTAACGCCTGACCTTCTTGATGATCTCGTTCTCGTGCGGGCGGTATTGGTCGAGCCAGAACACCACCGGGGTATTCGACTGGCGCGCGCGCGTGACCGCAAGCTTGACCCAATCACGCACCGCCGCGTCCTTGGCCTGGCACATGCGCCAGATGTCGCCGACCTCGACGTTCTGCTCCAGGAGCACATGGCCGTGATCGTCGACAATCCGTGCCACGCCGTCCTCGGGAATTTCGAAGGTCTTGTCGTGCGAGCCGTATTCCTCCGCCTGCTGCGCCATCAGGCCCACATTGGGCACCGTGCCCATGGTGCGCGGGTCGAAGGCGCCGTTGGTCTTGCAAAAGTTGAGCACTTCCTGGTAGATGCGGGCAAAGGTACTCTCGGGTATGACCGCCTTGGTTTCCTTGAGCGAGCCATCGCGGCCGTACATCATGCCGCCGACACGGATCATCGCCGGCATCGAGGCGTCGACGATCACGTCATTGGGCGCGTGCAGGTTGGTGATGCCCTTGGCCGAATCGACCATTGCCAATTCCGGGCGTGCGGCTTCGCAGGCGCGGATGTCGGCTTCGATCTCGGCGCGCTTGGCTTCCGGCAGCGTCTTGATCTTTTCCAGCACACTGGAAAAGCCGTTGTTCACGTGCACACCCAATTCGGTGAACAGTTTGCCGTGCTTGGCAAACAGGTCCTTGTAGAACACCCGTACGGCGTGGCCGAAGACGATCGGGTGCGACACCTTCATCATCGTCGCCTTCACATGCAGCGAAAACAGCAGGCCATTCTTCCTGGTGTGCTCGATCTCGCGCTCGAAGAACGCGCACAGCGCCTTCTTGCTCATGAACATGCTGTCGATGATTTCGCCTTCGAGAAGCGCGACCTTGGGCCGCAGCACGATGGTCTTGCCGCTCTTGGTCACCAGGTCCATGCGCACGTCGCAGGCATGCGATATGGTCATCGACTTCTCGCCGTGATAGAAGTCGCCGGCGTGCATGTGCGACACGTGGGTGCGCGATGCCGGGTTCCACTCCGCCATCGAATGCGGGTTTTTCTGCGCGTAGCGCTTTACCGCGGCAGGCGCGCGGCGGTCGGAATTGCCTTCGCGCAGCACCGGGTTGACCGCGCTGCCCAGGGCCCTGGAATAGCGCGCACGGGCATCCTTGTCGGCATCGGTCTTCGGGTCTTCGGGGTAGTCGGGAATCTTGTAGCCGCGCGCCTGCAATTCCTTGATCACCGCAGCTAACTGCGGTACCGATGCGCTGATGTTGGGCAGCTTGATGATGTTGGTGCCGGGCAACAGCGTCAGCTTGCCGAGTTCGGCCAGGTTGTCCGGCACTTTCTGCCCGGCCGGCAAAATATCGGCAAAGGCGGCCAGCACCCGCGCCGAAAGCGAAATGTCGCTCTCGGCGATTTCGATGTTGGCAGGCGCGGCGAAGGCACGCAGCACGGGCAAGAGTGAATAGGTGGCGAGGCGCGGCGCCTCGTCGGTCAGGGTATAGATGATTTTCGATTTCGATGCGGGCATGGGGACAGTTCCAGCAAAATGGGTTGATCAGGTCGAAACAGGCGAGCGTCCGGGCGCAGCCAGCAGCCCGGAGGTGAAGCGACAGACGAACGCCGGTATTTTCGCGCAATCAGGCCGGTGGCGCTGAGGCCTTGAAGGCCGGCACCGCAGCGGCGAATTGATCCAGCCAGGCAACCATCCCGGGATGGCCGTTGCGCCAGCGGCCGGCATGCCGAAAATCCATGTAACCCAGTGCGGCTGCCAGGGTCAGGTGACCATAGTCCGGATGATCCTTCCAGGCAGGCGGGGCGGACTCGAGCTGCCCGAGCGTGCGGTCGATCTTGGACTGCAGTCGCTGCACCCAGGACTCCACCCGCATGTTCTCCGGGCGATAGCGACCTTCGTATACCTGCAGCAGGGCCTGCTCGATCAGACCGTCACCGAGCGAGCCCAGGGTCAAGGTGCGCCAGCGTTCAGGTCCGCTGCGCGGCACCAGGATCGGGCCGGAACCAACGCTGTCCAGATATTCGCAAATGACATGGCTGTCGTGAATCGTGTCGCCATTGTCGAGCACCAGGGCAGGAATCCTTCCCAGCGGATTGGCGGCATTGAGGTCGGCGTCGCCCTTGGTGGCGTCGACCGGCATGGCCTGCACCTGGCTGCCGAGATTCTTGATGGCAATGGTCATCGTGACCTTGCGGCCAAACGGCGAAGCGGGACTGGACATCAGTTTCATGGCGGTTTCTTGGATTTTTTGCGGGACGAAAGTATGTCACGGATCGATGCCGGCCACGACCTTGGGCGCATGGCGCAAGCCCGGCCCGGGGCGTCACGGCGCCCGCATGCGCTTGCCAGACGGCGTTCGTTGTTATCCTTGCCGCTGCCTGCCTTTGCGAAAAACCCCCGATGTCAACACCACTTGAATTCCGTAGCCTGACCGAGCTTGGCGCGGGTCTGGCGCAAGGCGAGTTTTCGTCGCGCGAACTGGTTGCACACTACCTTGCCCGCATTGCGCGCGCCAACGGCAAGTTCAACGCCTATGCCGAGGTGTACGAGCAGGCGGCACTGGCCGCCGCAGAGGCAGCCGACCGGCTGCGGGCAAGCGGCTGGCCGCTCGGGCCGCTGCACGGACTGCCGATCGCGGTCAAGGACATGTGCGACATCGAAGGGCGCGTCGGCACGCTCGGCTCGAAGCATTTCTCCAGCCGGCGCGGCACGCTCACCTCGACGGTGGTGCAGCGCCTGCAGGCGGCCGGCATGATCATCCTGGGCAAGGCTCAAATGGTGGAGTTCGCCTTCGGCGGGTATGGCACCAATCCGCTGTGCGGAACGCCGTGGAATCCATGGGACTTGGATACCCATCGCGTGCCGGGCGGTTCCAGCAGCGGCTCAGCGGTTGCCGTGGCGGCCGGCCTGGCGCCGGCGGCAATCGGGTCGGACACCGGTGGTTCGGTGCGCATCCCGGCCGCTTTCAACGGCATCGTCGGCTTGAAAACCACCTTCGGCTGGATCAGCGTGCATGGCTGCTTTCCCTTGTCGAGCACGCTCGACTCGATCGGCCCGATGACACGCACGGTTGAGGACAGCGCGCTTTTGCTGGCGGCGCTGGCGGGCCATGACCCGCACGACCCGAATACGCATGGCACACCCGCTGTGGTGCTGCCGGATTTTCGCCATCCGGCGGTGCGCGGCTTGCGCATCAACTTGTTGCCCGAGGCGCAGTTTCCAGGCACTGTCGAGGCTGTCGCGCGCGATGCGCTAAGGGCGGCTGCCGCGACGTTTCGCGATCTGGGCGTGCTGGTCACAGAGCGCGCATTCCCGCTGGATTTCGACCAACTCACGCAACGCAATGGCCAACTCATCGCCGCCGAGGCTTATCGCGTGCATCGCGACTACGTCGATGACCATCAGGTGCCGCTGGGCGCAGCGGTGCGGGCCCGCCTACTGGGTGGCAAGCACATCAGCGCGGCCGACTACATCGCCGCGCGCGAGCACCAGCGTGGCGCCGCAGCCTTGTTCGCGCAGTCGATGGAGGATTGCGACGCCTTGCTCACGCCCGCAGTGCCTTGCGCGGCAATCCCGGTCGCAGAAGTTGATGAACAATCCACGCCGGCTGTTTTCACGCGCGCCGGCAACTACGTCGGCGCCTGCGGGCTGGCGCTGCCGGCCGGGTTCAGCGCCGGCGGCTTGCCGCTGGGCATCCAGCTGTTGGGCAAGCCCTTCGCTGAGAAAACGCTGCTGCGCCTGGGTGCGGGGTTCGAGAGGGCCACCGGCTGGAATCGCCGCACGCCAGATCTGCGCAGCATTTTTGGTTGAGTCGGCGCGCGGCGCGCCGCTGACATATCATCGCTTCTTTGCTGGCTGAGGCTGGCGTGTGTACAACAAGGGAGGCTCATCGTGCGTCGCAGCGGAATTCTGTTTGCCATGTTGTGGGTTGCAACGGCCTCGGCGCAGCCCTATCCGTCGCGCACGGTCACCATCATCGTGCCGTATCCGCCAGGGGGCCTGATCGATCTGGTGGCGCGCATCGTGCAGCCGCAATTGCAAGTCGAGCTGGGGCAATCGGTGGTGATCGAGAATCGCTCCGGCGCGGGCGGCAATATCGGTGCCGAGGCGGTCGCGCGCGCCGCGCCGGACGGCCATACCGTACTGCTGGGCAACCCTTCGCTGGCCATCAGCCCGCTGATCTACAAGAAGCTGAATTACCGGCCGCAGGACGATCTGGCCTATGTCGGCCAGTTCGGCACCGTACCCAACGTGCTGGTGGTCAATCCTACCCTGCCGGTCAATTCGGTGAAGGAACTGGTGGCCCACGTGAAGCGCAACCCCGGCAAGCTCAACTATGCCTCGAACGGCTATGGCACTTCGCCGCAGATGTCGATGGAGCTTTTCAAGGCCATGACCGATACCTTCATCGTGCACATTCCGTTTCGCGGTTCGGGACCGGCGGTGGCTTCGCTGCTGGCGGGCGAGACGCAGATGATGTTCGACAACCTGCCGCCGGTGATCCCGCAAATCAAGGCCGGCAAGATGCGGGCGCTGGCGGTGACCAGCCTGAAACGTTCGTCGGCCATGCCGGAGCTGCCCACGCTCGACGAGGCAGGCATGAAGGGCTACGAGGTGACCGCCTGGTTCGGCCTCAACGTGGCGGCAGGAACACCGCGCGAGGTCGTCGCGCGACTCAATGCGGCGCTCAACCGTGCCACGGTGGAGGCGAAAACCCGCGAGCAGCTCGAGTCGCGCGGTGCCACCGTGATCCAGGGCACGCCCGAAGCGTTTCGCTCGTTCGTGCAGGCCGAAGTGGCCAAATGGACGCCGATCGTCAAGCGTGCCGGCGTGGTGGCGGAATAGGCTCGCACCAAGCACGCGGGCGCTGCGGTCCCCTGTTGCCGCGCAGTGCGTGCTGATCGGCTGCCACCTGCGCTCGGCACCAATGAGCGGCCGCGAGGTTGATTATTCGGGGTAAAAGCCGTAGACCTCGCGCGCCGCTGCGGGCGACACCAGGCCGGACGCAAGGTCGGCTTCGACCAGGCGCCGCTCGCGCTTGCGCGGATCGCCATAGCCGCCACCGCCGGCTTCGAAGGTCGTGAAGGTGTCGCCGGGTTGCAGCAGGTGGCGCCCCTTGGGAGCCGCCGGCTGATCGTTGATGAAATATTCGCGCAGCCGTCCGGGCTTGCCGCCATGAAATCCCTTGGCCGGGAATTCGGTGCGCAACCCGAGAAAAGCCAGCGTCAGCGGATGGCCGGAATCATTGCGAAAGCGCACTTCCTGCCCGACCCCACCGCGGGCTGTACCGGCGCCGCCGGAATCGATCAAAAGCGCGCGCTTCTCGACGGTGATGTTGGTCAGGTTCTCCCAGATCTCGGCAGGCACCACCATCATGTTGGAGGGGCCCGGCAGGGTCGGCGCGCCGTCGTTGCCCTGCATCGCACCCCAGCCGCCGGCCAGGAAAAACAGGCTGGTGAAGCTGGCGCCGGCGCGGTTGGTGCCGTGCACGTTGAAGATGTTCATCATGCCCAGATCGGCGATCACCCGCTCCGGCAAGGCGTCGGCGAAGGCGCCCATCAGGAGCGGCAGGATGAAATGGCCGACCGCATGGCGCCCGCCGGTGGGAAACGGTCGCTCGGCATTGAGAATGCAGCCCGGCGGCGCGCTAACGCTGATCGGCCGCGTCGCCCCCTCATTGTTCGGCAGATGCGGGATGGTCAGGCACTTGATCACATACCAGCTCATCGCGCGGGTGTAGCACAGTGGCACGTTGATGCCGCCGCGCACCGGCGCGCCGGTGCCTTGAAAATCGACCGCGATCTGGTCGCCGCGCACCGTCACCGCCGCTTCCAGCCGGATCGGAGAATCGATGCCCTCGATATCAATGGCGTTGCGGTACACGCCATCGGCAATGCGCGTGATGGCCTCGCGTATCGCCTGTTCTGACTGGTTGCAGATCGCCGCCGACAACTCGGTCAGGTCGGGCACGTCGTATTCGTCCATGAATTCGAGCAGTTCGCGCCCGCCGACCTCGGTGCAGGTGACGTTGGCCATCAGGTCGCCGATCACCATGTCGGGCACCCGCACGTTGGCGCGAATGAGTTCGATCAGACCCTCGTTGAGCACGCCGCCTTGTAGCAGTTTCGTAATCGGAATGGTCAGGCCTTCCTCGTAGACCTCGGTGGCCACCGCGCTCATGCCCAGGCCGCCGATATCGGGCAGGTGGGTGATCGAAAGCGCATAGCCTACGATGTTGCGCTGGCGAAAAATCGGCCGCAGCACGCTTACATCGAACAGGTGCCCGGTGCCCAGCCAGGAATCATTGGTGATGATCACGTCGCCCGGAACCAGGGTCGCCGGCGGGAACCTGGCCAGCATGTGGCGAATCGTCTGCGGTGCGGTACCGGTGAATGCCGGCACGCTGAAGGTGCCTTGCGCCAGCGATCTGCCGTTGCCGTCGAACAGCACGCATGACAGGTCGTAGCCCTCGCGCACGGTGATCGAGAACGAGGATCGCACCAGCGAGAGCGTCATCTCGTCGGCAATCGAGACCAGGCGGTCCCACAGGATCTTCAGCGTAATGGGATCAAAACGGTGGGATGTCATGTTTCTGCTCCGCCGATCTCGACGATCAGGTTGAGGCGCGCATCGACCTTCAGGCGGTCGTGTGAGCCGATCACGCTGGTTGATTCGTTCTCTTCTATCAATGCCGGCCCCTGCATGGTGTCGCCGGCCTTGAGTGCATAGCGATCGAACACCGGGCAGTCGATGTAGCTGCCGCTTTCGGCCGCATAGAGGCGCCGCGTGCCTTTTTGCGCCGGACCGCCGCCGCCGGCCTGCACCAGTTTGTAGTCTGCGGCGATGTGCGGCCGCGGCCCGAGCGCTTCGACCTTCCAGGCCGCGATCTCGATGCCGGCGGTGGGCATGATCGGCGAATAACGCCGCGCGTAAGCCGCCTTGAACAAGGCCGGCAGTTCGGCCAGGATCGCGGCAGTCGCGGCAGCCGGCGGGGTGACCTCGACGTCATGGCCCTGGCCGGCGAAGCGCATGTCCAGGCTGCGTGCGATGCGAATGTCGGCGGCAGGGACGCCGGCGGCCAACAGGACCGCGCTGGCCTGAGCTACCAGCGGGGCAAAGATGGCGTCGAAATCGGCGCCATCGAGCGTGGCCAGGGAGCGCCGGTGGGAGCGCATGGTCTCGAACGCGAGCGGGCTCACCAGCAGACCAAGCGCGGAGAAAACGCCGGCGCCGAGCGGAAAGATGACGCGCTTGATACGCAGCTTGCGAGCAATGCGCGCGGCGTGCGTCGGCCCGGCGCCGCCGAAGGCCACCATGGTGCACTGGCGATGATCAAAGCCCAGTTCGGCGGCATGGGTGCGAAAGGCGCGCGCGCAATCCTCGTTGATGATCTCGTGGATGCCCCAGGCGGCGCGCGCGGTGTCCATGCCGAGCGGCGCGCCGATGGTGTCGGCGATGGCGCTGCTGGCCAGAGCCGGGTCCAGGCGCATCGCGCCGCCCAGGAAGAAGCCCGCATCCAGGCAGCCGATGGTGAGGTCGGCGTCGGTCAGGGTCGGTTGAGTGCCGCCGCGCGCATAGCAGGCCGGACCCGGGTCGGCGCCGGCGCTGCGCGGTCCGACCCGCACCAGGCCGCGTTCATCGAGCTCCGCCAGGCTGCCGCCGCCGGCGCCGATCTCGATCAAGTCGATCACCGGCAGGCGTAGCAGCAGGCCGCTGCCGGCCTTGAAGTCATGCACGCGCGCGACCTCGACGTCATAGCGCTTGAGCGGCACGCCATTGGCCAGGAGCGAACCCTTGGCGGTGGTGCCGCCCATGTCGAAGCCCAACAGATGGGTCTCGCCTGAGAGCCGGCCGAGAAAGCCGGTCATCAGGATACCGGCGGCCGGGCCGGATTCGATCAGGCGCACCGGGAAGCGCCGCGCCAGTGCATTGGTGACCACCCCGCCGCTGGAGGTCATCACATGGAAAGTGCCGGCGTAATGCCGCGCCGCCAGGCCTTCCTCGATGCGCGCCAGATAGCGGTCCAGCACCGGCTGCGTGTAGGCGTTGACCGTGGTGGTTGTAAAGCGTTCGTATTCGCGCATGAAGGGCACGATATCGGCGGAACAACTGGTGTGCAGCTTGGGGAAGGCTTCCCTGACGATGGCCGCGGCGGCGTGCTCGTGGCGCGCATCGACATAGGAATTGAGAAAGCAGATGGCGATCGCCTCGATCTCGTGTTCGCGCACCAGCTTGCCTACCGCGGCGCGCACCTGCGCCGCATCGAGCGGCGTGGCAACCGCACCCTCCCAGGTCAGGCGCTCGTCGATTTCCGCGCGCCAGGCGCGCGGCACCAGCGGAGCGGCGAAGCGCAGGCGCAGGTCGAACAAGTCGTAGCGACGTTCCATGCCGATATCGAGCACGTCGCGAAAGCCGCGCGTGACCAGCATGCCGGTGCGCGCACCGCGACGCTCGAGCACCGCATTGGTGACTAACGTCATGCCGTGCACGATGCCGGACACCGCGTCAATGGCCACACCCGCCTTGGCCAGCAACTGGTCGATGCCGTCGAGTACGCTGAGCGACGGGTCAGCCGGCGTGGTGAGTTGTTTGTGAACGACGATGCCGCCGGAACGTTCGTCGAGCAGGGCGAAATCGGTGAAGGTGCCGCCGATGTCGACGCCGATGCGGTAAGGAGTGGTCATTGGGGAAGGCGCGGGTGCACGCGAGTTTGAAGGATCGATCGTGATTATCTTAACAAGCTTGGCCTGACGGCATGAACTGCACAGCCTTGTGCAAGGGAATCCCGGACCTGGAAGCCGATAGCTACCGTCAAACCGATAGTTACCGTCGCAGGGCGACTTTGCCGCCATAATCGCGTCTGGACAGGACGGCGCAGTGCGCGTCCGGGCACCTTGTAGCGTTCTCGATTCCGGCTAACATGCCGGTGTTAGCGGTTGCCAATCGGTGTCCTGTCCGATCGAATGCTCGAATCGTTTTCGCCTTCGGCGCCACCCCGTGCATCGATTGTCTGGTATCAACACAATGGGCAGCTCAATGGACACATTGCTTTTCTCCGGCTTGTTCGACCTGTCCTGGTGGCAGTTGATGATCGCAGCCCTTGGGATGACCCACGTCACCATCGTCGGGGTCACGGTGTTTCTGCATCGCTGTCAGACCCACCGCGCGCTCGACCTGCACCCCGCGCTAAGCCATTTCTTCCGGCTCTGGTTGTGGCTGACCACCGGCATGGCGACCCGTGAATGGGTGGCGATTCATCGCAAGCACCACGCCAAATGCGAGACCGCCGACGACCCGCACAGCCCGCAGGTGCTGGGCATCAATCGCGTGTTGTGGGGCGGCGTGTTTCTCTACGTCAAGGAGAGCGGCAAGCGCGAAACGATCGAGCGTTACGGCCACGGCACGCCGGACGACTGGCTCGAACGCAATGTTTATTCGAAGTACGTGTTGCTGGGTTTGACGCTGATGGGCCTCATTGACGTGCTGATGTTCGGCATCGTGCCGGGCGTATTGATCCTTATCACGCAGATCGTCTGGATTCCGTTCTGGGCCGCCGGTGTGATCAATGGGGTCGGCCATTTCTGGGGCTACCGCAGCTTCCCGGTGGCGGATGCCAGCGTCAACATCGTGCCTTGGGGCATCCTGATCGGCGGCGAGGAACTGCACAACAACCATCATGCGTTCCCGTCGTCGGCCAGACTGTCGAACAAATGGTATGAATTCGATATCGGCTGGATGTACATACGCATTCTCGAGGGTCTGGGTCTGGCGCGGGTGAAGCGGGTGGCGCCGGTGCCGCGCTTGTTGGAGCCGAAGTCCATGGTTGACCTGGCCACATTGCAGGCGGTGATCGCCAATCGATACGGCGTGCTGGCCGACTTCGCCGCTTCGATGCGCGCGACTTGCGCGGCTGCGTCCGACGAGATCAACCAGGAAGTTGATGCGACAGGGCCACAGGCCCGGGTGCTGCTCAAGCGGTGGCTGCGGCATAACGAGGTGTCATTGAGCGCGCCCGAGCGCAAGCTGCTCGATGGCCTAGTCGCCAGTTCTCCGCGCCTGCATGCGGTGTACACCATGCGGCGCGAGTTGGGCGCCTTGTGGGAGCGCTCTGCGGCAACCAAGGAGCAACTGGTGGCGCAAATGCAGAACTGGTGCCTGCGCGCCGAGGCCAGCGGCGTTGCTCCTCTGGAGCGTTTTTCGCGACGCCTGCGCAGCTATGCTTGAAGCGTCGCGGCGCGCCGCCGGCAGCAAGGTAATGCCGATAGCGTTTTCCGCAAGCTTGCGTCAACGCTCGCCGGCAGCGCGTCCGGCACGGCACCGGACAGGCCTCGTACCCCGGTCCTCGTAGCGCTACATTCCCCCTCCATAAACTAAACACCTCATGTCCAATCAAGAAGACTCCAAATTCGGTATCAACGACTGGCGCCGCCTGCTGCGCTCACTGGGCGAGGACCCGCAGCGCCAGGGTTTGGTCGAGACACCTGATCGCGCCGCCCGCGCGTGGTCGCACTGGACCCGCGGCTACGCCGAGGATCCCGCCAGCATCTTGAAAACCTTCGCCGACGGTAGCGAAAATTACAACCAGCTGATCGTGGTCAAGCGGATTCCGGTGTATTCGCATTGCGAGCATCACATGGCACCGTTTTTCGGCCACGCCGCTGTCGGCTACCTGCCCACCGGGCGCATCGTCGGGCTGTCGAAACTGACACGGCTGGTCAACTGCTTCGCCGCCCGCCTGCAGGTGCAGGAGCGGCTGACCCAGCAGATCGCGCATTCACTGGTGGAGCATCTCAAGCCGCGCGCTGTCGGGGTGATCATCCGCTGCCGCCACATGTGCATGGAATCGCGCGGTATCGCGGTGGCAGGCGAAGAAACGGTCACCTCGGCCATGCTCGGTGATCTCGAGGACAACCAGGCGCAGCGGGCGGAGTTTCTGGCGCTGTCGGCGTGAGCGTTGCGGATCGCCGCGCGGTAGCGCTTCGCTACTGCGCGAAGTGCCGATCACTCGAGGTATGGATATCGAGCAAGGTCGGCCCGCGCCGGCGGCCCTGCGGCGCGCCACGCTGCGGCGTCCTCTGCCGGTTGCCGGGGCACGGTCGCGGCAACGGATCGGGTTGCCGCACCCATTGCGGGCCCCATCCTTTGCTTGCTTGATCCTGCGCTCCCGCGAGCGGGCGCGAAAGTCCGCGACTGCATTGTGCGTTGCAACTTGACTGGGCCGAAGGAGATCATCTAGACTTTGTCCGGACAATCGTATAAGTAGGCATAAGTGGCTGTCGTGCCTTGGCAATCGCCAGCCCGCACGCAGCAACCGACTGCCCGGAGACCCCTCACATGGCCACTGGCCGTAACCCGGCGCCTCGCGCCGGAGCGGGCTCGCCGCCGCGCAAGCTGTTCGCGGTGGCAGGAGCCGCTACCCGCTACGCGCTGCTGGCCGACTCGATCATCGAGGATATCGGTGCCGGGCGCTACGCGCTCGGCTCGCTGCTGCCCACCGAAACCGAATTGTGCGGGCAGTTCGGCGTATCGCGGCACACCGTGCGCGAAGCCCTGCGCCGCCTGCGCGAGATGGGGCTGGTATCGCGCCATCAGGGCATCGGCACGCGGGTCAAGGCCACGCACGGCGATGCGCGTTATGTGCAGTCGGTGGATTCGATTTCCGATCTCTTCACTTACATCGACAAGACCCGGCTTGCGGTGGTGGCGCGCCGCGACCTGCTGGTCGGCCCTGCGCAAAGCCTGCTGTTGCGTTGCGCGCCGGGTCAGCGCTGGCACATGCTGGAAGTACTGCGCGTGCCGGAGCCGGGCGGCTTGCCGATGGTGACAAGCGAAATCTACGTACCGCACGCCTATGCGGCGATCAGTCGCGAGATGGAAGACCTGCGGGTGCCGATCTACACCTTGATCGAGCAACGCTACGGCGAACGCATCATCGAAGTGCAGCAGGTCATGAGCCCGTGTGCGATTCCCGCAAGGAAGGCGCGCATTCTCAAGGTGCGCTCCGGCTTTCCGGGCATGGAAATCACCCGCCACTACATGGCGGCCGACGACAAGATGCTGCTGGTCTCGAAAAGCCTGTACCCGGCAGGCCGCTTCTCGTATTCGATGTCGCTGCGCTTCGCCTGGCAAGACACGGCGGCGCAGGCCGCCTGATCCTCTTTTATCTCCGGAGCTTGAATCAAATGAACGCACCTGCCACAGCCGCAGCCATCGCAGCCGCAGCGGAACAAGCAACGATCTCGCAAACCCTGGCCGAATTCGCCGCCAACCTGCGCTATGAAGACATTCCGGCCAAAGTGATCGAGCGTGCCAAGCTGCATATTCTTGATTGCATAGGCATTGGCATTGCATCCGGCGGCTTCGAATTCGGCCAGCGCACCATAAACGCCTTGGCGGCCCTCGGTGAACCCGGGCCGTATCCGGTACTGGGCACGGCGCTCGGCTTGCCACTGCGCGACGCGCTGCTGGCCAACGGCACCCTGATCCATGGCCTGGATTTCGACGACACCCACTCCGGTGGCGTGATCCACGCCTCGGCCAGCACCGTGCCGATCATGCTGGGCGTGGGGCAGCGCGAGAATGCCGGCGGCCGTGACGCGCTCGCCGCCTACCTGGCCGGTGTCGAGACCGCCAGCCGCATCGCCCACGCGGCGCAGAATGGTTTTCACCAGCGCGGCTTTCACCCCACCGGCCTGGTCGGCATTTTCGGCGCCTGTCTTGCGCTCGGGCGCCTGGCTGGCATGACCGCGACGCAACTTGCCCAGGCGCAGGGAATCGCCTTGTCGATGGCTGCCGGCAGCCTGGAGTTTCTTGAAGACGGTGCCTGGACCAAGCGCATGCATCCGGGCTGGGCCGCAGCCTCCGCGGTGACCGCCTGTGCGCTGGCGCGTTCCGGGTTCGCCGGGCCGAAACGCGCCTACGAGGGCCGCTATGGCCTGTTCAACGCCCATGTCGATCCAGGGCATCCCGTCGACCTGGGGCTGTGCACCGCGGGTCTGGGCGAAACCTGGGAAATGCTCAACGTGGCGGTCAAGCCCTATCCGGCCTGCCATTTCAACCACGCCTTCGCCGATGCCGCGCTTGAGTTGCGGCGCAACCATGTGTTTGCCATCGATGACATCGTCGGCATCACCGCACGCATCGGCGCCGGCCAGACCCATGTGGTGTGCGAGCCGGAGGCCAACAAGCGCCGTCCGAAAAATGCCTACGACGCGCAGTTCTCGGTGCACTACACCATCGCCACCGCATTGGTGCGCGGGCGCTTCACCCTGACCGAGCTTGAGGAGGAGGCGCTGAACGACCCGCGCACCCTGGCCCTTGCATCCAGGATCGGTTACGAGGTGGATCCGCAGTCTGCCTTTCCACGCTATTACTCGGGAGAGGTCGTAATACAGCTCGCGGACGGGCGCGAACTGCGGCATCGCGAGGCGCACAACCGCGGCTCGGATGCGCGCCCCTTGAGCGAAGGCGAGATCGTTGCCAAGTTCACCGGCAATGCGCATCGACGCATGAGCGCGGCGCGCGCGCAGCAGGTGGTCGAAAGCGTGCTGTGCCTTGACAGCGCCGATTCACTCGATGCCGTGCTCGCAGCGGTGCAACTGAATTGAGCCGGCCCGCAGCGGCGCCATCACTTTCGCCTGCACTTTTTTTGGAGGAACACATGGCGATTTCGACCAGACCCCTGGGAACGACCTTCGGCGCGGAGGTAAGCGGCGTCGATTTGTCAAAGCCGCAGGACATGCAAACCGCGCAGGCGCTGCGCGCGCTGTGGCGCAAGCATGAACTGCTGCTGTTTCGCGACCAGCAACTCGAAGAGCGGCATGTGGTCGATTTCTCGCGCAATTTCGGCGCGCTCGAGATCCATGTGCGGCGCGAGTACCTGTCGCCGGAAAACCCGGAAATCCTCTATGTGTCGAACCTGAAAAAGGATGGCAAGCCGATCGGCATCTTGGCCGACACCGAGGTCGGCTGGCACTACGACCAGATCTACCTGCCGGGCCCGGCGCTGGGCTCGCTTCTCTACTCGGTGATCATTCCGCCGGATCGCGGCGCCACTTCGTTCGCCGACATGTCGGCCGCCTACGAGGCCTTGCCGCAAGCCACCAGGGATCGCCTGGCCGGGCGGCGCGCGGTGCAGTCGTATGCAGCCTTCAACCGTGCCTACAGCGTGCCCACCAATGACGAGCAACGCAGGAAGACGCCCGACATCGAACACCCGCTGGTACGCACCCATCCGTACACCGGCCGCAAGGCGCTCTACATCTGCCCCGGCATGACGGTACGGATTGTCGGCATGGAACAGCAGGAGAGCGACGACCTTCTGGCCGAGTTGTTCGCCTGGACCACGCAGCCGCGTTTTGTCTACACCCATAGCTGGAAGCTGGGCGACGCCTTGCTGTGGGACAACGCTTGCACCATGCATCGGCGCGAACCGTTCGACAGCACCCAACAGCGCCTGATGAAGCGCACCACCATCCTGCCGGAAGCGGCGCTGGCCACGCCGTTTTGACCAGCCGGCGCCGATGATGAACACCGCTCCCGCCGCCGCGCAAGAGATGCCGGTTACCGCTGTCGATCCGTATGCAGCGCCGCCGGACCTGGAACAGCTATTCATGGAGAGTGACACTGTATGAGCAATCCACAAGCGCCGGCGGCCATGCCGGCCGGCCCCGGCGCACTCCAGGGCATGCGCGTGCTCGACTGCGCCACCTTCATCGCCGGCCCCTATTGCGCGACCTTCCTGGCCGAATTCGGCGCCGAGGTCATCAAGGTGGAGATGCCGGGCTCAGGCGACCCGACCCGCAAGTTCGGCACGCCCACACCATGCGGAGACTCGCTGGTGTGGTTGTCGGAGGGGCGCAACAAGAAGTCGCTGACCATCAACTTCAAGAATGCCGAGGGCGCGGCCCTGCTCAAGAAACTGGTCGAAAAGGCCGATGTGCTGGTCGAGAATTTTCAACCCGGCACGCTCGAAGGCTGGGGACTCGGTTGGGAGGAGTTGAAGAAGCACAATCCGCGGCTGGTGATGGTGCGCATCTCGGCCTATGGCCAGACCGGCCCCTACAGCCCGCGCCCCGGCTTCGGGCGCATCGCCAATGCCTTCGGCGGCATTTCGTTTCTGGCCGGCTACCCGGATCGGCCGCCGGTGACACCGGGGTCGGCGACCCTGCCGGACTATTTGTCGGGCATGTACGGTGCGATGGGGGCGCTGGTGGCGTTGCGTGCACGTGAGCACAGCGGCCTGGGGCAGGTGGTTGACATCGGCCTGTATGAATCGATTTTCCGGATTCTCGACGAACTGGCGCCGGCCTATCACTACAAGGGCCTGGTGCGCCAGCGCATGGGGCCGGGCACGGTCAACGTGGTGCCGCACAGCCACTATCCGACCCAGGATGAACGCTGGATTGCGATCGCCTGCACCAGCGACAAGATTTTCGCGCGCCTGGCCTGCGTGATGGGCCGCCCCGAATTGGCCGGTGAGGGCATCTGGGGCAAGGTCGCGCAGCGCGATGCCGATCGGGCGGCGGTCGATGCCCTGGTGGGTACCTGGACTTCACAACACACGCGCGACCAGGTGCTGGCCATGTGCAACGCCGGCGAAGTGCCGTGCGGGCCGCTGTACGCGATCGACGAGATTTTCGAAGATCCGCAGTACCGCGCGCGCGAGAACATTGCCTTCATCACCGAGCCCAGGGTGCCCGGCAAGAACGAATTCGCGGTACCCAACGTGATGCCGCGCCTGAGCGGTACCCCGGGGCGCATCGAGTGGCTCGGGCAGCCACTGGGAAGTCATACCGAGGCCGTGCTCAAGGAGTGGATTGGCATGGACTCCGATGCCATCGCCGCGCTGCGAAAAGTCGGCGCGATCTGAAGCGAAAGGAGTCATCATGCTGCTGTCCGGAAATGGGTATCGCGAATCGCTGCGCAAGTATCATCCGCGAGTGTATGTGGATGGCCGGTTGATCGAATCGGTGGTCGATGCGCCAGCGCTGGCGCCGGGCGTCAATGGTGTGGCGCTGACCTACGACTTTGCCTTGCGCGAGCATTTGGCGCCGGTGATGCGCGCCGACGTGGCGCCGATCGGCGCGCTCGGTGTCAACCGCATGATGGGCATTCCGGGCAACAGCCAGGACCTGCTCAACAAGCTCGAAGCGGTGCGCCTGGTGTGCCAGGAAACCGGCTGCGCGCAGCGCTACCTGGGCGGCGATGCCTTGTCGGCGATCTGGCAATCGGCGCACCGCATGGATGCCCTGGGCAATAGCGAATACGTGGCGCGCGTGAAAGCCTATCTCCGGCACGTGTATGCCGAAGACCTGACCCTTGGTGTGGCGATGACCGACGCCAAGGGCGACCGCAGCAAGCGGCCTTACGCGCAACCCAACCCGGATGCCTACCTGCACATCGCCGAGCGGCGCGCCGACGGTTTGGTGCTGTCGGGGGTGAAGGCGATCGTCACCGGCGCACCCTACATGCATGAACTGCTGGTGATGCCCTGCCGCAACATGAGCGAGCACGACAGTGCCTTCTCGGTGTGCTGCGCGGTGCGCGTCGATGCGCCCGGCCTGACCATCGTGGCGCGACCGGCCGGCCGCCCCGGCGAGAAGGCGGCGAAGTTCAGCGCCAGGTACGGGCAGTCGACCGGGGTGGCGATCTTCGACACGGTATTCGTGCCCTGGGAGCGGGTTTTCATGGCCGGCGAATGGCAGCAGGCCGGGCCGCTGGTGTACGACTATTCGGCGCATCACCGCCACACCTGCATCGCCGCCCGTGCCGGTTTCGGCGACCTGCTGATCGGCGCCGGCGCACTGATGACCGAAGCCAACGGCATCGATCTGGATCGCGCCGACAACCTGCGCGAGCAGATGGTCGACCTGATCAAGATTGTCGAAGGTTTCTATGCCTGCGGTGTGGCCGCTTCGGTCTATTGCAACGCGGATGCGCGGGCCGGCGTGGTGGTGCCGGAAGCGGTCTTCGCCAACATCGGCAAGTTGCTGCTGGCCACGCAGATCTACGACATGCATCGCATCGCACACCATGTGTCGGGCGGCCTGATCGTGACCCTGCCGGGACCGGATGAAGATCACAACCCGATGACCGCAGGCAAGCTTTCCGAAGTGCTGGGCGCGCGCTCCGACATTCCGTATGAAAAGCGCATCGAGGTCGCGCGTTTTGTCGAAGACCTGACCGCCAGCTATCAGGCCGGCTGGTACTCGGTGATCAGCCTGCACGGCGGCGGCTCGCCGGAGGCGATGAAAATGGAAATCTGGCGCAACTATCCGCTGGGCAACAAGGTCGATCTGGTCGAACGCCTGCTCGAGCGCGGCATCCTGACTGACGAAACACGCAAGATCACGCGCAATCGCCAGCCCGGACGCTGCTGCGATACCGGTTGCGTGGTACCGAGCGCGCCGACCATGATTCCACTGCCGGCGGCAGAGGCCCTGCAGCAAACCATTGCGCCGGCGCAAATTGGCGGGCGGCGGCTCGATTTGGTGAAGTAGGGCGACATTTCTCTTCGCGGCTCCGGCTTGTGGCCGGGTCTGCGCTATTCTCGACATGCAAGCGACCATGACCCCTCCCTCAGTCCTGCGTACTTTCCTGTTTGCTCCCGGCAACCACGCCCGTCGTGTCGAGAAGGCCTTGACCCTCGGCGCCGACGCGGTGATTCTCGACCTGGAAGACGCGGTGGCGATTGCCGAGAAGGTTGCCACCCGCCAGACCGTTCTCGCAGCACTGGCGCGGCCGCGGCGCTGCAAGGGCTACATCCGCGTCAACGCGATCGGAACCCAGTGGTGCCTGGGCGATCTGACGGCGGTAATCCGGCCTGGCGTCGACGGCATCGTGATTCCCAAGCTTGAGTCGGCTGCCGACCTGCGCACCATCGACTGGCTGATCACCAATCTTGAGCGCGAACACGGCTTGCCGATTGGCGCCATCGACCTGATGCCGATCATCGAAACCGCGGCCGGCTTCGCGCGGCTTGACAAGATTCTCGCGGCGCGCTCGCTGAAAGACTATGCCGGCCCGTGGCGCGTCAAGCGCATCAGCTTTGGCGCCGGTGACTTCACCAACGATGTCGGCATGACCTGGACGGCAGGTGAAGAGGAACTGGCCGAATTACGCAGCCGCATGATCGTCTCGTCACGTGCCGCCGGCCTCGAGCCGCCGATCGATACCGTGTGGATTCACCTGCAGGAACCCGAGGCGTTGCGCGCATCGGTGTTGCGCAGCCTGCGCATGGGCTTTCAGGGGCGCCTGTGCATCCACCCCGACCAGGTCAGCGTGGTCAACCAGATCTTTACCCCGAGCGCGGCCGAAGCGGCGCGCGCGCAGCGGGTGGTCGATGCGTTCCGCCAGGCCGAGGCCGGTGGGCTTGCGGCAATCCAGGTCGATGGCGTGTTTGTCGACTATCCGATCGTGTATCGGGCACAGCGGGTACTGGCGACGCTGGCGGCGATCGCTGCGCGCGACTGACGCGTGGATTGCATCCTCGTCAGTGCAGCACGGCCGCACGATGGTATGCAAAACCTCGAGGTGGTGATGCCGAGCGCTACAGCAACTGCGCGGGTAAACGCATGAATGCCGACAACGCCACCCTGCCACTGGCCGGGATTCAAGTGCTTGAGTTCACCCACATGGTGATGGGCCCGACCTGCGGCATGATCCTGGCCGACATGGGCGCAGACGTCGTCAAGGTCGAACCGCTCAAAGGGGATTCAACGCGCCACCTTTTGGGCTCCGGTGCCGGGTTTTTCCCCACATTCAATCGCAACAAACGAAGCCTCGCGGTCGATTCCGGAGATTCGCGCGGCCGCGAAATCGTCCTTCGGCTGGCCGCCCGTGCGGATGTGTTCAGCGAGAACTTCAAGGCGGGCAGCATGGCCAAGCTGGGCCTGGACTACGCTTCGCTGTCGTCGTTGAACCCGCGTCTGGTGTATGTCTCGCACAAGGGCTTTCTGCCCGGACCGTACGAACATCGCACTGCGCTCGACGAGGTGGTGCAGATGATGGGTGGCCTGGCCTACATGACCGGGCCTGAGGGCCGGCCGTTACGTGCCGGTTCGAGCGTCAACGACATCATGGGCGGCATGTTTGGTGCCATCGGCGCCATGGGAGCGCTGGCGCAGCGCGAGAAAACCGGGCGCGGCCAGGAAGTGCAAGCGGCGCTGTTCGAGAACAACATTTTTCTGGTGGCGCAGCACATGATGCAGTTCGTGGTCACCGGCAAGCCGGCCGCGCCGATGCCCAGCCGCGTCTCGGCCTGGGCGGTGTATGACGTGTTTGAAGTCAAGGATGGGGGCCAGATTTTCCTGGCGGTGGTCTCCGATACGCAATGGGAGATCTACTGCAAGGCATTCGGCTTTGCCGATCTCAAGGCCGATCCGCGCCTGGCAAGCAACAACGAGCGCGTGCGTGCGCGCGGGTGGTTGATGCCGGTGCTGCGCCAGCGCATGGCAGAGCACAGTGCCCAGGATCTGAGCCGAATATTCGAAGATTGCGGTTTGCCGTATGCGCCGATCGCCCGGCCGCACGACCTGTTTGACGACCCCCACCTCAATGCCACCGGCGGCCTCGCCGATATCGTCCTGGCCGATGGCCGCGCGACCAAAACGCCCTTGTTGCCGCTCACCATGGACGGCCAGCGGCTGGGGCTGCGCCGGCATCCGCCCCGATTGGGCGAGCACACCCAGGAGCTGCTGCGCTCCCTGGGTTATGGCAACCCGGAGATCGCAGCATTGATCAACCAAGGCATTGTCGGCACCACACCCGAGAGCGGCCTGGCGGCGGGCGCCTGAACACGTCCGCAGTGGCAGTCCGCGCCGCTCAGGCAGCCAGACGGCGCGCCTGCGCTGACGCCAGCAAGCCGGCGCTGATCAAGGCCTGCCGGATGCGCTCGATCTCCGCAGCGGAAATCTTCACCAGTGGCGGGCGCACAACAGCGCGTGGCAGCTTGCCCATCAATACCAGCGCTTCCTTCATGCGGTTGTGCATGTCGACCGGCGGATCGGCGTAGAACACTTCGGCGGTGTGGTAGATGCGCTCGTGGACGCGGCGCGCCGTGGCGAGGTCATCGGCCTTGACCGCCTGATACAGCTGCGCCTGCAGTTCGGCGATCACCGAGCCGCTGCCCGACAGCAGGCCGCTGCAGCCCAGCACCAGCGAACTGAACAACCAGGCGCTGTGGGTCGACAACACGTTGACCGGCGGATTGCGCGTTTGCAGGGCGCGGATCTGGCGGTCGGCCAACTGTGCGTTGCCGCACCAGTCCTTGATGGCGCGAATGCTCGGCACTGCGTCCAGCATGCGCAGCAGGGTCGGCAGCGGGTAGCCCTGGCTGCCGCTGGCGGGGTATTGGAAGGCGATCAGCGGCAGGTCGGTCACCTCGGCGATGCGCTTGAAGTGCTCGATCGCCATCTCCGGGCGTTGGCCCATCGCATAAATGGCCGATGGAAACACCAGCAGCGCCGAGGCGCCGCCTTCATGCGCCATCCTTGCCAGTCGCTGCGCTTCCAGGCTGCCGTCGGCATAGATGCCGTTGACCACAGGCAGGCGGGCGCCGATCTCGTCTTGTGTGATGGCCAGCACGCGCGCCTGTTCGTCGAAGCTGCACGAAGCGGCTTCGGTCGAATGGGCGTTGGTGGTGATGGCACTGATGCCGGCCGCCGCGGCCACATCGCGCAGGTGCGCGCGATAGCTGGCTTCATCGATGGAAAAGTCGTCGTAGAAAGGCAGCAAGACGGCGGGAATGACCCCGTACGGAACAAAACCGGCGTGGCGTGGCATGGGGCGACTCCAGGTGGACGGTGGACCAGGCAAAGCCGGATTCTAGCTGTGAAGCGGCGCCATATCGCGGCAGCGCGCCGCGCCAGTGTCCGGTGCCTCGTTGTGCCGGTGGCTTGACTCAATCCAGCTTGGTGCCGGAATCCTTGACGGCCTTGCCCCATTTCACCATTTCGCGCTTGATGTGTTCATGAAACTCGTCAGGCGTCGACAGCAAGACCTCGCTGCCGAGCGCGGCCAGCCGCTCGGTGAGCTCCGGGGTCTTCATGAATTTGTGCAATTCGCTGTTGAGGCGGTTGACGATGTCGCGCGGCGTGCCGGCGGGCGCCACCAGGCCGAGCCATGCGCCGGAGGAGAACCCGGGTACGGTCTCGGCTGCGGCCGGAATCTCCGGCATCAGGGGTGAGCGCGCCGGGCTGGCGGTGGCGAGAGCGCGCACCTTGCCTGCCTTGATATGCGGCAACAGGAACAACGCCGTGTCCCAGCCCATCTGCAATTGCCCCGACATCACGTCCGACAAGGCCGCGACCCCGCCTTTGTAGGGCACATGCAGGATGTCCAGGCCGGCCGCCCGTTTGAACATTTCCATCGTCAGGTGCGCGGTCGTGCCATTGCCCGACGAGGCATACGACAAGGCGCCCGGGCGACCCTTGGCGTAGGCGATCAACTCTGCCACGGTGTTGGCCGGCACCGCAGGGTTGACAACCAACACGAACGGCAGCCAGGCCATCAGGCTGATGGGAGCGAAGTCGGTTGCCGGGTTGTAGCCGACGTTCGGATAGAGGTTGACATTGGTGGCCAGAGGCGCGGTGGCCGAGACCAGCAGCGTATAGCCGTCCGGCGCGGACTTGGCGACCAGTTCGGCGCCGAGACTGCCGCCCTTGCCGGGCCGGTTGTCGACCACCGCCGGCTGGCCCAGGCTTTCGGAAAACTTGGTCGCCATCAGGCGCGCGATGATATCGGTGGCCTGGCCCGGCGGGAAGCCGACCACCACCTTGATCGGCCGCACCGGGTACGTCGCCTGTGCTTGCAGGCTAGCCGGCGCAAGCATGGTCAAACCGAGAACGGCTGCGCCAAGCGCGGTGATTGCTTGCCTGAGTTGCATGGTGCCTCCTGTTGGCGCGCGCGGCTATTGTGCGCGACGTGGAAACTGGCAAAACACGAGTTCGAGCCCGCCCGCCCCCGCCTTCAGCGGCAGCGGCGCTTCGTCGGACGAGACATACAGGCAGGCATGGCGGTCGAGTTCGCGGCCCTCATGCATGAGGCTGCCACGGGCGACGAAAATCGATTGCCCGCCACCTGCTGCCGGATCCGGACCGAGGCTTGTGCCATTGGCCGGCAGGCGCAACACCCAGGCGCCGATGCCATCGGCTTCGTCCAGCATCGTTACCGTTTGCGGCGCACCCAGTGCCGCCAGGCCTGCATCATCGAGTGCCGGGCAAGGCTCTGCCAGGATGTAGCGCTTCGGTACCGGCTGCATGCGTGCACGCGACGCCGGCAGGTATTGCGCGCCGGTGCCGTCGGATTGCGCGCGCAGGGTGAAATAGGTGACGCCTTCCGGCCCGGCGGTGATCGGGCCGTAGCCGGTATGCGCGCCGGCGTAATGCACGCCGATCGATGTCACCAGGTTGCGCCCGATCGAGGCACTGCCGGCCACCACCACCTGAAACTGGTTGACAAAATGAAAGTGCGGCTGCACCACGATGCCGCCTTCCTGCTCGATGCGGAAGGACTGCGGCGAATTCTCGGGCGGGGCTACGAAGTCGTCGCTTCCCTGCTCAATGGTTGCGCCGCGCCGCGATGGTGGCGGTCCCAGGTATTCGGTGCGCCATACGCTGCGGTTTTGTGGATCGCGGCGCACAAAGCGTGTTGCCAATGCTTCCGGGGTTGATCGATGCAGTTGCATCCGCTGTCTCCTTCGGTGCTTTTGTCTCGAGTATTTTAGCAAACGACAGCACGTCGACGTGCGCCGACACCCCGGTTTGCAAACTGTGCTTGCTAAACTGACCCGGTGAATATCCGTCAACTTCACTATTTCCTGCAAGTCGCCGAGCTCAAAAGCTTTACGCGCGCCGCCTCGTTGCTGCATGTGGCGCAGCCAGCCCTGTCGCGCAGCGTGCGTGCGCTCGAGGCCGATCTTGGTGTGACGCTGTTTCATCGCAGCGAACGCGGCGTGACTTTGACCGAGGCGGGCGAGCTGTTGCAGAAGCGCGCCGCCAATTTGCTGGCCGATTTCGCGCATGTGCGCGACGAGGTCGGCGCGCAGGCGCGTGAACTGCGTGGTGAACTCAGGTTCGGCATGCCGCCTTCAATGCAGCACCTGGTGACCGTGCCGCTGATGCGCGCGTTTCGCCGTGAACATCCGGGTGTGTTGCTGCGTTTCACCGAAGGCATCAGCATTGCCCTTGGCGAAGGGCTGCAGAGCGGTCGTGTCGACGTCGCGGTGCTGGCTGCCAATGAGCCGCTGGCGGCCCTGCAGAGCGAACCATTGTTGTCCGAAGCCATGTACATGGTGGGGCCACGCAAGGCGCGGCTGTCACCCAAGCGTCCGGTCAGCATCGAGCGGGTTGCCAGCGAGCCGCTGATGGTCACGTTGCGGCCGAACTCGGTGCGCGCACTGATCGAGACGGCCTTGGCGCGCGTCGGACGCAACCTTGTGCCGGTGCTCGAAGCAAACTCGACGTCAGTGATGCTGCAGATGGTGGCCGCCGGCGAGTGCTATACCGTGCTGCCTTACAGTGCGCTGCATGAGGCGCTGGCGGCGGGCCGCGTCAGCGCCGCACCGGTAGCCGATCTGCGCATGAGTTGGGCGATTGCCTATGCGCGGGAACGCACCCTGTCGCGCGCCGGGCGCGAATTGACGCGGCTCGCGCGCCAGGTGGCGCGCGCGGCGATTGAGCACGGCTACTGGGTCAGCGCCCGCATGCCGGACTGAAGCCGTGCATTGCGCCGATGGCATGCTTTTTCGGCATGGCCAACGCAACGCAAAGAGTATTGGTCAAGCGCGCCGCAGCATTTCTACAATCGTGGTCCAGACGGCAGGCGAATTCCACTACGTGCGGGAGCGGCGCCATCGTGCCAATGTTTGCTGCGCAGAATCGGGAGACAACGTGGGACCATATCTAGTGGGCGTCGATATCGGCGGCACATTCACCGACTGTGTCGTGCTCGACCGCCAGGGCGGCATCACCGCCACCAAATCGGCCTCGACACCGGCCAACTTCGCCGAAGGCATGCTGGCGGCCATGGCGGTGGCCGCCGAACGCCTGCAACTGCCGTTTCAGTCATTTTGCGAGCAGATCAAGGTGTTGACCCATGGCACGACGGTGGGCACCAATGCGCTGATCCAGCGCAAGGGCGCCAAGGTGGGCCTCATCACCACCCGCGGGCATGAAGACGCGATCCACATCATGCGCGGGTCGCGCGGGGTGAATTCGCGCGATATCGCCAAGGTGGTGCACTTTCCGGAAAGCCAGAAGCCCGATCCGATCGTGCCCAAGCGCTGCGTCAAGGGAGTGTCGGAGCGGGTCGACTGCTTCGGCGACGTGGTGGTGCCCTTGAACGAGACAGAGGCCGAAGCGGCGGTCAAGAGTCTCCTGGCCGATGGCTGCACCGCGATCGCGATCTGCTTCCTGTGGTCGTTTCGTTACGCCGCCCACGAGCGCCGCGTGCGCGAAATCGTCAAGCGCTTAGCGCCCGATGTATTCATTTCGTGCTCGGTGGACATCGCGCCCAAATGGGGCGAATACGAGCGCACTACCGCCACCGTGCTCAATGCCTACATCGGCCCGGTGATGTCGCGCTACCTGTCGAACTTGAACCAGCAGTTGAAGGCCAATCATTACAGCCAGCCCTTGCAGATCGCGCAATGCGGCGGCGGTTCGGTATCGGTGGAACGCGCGATGGAGTCGCCGCTCCTGACTCTCGATTCCGGGCCGGTGGCCGGGGTCACAGGCTCGGTGTATTTCGGCCGGGTGATCGGTACACCCAACATCATCACCAGCGACATGGGCGGCACTTCGTTCGATGTCGGCATCATCGCCAACGGAGCGCCCGAGTACTCGTTCATCTCGAATGTGATCCAGTACGAATACTTTCTGCCCAAGGTCGATATCGAAGCCATCGGCGCCGGCGGCGGCAGCCTGGCGCAGGTCGACGGCTTTTCCAGATCGCTGCGCGTCGGCCCGCAGAGTGCCGGGGCCGATCCCGGCCCGGCCTGTTACGGCCGCGGCAACACCACGCCCACGGTGACCGATGCCGATGTGGTGCTGGGTTACCTCGACCCCGACAATTTTCTGGGCGGGCGCATGAAACTGGACCGCGACAAGTCGGTGGCTGCGGTCCAGGGCGTGGCCGACAAACTCGGCCTCACCCTGATGCAGGCGGCCAGCGGCATCGCCAAGATCGCCGAGTACAAGATGGCCGACATCATCCGCAAGATGACCGTCGAAAAGGGTTATGACCCGCGCGACTTCGTGCTCTATGCCTTTGGCGGCGCCGGGCCGGTGCATGCCGGGGTGTTCGGCTCTGAGCTGGGGGTGCAGAAAGTGATCGTGCCCTTGCGCGAGATCGCTTCGACCTGGTGCGCTTTCGGCGCGGCCTCGGCCGACATCCTGCATGTTTACGAACAGGTTGATATCCAGGGCTCGCCGTTCGACGCCGCGCGCATCAACGCGGTGCTGGACGACTTGCAGGCGCGGGCGGACGCGCAGATGCAAAAGGACGGGATTCCGGCCAGCCGCCGCAAGTTTTCGTTCTCGCTCGACATGCGCCATCGCGGCCAGATCAACGAGGTCGAGGTGATGCTGGTGCAGTCACGCCTGAAGACTGCGGGCCTCGAAGCCTTGCGCCAGCAGTTCTATACCCGTTATGAGCAGCTGTATGGCAAGAACGCCTCGTTCAAGAGCGCACGCCTTGAGATCGTCACGCTGCGCGTGCGCGCCAGCGCGGCGACACCGCGTCCGAAATTGCCCAAGGCTGCGCGCCTGACCGCCGCGATTCCCAAGCTGGCGCAGAACGGCAGCCGCCAGGTCTATTGGGACGACTTGAAGCGCAGCGTGAAGACACCTGTGTTCGCCGGCGCCGCTTTGAGGCCCGGCAACAGGATCAAGGGGCCGTGCGTGGTCGAGACCGCGCAGACCACCGTTGTGGTGCATCCTGGCCGCAGTCTTTTTGTCGATGCCTGGGGCAATTTCGAGATCACTTTTGCAAAGGCGGAAAAGTCATGAACGCACCCGATACAGGCTTGCGCCTGCGCAAGGTAAGCGAGATGAAGGAAACGAAATTCGACGGCAAGACCTATGGTTATGTGCCGCCGAAAAAGCTCAACATCGACAAGAAGTTGAAGCTGCACACCAGGTACCAGAAGACCATCGACCCCATCACCTACGAAGTGATCCGCCATTCGCTGTGGCATGTGAACGAGGAGCATGGCGCGACCATCCAGCGCATTTCCGGTTCGCCCGTGGCGATGTATGCGCTCGACCTCAATCCCTCGATCCTCACCGAGGATGCAGAGTTCGTCTACTTCGGCCCCTACATGCAGTACATGTCGGGCGTCACCGACACCCAGGTCAAGTGGATCCTCGAGTATCGCAGCGACAACCCGGGCATCCGCGACGGTGATATGTTCCTCGCCAACGATCCCTGGGTCGGCGCCGCCCACCAGCAGGACGTAATGTTGATCTGCCCGGTGTTCTGGAAGGGCGAGCTGTTCTGCTGGGTCACCAACTGCCTGCACCAGTACGACATCGGCGGCATCACGCCGTCTTCATTCTGCGGCTCGGCCGAGAGCGCTTTCGAAGAAGGCATCTGCATGCCGCCAGTGAAGATCATCGAGGGCAACGAGATTCGCCGCGACATCGAAGAGCTGTATCTGCGCGCCTCGCGCAAGCCGGACGCGGTGGCGCTGGATTTCCGCGCGCAACTGGCCGGCAACATCACCGCCCGCGAGCGCATCCTGCGCCTGATCAAGCGCTATGGCGCGGAGGTGGTCAAGGGCGTGATGAAGCGCATCATCGACGTAGCCGAACTGGCCTTCCTGGACAAGTTGAAGCGCCTGCCTGACGGTGTGTATCGCGACCGTTCCTATGTGGAATGCTGCCGGCCCGGTGACCGGCGCACCCACACGGTGATGCTGACGATGATCAAGAAGGGCAACCAGCTCACATTCGAGAACGAAGGCACCGCACCGCAGGATGGCGCCATGAACGCCACTTTTTCCGGCTGGCGCGGCGCGATCATGGTGGCTCTGAACCAATTGCTGTGCTGGGACCAGTACTTCGCCATCGGCGGCGCCTTGCGTCATGTGGAGTTCGACCCGACGCCCGGCACTTTCACCTGCGCGACCTATCCGGCCTCGGTGTCGACCGCGCCGGTGCAGGCGATGGAGATTTCGCTCTATCCAGCCTACAACGTTTTGTCCAAGCTGCTGTTCGCCGATCCGAAAATGCGCGAAGACATCATGTGCATAGGCGGCACCAGCCAGTGGCCGGCGACCATCTTTCGCGGTATCGACCAGTGGGGCGAGCGCTACGGTTATCTGCTGGTCGATCCGATTGGCGGCGCCATCGGCGCCTTCTCAACCGGCGACGGTATCTCCAACGGCGGCCAGTCGCGCACCCCGATCTGCCGCTTGCCGAATGTCGAGCACAACGAACAGTCATTCCCGGTGCTTATCCTGTACCGCAAGGAAGTGATCGACTCCGGCGGGGCCGGGCGCTGGCGCGGCGGGCTGTCGGCCGAGACCTGTTTCATTCCGCACCGCACCGAGTCGATGACCCACGACACACTGTCGTCGGGCAATGCGATTCCCACCTCGACCGGCATGATGGGCGGCTACCCCGCCACGGTGAACGTCTACAAATTCCGGCGCGCCACCGACATTTTGCAGCGCCTGAAGGACCGCGACATGATCGACGACATCAGCGAAGTCAAGGGCGAGGTGGTGGAATTGCAGTTGCGCCAGCAGAATTTCCTGCAGCATCCCGATGATGTGTACTCGGTGATCTGGACGGCGGCCGGCGGTTTCGGCGATCCGGCCGAGCGCGATGCCGAGCGGGTGGCCAAGGATGTAATCGAGAACGGCGCGGTGTCGGCGGCGGCGGCGCGCGAGATCTATGGCGTGGTGATCACCGCCGATCAACGCCTTGATGAAGAAGCAAGCGTCAAGCTGCGTGCCGAGCGCCGCAGGGCGCGCATGCGCAACGATGGCCGGGCGCGGGTGCTGAGCGGGAAAATCAGGACGCAACTGACCGACAACCTGGCGGTGCGCCGCGAAGCCGATGGGCTGCATGTCTGTTGCAGCAAGTGCGCAACCGACCTGGGCCCGATTGGTGAAAACTACAAGGATCATGCGGTGCGCCAGGACAATGACATCCGGCACTGCAATCCCAACATCGGCGACTACCAACGCTACATCGATGAGCGACCGGTGTTCCGGCAGTTCTTCTGCCCCGGTTGTGGCGCCTTGCTGGAAAACGAGATAGCGCGCGAGGGCGATCCGCTGTTGCGCGATATTGAACTGAAAATGCGTTGACGCGGTGGCCCGGGTCGCCGCGCCGGCCGAATACCTCAGCTCATCAATCGCTGCAGCAGGCCATTGGTGCCGGCCAGGCGCTGCGAGAGCAGCGCCACGATCGCGTAATGCAGCGCGTTGGCCAGCGGCGGATCGCGTTGCTCCATTTCGCGCAGCTTTTCGGCCGTCAGGATGTAGGCGTAGGTGTCGTGATCGGCGATGGTCGAGGCGCTGCGTGGTTGTTTGAGATAGAGCCCGATCTCGCCGATCATGGTGCCCATGGTCATCGAACGCAAGCGGATCGAGCGGCCATCATCGAACGCCAGGCGCACGGTGACACGCCCCGATTCTATGAAGATGATTTCAGTGGGCGGGCCGCCCTGCTTGACCAGGTATTCGCCCGCCTTGTAGGTGCGCTGTGTCAGATAGGCCTTGAAAGCCGAGATCGGCGTGCCCGCAGGCAGGGCCGCTGCAATCTTGTCCCAGATCGAGAAATCCACCGGCAGCTTCGAGCTTGATTCACCGGCCAGCACCTTCTCCTCGCAGTATTCCAGCGCGAAGTCGAGGTCGGGGAAGAAGGTGACGTTGACGATGTCCGGGTCGAGGCCGGCGTGCTTGAACTGGCGTTCGATGGTTTCATTCATGCGCGTGAAGATCAGTTCGCAGGCATTGCGCTCGCAATAGCCGTGGATCTTGGCGAATGCCGACATCGCCGAGGAATCGCTGGCCGGCACATCACGAAAATCAAGGATCAGGTGTGTCACCTTGCGCTCGCCGGGATGGCTGATCAGGTGCTGGATCTGCGTGAGCACCGAATAGGCGGTACCGAAAAAGATGAAGCCTTCGAGCTTGATGACGCGAATCACGTCGCCGCGCTCCTTGAGCTGTTCGAGTACGGCCGGACTGCGGTCAACGTTGCTGCGGTATTCGGAGCCGGTCAGTTCCTGGCGGATCACCCGTACCCTGCTGTAGCTGAGCACGAAGATCGCCATGGCCACTGCCAGGCCGACGGCCACGCCGGCCAGTATGCCGACGCTGCCGATCACAGCGACGATCAGGCACACGATGATGTAATCCTGTCGCGGCAGTTTGTGCCAGCCGTCGTACAGCCATTCGAGCAACAACCCGGCACCCATGCTGAAAAGCAGGCCGCCCAATATGCCCTTGGGCATGTAGGCCAGGGCCGAGGCGCCGGCTACGAGCGCGATGGCGCACATGATGCCGGCGGTCACGCCGATCCAGCGGCTGTTGGCGCCCATGCGATAGCCCAAAAGCGAGGCCGAGAGCGCATGGAAGCCGACCGTGCCTCCAAGCAGGCCGGAGGCGAAATTGGCGATGCCGGTGGCGCGCAATTCGCGGTTGATGTCGAGATCGCCGCGGGTAGCCAGTTCCAGCCCGCTGGCGTTGAGCAAGAGCGCCACAACGCAGACCAGCACGATCGCGCCGAAGGTCGGAATTTGCGGAATCAGGAGGCGCCAGCTTTCGACCGGCAGCCGGGTCCAGGCCGGAAAATCCAGACCGCCGCGCTCCGGAAAGGGGCCCAGCAGAAGGCCGGCGGACTGGGCGTCGGCCATTGACACACCGAAGGCCATGACGCCCAGGTGATACAGCAGAACGCCGGCAAACAGCATCCCAGGCACCAGCAGGGCATGGCTGAAACGGCGCAATACCAGGAGCATGATGATGCCGAAGGCGATGCCAGGGATCCAGCGCGCGATGCGCATCGGCTCGATCAGCATGTCGACGCGGAGTTTGGATAAATCCACTCCGGTCAGGACGCTGCCGGCGCCCATCAGGATCAAGAGGCCCGAGCCTGCCAGAAAGCCGCCTATGACCGGGTAGGGAATGAAGCGCACCAGTGCACCCAGCCGGTACACCCCCAGGCCATAGAACACCAGGCCGGTGATGATGGCCGCAGCATTGGCGCTGGCCAGCACAAGGAGGATGATCAGCGCCGGTTCGGCGTGATTCTGCATCGACGCGGCCATGGTTGTGGCCATCACGCCCAGAATGACCGCCGGCCCGTCCTGCACCTGTGCCACCGCGCCGGGATAGGTGCTCAGTAGCGCCACCGCAGCGGCCAGGACCGCACCGCCGATCAACAGAACTTCAAGCGCGGGAGCGATGCCGGCACCACCAAGCGAGCCGGGCATGATCAGGGTCACCATGGCGGCCGAACCAAGGATGGTGCGGATGCCGGCGATCAGACCCGCCGAAATGCTGGTGACAAACTGCTGCAGGTTGGTGGCCATTGCGCGGCAAGATCCCCGGATTGGGCGAGAGTTTCAACTCTCTGTAAGATGATCGGCCAAGCGACAAGCTGCCACCTCCGGATGGGGGGCCATCTCCTCGCTGTAAAACTCAAGGCCCGCTATATTGCGGGCTCGCAAAGATTATAGGTTTTTTTGTCGGGCGAAAGACCATGCCAGCGAACAAAGATTTAATCAAAATCGACGAGATCGACCAACGCCTCTGGTCGCTCTTTCCCGGTTTGACGGGCGCAAGCGGCGTGGGCTTCTGGCGGCGCGCTCGCAGGGCTGCATCGCAAGCACGCTGTGCGGGCAGCGGTGCAGTAGAATTTTTGCGTAAGACCAAGTCATCCAGACCAATCCGTGAGGGCGTGTTGAATCCGCCGCCAACATAGCGTGCGGCGGCCGGGCAAGGCATATGCAAGCCGCTAGGCGCGAGGCGCCTGATAAGGCTGACGCCGCTGACGCCGGGGCCGCCTGGCAGGCGTTTGCCAATGCCGCCACGCGCGACGAGCAGGGCGCTTCCTGGTTGGCCGCGCTGTGCGGCATGCTGCCGGAGGTGCGCGCCGGCCTGTTGCTGATCGGCGCGGCCGATGCTGGTTTTGCCCCGCTGGCGATGTGGCCGCCGGGCAGTGACCTGCAACACCTGGGAGGTGTCGCGCAGGAGGCACTGGCGCAGCGCCGCGGCGTGGTCGAGCGTTCCGACCCTGCCGCGATCAAGGTGGCGTACCCGCTGGTTGGGGGTGCCGAGTTGTTTGGTGCCGTGGTGCTCGAGTTGGGCGCTGCCGACGAGGCCGACTTGATGCGCGCGATGCGCCTGATTCACTGGGGCGTGGGTTGGCTGATCGACACCCATTCGCGGCAAACCATCGCCTTGCTCGAGGGCAAGCTTGAACGGGCAAGCTTTGTGTTCGATACCGCCATGGCGACGCTGGCCGAAAGCGCCTTCGCCACAGCGGCACTGACCGCGGCCAACCGGGTCGCATTGCGTTTCGCCTGCCACCGCGTCCTTTTGGGGGTGGAGGAAGGAAAGAGCGTGCGCATCGTCGCCGTTTCGCACTCGGCCTGGTTCGATACCAAGACCAACGTGATGGCCCTGGCGGCGCAGGCGATGAACGAAGCCTTTGATCAACGCGCGCGCATCTGCATGCCCGAAGCGGCGGCCGGTGCCAGCGTGATTTCCCAAGCCCTGGCGCGCTACGCCGCGGAAAGCGGCAGCCGCTTCCTGTGCGCGATGCCGATCGAAGCCGGCAACGAGGTTGCCGGCGCCTGGTTGCTGGAACGCGACGAACCCTTCTCGCAGGCCGAGACCGACGCACTGGAGGCGGTCAGCCTGGCCCTGGCCGGCGTGCTGGAACTCAAGCGCAGCGCCGAACAAAGCCTCGCCACGCATACCCGTCGCGTCGCCGCGCGCGGCTTCATGCACCTGACAGATACCTCGCGCCCGGGCTTGAAGCTGATGGCGGCGGCCGGCGCGCTGCTGCTATTGATATTGGCGTTCTTTCCGGTCACCTACCGGGTGCACTCACGGGCGATTGTGGAAGGCGGCGTGCAGCGGGTCGCGGTGGCGCCGTTTCAGGGCTACATTCGCGAGGCGCCGGCACGCGCTGGCGACATCGTCAAGAGCGGCCAGACCCTGGCAGTCCTTGATGACAAGGATTTGCGCCTGGAGCGGGTACGCTGGGAGTCGGAACTGGAGGTGGCGATCCGGCGCGGCAATGAAGCCATGGCCAAGTCCGACCGCGTCAATGTGCGCCTGGCCGCGGCGCAGGCCGACCAGGCGCGCGCGCAGCTTGACTTGGTGCTGGAGAAGCTGGCGCGGGTGCGCGTGAGCGCGCCGTTCGACGGCGTGGTGGTGCGCGGCGACCTCAGCCAGGAGCTCGGCTCGCCGGTGGAGCAGGGCAAGGTTTTGTTCGAACTGGCGCCGCTCGAATCCTGGCGCGTGATTCTCAAAGTGGACGAGCGCGACATCACCCAGGTGCGTACCGGTGCGCCCGGCGATGTGGTGCTGACCAGTCTGCCGGGGCAGGCGCTGGCGCTCAAGATCAAGCAGGTGACGCCGGTATCGACCGCCGAGGAAGGGCGCAATTACTTTCGCGTCGAGGCCGAATTGCCGCAAGGTGCGACCAAGCTGCGCCCCGGCATGGAGGGCATTGCGAAGATCCATGCCGGTGAGCGCAGCCTGTTGTGGATCTGGACGCACCGCATAATCCATTGGATCAGACTGGCGATCTGGGAGTACACGCCTTGAGCGGCGTGCTTGCGGCCACGGCGCCGCGACCTCACGCTGCGTGGCAGCGGTGGCATGCGGCCATGAGCGCTCCCGCCCGGCCG
>CAYYFR010000030.1:34994-40659 GCA_964470865.1 uncultured Burkholderiales bacterium | reverse complement strand
TTGGGAGCCCAGACTAACGCTGAGCGCAGAGACGACAGGTTTGGTGATGCCGGATTGACTTCTCGCGCAGCCTGTGCGAGAAATTCCGGCGCGCCATGCGCGAGATAAAACCGCTTCATCCTCCAGAGGTTCGCCAGGGAGAATCTACGCATGTCCGGAAACTCGGCCAGAAGATCGGCAGCGAGCGCCGCAGTCAACGGACGACGCGCCCACCAAACATGCAATAGTTATACGGCGCAAGTGCACTGGCACTCCCTCGTTCGCGCAAGCACTCGACGCCAATAGCTGCGGCGGGAAGCCGGCCTTCAATCAACAAACGTGGCCGCTTCACAGGCGGGGGATCGCTCTCAGTGTTGCGCTTTGGGGCGGTAGTCGTACGGGTCGATGCAGGCATCGTAGGTTGTGCGATCGATCGGGCATCAGTCGGTCTTGTTGATGCCACGGCGGTTAGGCGCAGCGGGGCTCGACGGGTGGCGCTGGCGACTTTGGAGTCGACGTTGGGGAATCCATAGCCAAACGCACCGCGCACGCTATGGAAAAGATTCCGGCCGTCGATGAATACGACGGCGCGCTTTACATCGGGTTCGGCAGACATACTTGCCTATTCGCGCCGATTGCGCCGAATCAAGAAATTCGGCGCACAAAAAATAACCCCGCCCGGGCCTTGCGGCATGTCGGGCGGGGAGCAACTTACAGGGCGAAGGATAGCGGATTTGGCAAAATCGTCCAAACGCGGCGCATTGCCTGAAACAAGCATTACTTCACCGCTTCAACAAAAATACGCAAGGCGTGCACGGCGCGTTTTCCTTGACGGCCGCTCATGAGGCCGGACCACCACGCTGCCTCGGTCGGGTCAGCGTGGCGCAGGTTTTCGGCGGCCTTGTGCACACGATCGGCGTTGCGTAATCCTGCGGCGACCAAAGCGAAGCAGGCGATACGTGAGCCCCGGTCGAAAGCGGGGTTCGCAGAGCATCTGCTCGATCTTGTACAGGCGTTCGGTCTGGTTCACGAGCGGAAGTGGCGCCATGCGGGGAGACTGACATCCTAAGGGCTCGCAGGGTGAGCCTCAAGCACTTTCCGGGGCTTTCGCGAAGTATTCCGTAGCGGCGCGCGAGGGTGGTCATTCTTGCCCGCGCCGTGTCAAAGCTTTCGTGGCCATCGCGCCAAGTGGGATGGCAGCCAGCCCACAACGACTGTTTCGGTCTCATCATCCCAAAAATAATAAAGGCGAAAGCTCAGCGCGTCGTTATGCGCCCTGCCGCGCTTTAGATGCCGATCGAGCAAGCGCGGCCTGCCTGCGTAGTTGATGGTGTATCGCTCCTTGTGGGTGCGTATTGCGTCACCTACCAGACTGTCTTCCAGTTGCAGATCGCGACAAGCATTTTCGAATTCGCTCTTGGCTTTAGTGCCCCGACGCATCGGTAAGTATTGGGCCAGTGGTCGGCGCGCCCACCACAGATGGAGTGTTGAAGGATGCCCGTGGCGAATCGACTTCTCGCGTGCCGCAGCCTTGTTGATGGCTTCGAGCGGCAGTGCGACTTCAATGAGTTTCTTCTGATGCGCGCGGCTCAATCGTTGCGTGGCTTGGCTTGCTGCGCGATCTCAAATATCAGATCGAGCTTGGTCCGCACTTCTACGGCGATCGCCGCTTCGGACACATAGGGCGCCAAGGCGTGGAAATCCGTCTTTCGCATGAGATTGGGAAGTCCGAGCCTTGCATAGAATTTCTTGAACAGCGGATCCAGGAAATCATCGCTTGCCTTGACGTCCGGCCCCCATGGCGAAGGCTTGCTCAATGCTGCCAATGCGGCTTCAATTTGCACGATGGATTCTTCCATCGCGGTCCGCCACGCGGCACCGAACAGTTCGCTTCCCTGTTCACGGCCGCGCGCTTCGGCGAAGGCCAGCAGCGTTTCGCGCTGACATATATAGTTTTCGAGTTCCCGCTGCTCCCACACAAGATGCCGAAGCTGCAAATCGACGGGTGCTTGTTGCTCTAGCCGATCGTAAATGCCGACCCCAACCAGGTCATTCTTCGCTTCCCGCAATCCGTAAAAGTGTTCCTGCGCTTTGCGCGGCTGGTTGCCGACATAGTGAACAAAAGGTCGCTCCAGAACTGCCATCGCCGGATGATCGAGTCGCCGGGCGAACGCGCGCAAGATCGCGAGATCGGTGGAGCCTTCCAGGTACAGCACCCATCCGACCGCTTCCGCCTGGTAGTAGTGTTCGAACCCGATCTCCCGCAGCGCCTTCAGGACCTGACTCCCGCGATCGTCGATCCGATGCGGTCGACCGACAAAGGCGATCACCACGTCCCGGTCGGCGGCTTCGTTGAGGATCACTTCGGAATGGCTCGCCGCGATGATCTGGCTTCCAGTTTGCGCGGCGGTGTCGGTCAATAACTGGTAAATCTGCCGCTGGCGCAGAATTTCCAGATGCGCATCGGGTTCATCCAAAAGCAACGCAGCGCCGGGATTGGCCGTCATGTGGGCGAGAAGCAGCAGGGTCTGCTGTTGTCCGCGACCGCTTGACGAAATGTCGAGTCGAATGTTCTCGCGAGTGCGAAAGGCCAGTACGATCTCGCCGCGCTCCTTGATGTATTCGGGGCGGTCCAGCTTGATTCCGAACAGAGCCTCGGTTCGGTCGGTAAGCGACTTCCATTTGTCCAGCCCATCTTCGCTTTGCAGCACCTGGTGGCATAGGTTGCGAAGTACCTCCGCAGTTCTACCTTCGCCGAGCCGGACATTGATCGCGCCCTCGTCAAGCCGCGTCTCGTTGGCCGCGAGGCCCGACATGGGCTGCAGATAAGCGATCGCCTGCTCGGCAGCCTCCCGAGGCACTTCCATGCGTCCGCCATCGGGCAAGCGAAGGGAGCGGCAGTACAGGGACTCTTCGTTAGCGTAGTAGAACTCGAGGCCGCAGGTCCAGGGTTTGCCACCGGAAACACCTTCGACAATGACGTCGATGTATATCTTCTTGGTGCCATTCCCCTGGGCTGACTCCTGCGTGTGCAGGTTGTGCCAGAGCAGGTTGGCTGCCGGCACCGGTACTGCGATCAAGTCGCGTCTATTGATGGTCACGCCAGGCCGCTTTTCAGGCACGTTACCGGCACCACGCTTCTCGATCCACCGCTTGACGCCAATGTCCCAAAGGGCCAATGCCTGGAGCGCCGATGTTTTACCCGCGTTATTCGGTCCAACCAGTACAACGCGGTCACCCAACTCTATTTCGACTTCCCCGAACAGCTTGAAGTTGCGAATTGTGAGTTTTGTCAACATGGAATGTTCTTCATCATTTTGGCGCACCTGCCCGCGACGGTAGCTCGGCGAAATCGTATTTCACGCTAGTCGCTCCGAAGTCGGGTTCACGCTGAAAGGGCTGGTGCAGGTAGTGAGGTCGATGCTTGCCATCGCTTGAGAATTCGACGATGGCAAGAATGAAGTCGTCCGGTTTGTTCAGGGAGTGGAGGATTTCATTGCGCGTTACGGTGATTGTAGGCGCCCCTTCGAGGCGGCCTTTCACTTCGATGAATCTCAACTTTCCGGTGCCAGGCCGATCGGCACCACCAGCAGCCCGCCCAAGACTACAGGCGGCCGCGGGGATAATTGCGCTTCCAGTTTCAGGTCGGCAAGCCGCTTTTCCAGGCGATCCAGCAACGTCGCGATCGGCACCGCCACCGATTCAGACAGCATCTGCTCGATCTGGTACAGGCGTTCGGTCTGGTTCACGAGCGGAAGTGGCGCCATGCGGGGGAGCGCCGGTTTATCAGTCGTAGTACTGAAACTCCAGCATCACGCAGCCGCCGATGCTGGTGAACGGGCCGTGCCACACCTGCGGCGGGCGGCAGGCGAAGGTATAGGCATCGAAGCGTTCGCCGCCCTGCCCTTGCGCGTCGCAACCGACCACCAGGTCGCCTGACACGATGAACACCTCTTCATTGAAGTCGTGGATCACCGGCGCTGCCATGCTCGCCCCGGGCTGCCAGCGGGCCAGGCGGGTGCGCGAGCCGGTGCGGGTGGCTGGGTCAAGGTTGTCGGCGAGTATCTGCTCTTCGATGCGGCCCACAAAGCCCGGTACCGCAACCCAGGCGGTGCCACCGTTTTGCGCGAAGCCCTCTGCAATGCGGAAAAACTCGCGATGCGGTTTGCCCTTGAGTACAGGCTTTTCCATTACACCGCCGCAAGCGCTGCGACATGCGCTGGCGCCCGCAACGGGCCGGGCCGCCGCGCCGGAGTGCGGCGCGCGCCGGCCGCGCCTTCACCCCACCCAGGCTTTGTGCCCGGCTCAATCAAGCTTGATGCCAACCTGCTTGATGATGTCGGCGAAGCGCGCTTTCTGCTCCTTCAGGTAGCCCGCGAACTCTTCCGCCCCGGCGTAATCGACCACCAGCCCGACGCTGGTCAGGCGCTCGCGCACGTCAGGGGCCTGCATCACCACGCTCATTGCCGCCGACAGGCGATCGATCACCGGCTTGGGCGTGCCGCTGGCCACCATCAAACCGATCCAGGCGCCCATGTCGTAGCCCGGCAGGTTGACCGTATCGGCCAGCGGCTCGATACCGGGCGCAAGCGGTGTCGCCTTGGCGACACTGATGCCATAGGCGCGCAGGCGGCCGGCGCGCACCAGCGGCATGGTGGCGGCGACCGTCTCGAGCGCATAGGCCACCTGGCCGCCGGCCACATCGGTCAAGGCCGGCGCACTGCCCTTGTAAGGCACATGCGTGACGATCAGGCCGGCGCGAATGTTGAATGCCTCGGCCACGATGTGCGCGGTGGCGCCGGTACCCGATGAAGCAAAACTGTACTTGCCGGGGTTGGCCTTGATCAGTGCGATGAACTCTTTCACGTTGGCGGCCGGAAACGACGGTGCGGTCACCAGGATGTAAGGCGAAAGTCCGCCCCTGGCGACCGGCACCAGGTCACGCTCGGGGTCGAACGGCGTCTTCTGCAACAGCGGGTTGATGGTGACCGGGCCGCTCGATCCCATCAGCAGCGTGTAGCCATCAGCCGGCGCCTTGGCCGCGAAATCGGTGCCGGTCATGCCGCCGGCGCCGGCGCGGTTCTCCGCCACCACCGGTTGCCCCAGTATTTCGGACAGTTTTTGCGCAACCACGCGGCCGACCAGATCGGTGGCCTGTCCGGGCGGCCATGGAATGACCATGCGCAAGGGGCGGTTCGGGTATGCCGGCTGTGCCAGCGCCGCACCACACAGCGTGAGCAAAGCCAGGAAAGTGCTGATTCTTCGTATCATCGATGTCTCCGTTGTTGAATACCACGGCCCGGATGATGCACTAAATGGCCGCGCGCCGGGGAACCGCCATGGCGCGCCTGCCACGGCATGATTCAGGCCAGCCCCGGCCTGTCATCATGATACCGGGCCGGCGGTTATCGCCGCGCCCTGACCCCAGGCGCCGGCGCCGGCGCCGCAGCGCCTGCTTGGCCGACCTGATGCCGTGCCACCACAGACCTTCTGAACCGATGCCCCAACCACTCCTCTTCACCCCGCTTGCGATTCCGCGAACTCACCTTGAAAAACCGCGTGGTGGTGGCACATCAGGAATGCCGGCCGCTATGCCGCCGGTGGCGCCGGCCTGGTGATGCTCGAAGCGACCAAGATCGAGCGCCGCGGTTGCGGCACGGTCGGCGATCCCGGCCTGTGGGACGAT
>CAYYFR010000030.1:0-34894 GCA_964470865.1 uncultured Burkholderiales bacterium | reverse complement strand
CTAGCGGTTGGGCGTGTCCGCACCGTCGTCGTAGCGGTCGAGCAACGGAAATGCGCTCAAGGCAGACGCTTCAAACACCGGCGCGGCGGCCGTTACGTGCCGCGGTGTTAGCTGCGCCATGGAGGTCACGCCCAGGAGCCCGAGACAAATACGCACTTCCTCTTCGATTAGTTCCAGTGTGCGCACCAGCCCGCCGACACCGGCGGCGGCCAGCCCCAGGCAGGCAAGCCGGCCGATACCCACCGTTTTCGCACCCAGCGCAATCGCCTTGACGACGTCCGAGCCGCGCATGAAGCCGCCATCGACCCAGACCTCGGCACGGCCGCCTACGGCCGCCAGGATCTCCGGCAACAGCGCCGCGCTGCCCAGGCCATGGTCGAGCTGGCGCCCGCCGTGGTTGCTTACGTAAATCACCTCGACCCCATGCTGCACGGCGATCTCGGCGTCTTCGGCAGTCGCGATTCCCTTGAGGATCAGCGGCAGGTCACAACTGCGCTTGAGGCGCTTGACAGTGGCCCACGAAAGCGCCGCCTGGTAGCCGACACCGGCCGCATCGGCCGGACGCCACGGCTTGGCGAAGCGGCCGGCGATGTCGCGCTCGCGGCGGCTGTAAAAGGCGCTGTCGACGGTCAGGCAAAAGGCCTTGAAGCCGTGTGCGCGCGCGCGCCGCACCCAGTGGTCGACCCAGGCATCGTCGCCACGCACGTAGAGCTGAAACACGCGCAGCGTATCGGCCGCCGCCGCTGTCGCTTCGAGCCCGGGCTGGCATACCGAAGAGAGCATTTGCGCAATGCCGAACTGCGCCGCGCCGCGCGCCGCATCGGCGGCAGCGCCGGCGACGAACGACTCCATGCCGCCCACCGGCGCCAGCATCACCGGCAGGCGCACGGCGTGGCCCAGAAAACTGGCGCGCGCGTCGACCTGGCTGACGTCGTTCAACACACGCGGTCGAAAGGCGATGCTGTCCAGGGCCTGGCGGTTGCGGCGCAGTGTGGTTTCGGTTTCGGTACCGCCGACCAGGTAGGCCCAGGGGCCGGGCGCCAGATTGCGGCGCGCCGCCGCGACGATTTCCTGCAGGGTGAGAAACGATTCGGGTGCGGGTGGGTTCATAGCGGGGTGCAGGCGCCAAAAAGCCGAGAGACTACCACCAGCGCGCCGCGCTGCGTGGCCGCGTAATCGGGCGCGGCATTGCGCAGTGCTTGCAGCGCTTGCCTTCGATGGCGATCCCGATTACGGTCGGCTTGCCGCTGGCATGCGCGGCAGCCACCGCGGCGCAAATAGCGTCACAATCCTCGCGCCTTTCAACGGACCCATGGCCGCACTCCCCTTCTATTTCGACGCCGCCCTGGCAACACCGGGAAAATTGGCTGGCGGCCGGCTGCCGCCGGCCAGGCGCGTGCATGCGCCCGCCGCTTGCAACAGCAGACGTTCGTTGCGCTGCGCATTGGCACGCATGCGCTCCGAGGGCCCGGCGATCAGCAAGGCGGCGACCACCGCGCCGTCGCCGGCGAAGATCGGCGCCGCCAGGGCGCTGGCCCCGCTGACGCGCTCGCCGTTGGTGCGCGCGATGCCGTCGCGGCGGATGCGCGCCAGTTCGGCCAGCAAATCGGCAGCCCCGGTGATGGTGGTGGGCGTGAACTTCTCGCGCGGTGTGGATTTCAGGTATTTCTTCAGTCGCGCCGGCTCGAAGTAAGCCAGCAAGGCCTTGCCCATCGCGGTGCAATACAGATCGCGTCGCTCGCCCACGGTCACCGCGTAACGGATCGAACTCGAACTTTCAACCCGCTCCAGATAAATCGCCAGGTCCGCATCCGGCGCCAGCGCGCCGAGCACCGCGGTCTCCCCGGTCGCCTCGACCAGGCCAGCAAGCAGCGGGCGCGCCAGCTCGGTCAGTTCGCGCCCGGCCATGGCCTGCATCGCCAGCGCATGGATGCGCGGGCCCAGGCAATAGCGCCCGGCGCCGTCGCGCACCAGGCAGCCTTCGGCGCAGAGGCCCGCGAGCAGGCCGACCAGGCTGGTCTTGGGCGAGCCGGTGACGCGCGCCAGGTCCGACAAGGTGGCGCCGGCACGCGTGCGCGCAATGGAATCGAGAATGGTGAAGATGCGCCCTACCGATTGCGGGCCGGCGCGCTGCGCCGGCGCGACGGCCGCGGCTGCGGCAAGGGCGGAAGTGGCGGAAATGGCGGAAATGGCGGGCGACCGGCGTGTGCGCATATTGGTATGGTGTTCGAAAACCCATGGTATATTGGCTTCACGCCCGACGCAACATGCAATTCTTGAGCACATCATTATTCATCACAAAAACATGCCTCTTCCGAGAATGTCATGTTTTTGGAAACGATCAATCACCAGGCATCAGCGCGTGCTCGCCGCAAACGCCTGCAAAGCGCCCGGTCGCGCGGCAAGCAGGCCGGAAGGCAGAGCCCCACGCAACGCTTGTCGATCATCAGGAGGCCCGCTTGCCCGCCCTTGAATTCACCGTCGAAAACAACATCGCCACCCTGCTCCTGAACCGGCCGGAGGCGAAGAACGCGCTCAACGCCGAAATCAGCGACGGCCTCGAAGCGGCCCTGCTGGCCATCGGCGCCGATCGCGAGATTCGCGCGGTCATCATCACCGGCGCCGGCGGCGCCTTCTGCGCCGGCGGCGACGTGCGCGCGATGAACGCCAGTGCCGGCGCGATGACCGCCGAGGTGCGCCGCACCAGCATGCAGCGCCATCACCGCAACGTGAAGATGCTGGCCGCGCTCGACCGCCCGGTGATCGCCGCGGTTGACGGCCCGGCGTTCGGCGCGGGCTTTTCGCTTGCGCTCTTGGCCGACATGGTGATCGCCACGCCGCGCGCGCGCTTTTGCATGGCCTTCGCGCGCATCGGCCTGATTCCGGATTTCGGCGCGCTCTACACCCTGCCGCGCTTGGTCGGCATGGCGCGCGCCAGGGAGATCATGTTCTCGGCGCGCGAGATCGACGCCGAAGAGGCGCGCGCGCTGGGGCTGGTGCTGGAGATAGCAAAGGTCGATGCGCTGCTGCCGCGCGCACGGGCGCTTGCCACGGCATTCACCCATGCCTCGCCGCTGGCCCTCTCGCTCACCAAGAACGCACTCAACAGCTCGCTCGGCAGCGATCTTGCGACCATGCTCGAGATCGAAGCCGCCGGCCAGGGCATCGCCGGTGCCAGCGACTACGCCAAGGAATCGTTCCGCCGCTTTGCGGCACGCGAGCCGGCACGCTTTGCGTGGCCGGCGCCCGCACCCAAATGAGGAGAGCGCAGCATGCTTGACTACGCGAAAGTACGCCACTGGCAATCCGCCGAAATCCGCCACGTCTACAGCGCCCGCGACGTCATGCTCTACGCCCTGGGCGTGGGCATGGCGCAGGATCCGCTGGACCGCGAGGAATTGCGCTATGTCACCGAGGATGAGCTGCGCGTTCTGCCCAGCATGGCCGCGGTGCTGGCTTCGCCCGGCTTCTGGATCCGCAACAACCCCGAGACCGGCATCGACCATGTGCGCCTGGTGCACGGCGAACAGTCGGTCACCCTGCACAGGCCGCTGCCGCCCGGCGGCACGCTGCTGGGAACCACCCGTGTCACCCGCGTGGTCGACAAGGGTGCCGGCAAGGGCGCGCTGGTGCATTCCGAGAAAACCCTCACCGACGCCGCAACCGGCGCCCTTTTGGCAACCTGCGAATCGGTAACTTTTTGCCGCGCCGACGGCGGCTTCTCCGCCAACGGCGGTGGCGATGCAGCCGCGCCGGCACCCAGGGCCACGCCCGAGACCGCGCCTGAACTGACCCTGGACTTCCAGACGCGCCCGGAGGCGGCGCTGATCTACCGCCTCTCAGGCGACATCAATCCGCTGCACTCGAACCCCGATGTTGCCGCCAAGGCGGGCTTTGCGCGCCCGATCCTGCATGGCCTTGCGACCTACGGCGCGGCTTGCCATGGCCTGGTCAAGGGTTATTGCGGTTACGACCCGGCGCGCTTGACCTCGATGAGCGCGCGCTTTTCGGCGCCGACTTATCCGGGCGACCTGATCCGGCTTGAATGCTGGCAGGTAGGCGACGAGGTGGCATTTCGCGCGCGCGTACCGGCGCGCGACGTGACCGTGCTTTCGCATGGCCGCGCAGTCTGTTTGCCGGCCTGAACCGCGTGCAACGAAAAGGGCATGGCCGCGGACTTTTAGCGTAATATCCCCTCACAACCGGGGCCCTCGCAGCAGCGCAATCAAGCGCGCAGCAGCGCAATCAACAAGGCGAGCGGACCGACCAAAACACCACAAGGAGACAAACATGCGCAACAGGGATTTGGCAGTTACTACGTTGATGTTTTCGCTGGTCGCACCGGCGGCGCTGGCGCAGCCCGTCGACGGTCCCAAGGTCGAATGGAAACTCGCCACCTGGGGCAAGCCGCGCGCCATCACCGCCGGCATCGAGCTTCTGGCCAAGCAGGTCGGCGAGCGCACCGGCGGCAAGTTCAACATCACCATCGGCTACAGCACCTTCGGCGGCGAACGCGAATTGCTCGATATCCTCAATTCCGGCGGCCTGCAGTCGACCATGATGTGCTCTTCCTACCATCCGGACAAGACACCGGGCTACGGAGCGCTGGACCTGCCGTTCCTGCCGCTGCCGGACTTCGAGACGCAGTGGGCGGTGCACGATGCCTTCCATGCCCACCCCTACATCCAGCAGGAACTGGGCAAGTGGAACGCGATCCCCTATTCGGCAAACCTGCTGCCGCAGTACGAGCTCGTCGGCCGCGGCACAGCGCCCAAGACGCTGGCCGATTTCAAGGGCATGCGGGTGCGCGCCCTGGGCGGCCTGGGCGAGGCGATGAAGAACCTGGGCGCGGTGCCGACCTCGTTACCGTCAACCGAGGTCTACACCTCGATGGAGCGCGGCACGGTCGATGCCGTCTCCTTCCCCACCACCTACGCGCACGTCTCGTTCAAGACTTACGAAATCGGCAGTTGGTACACCACCAACCTGGCACCGGGCACGGTGGCCTGCCCTACCCTTTTCAACAAGAGCGCATGGGCGCAGTTGCCACCGCAATACCAGAAACTGCTGATGGAACTGCGGCCGCGCGTGCGCGACGCACTGATTTCGGCCTACCGGCAAGCCGACGAAAAGAACTATCCGCTGCTCAAGCGCAAGCTCACCTTCATCACCTATACCCCGGCCGAGTTGGCCGAGTTCCGCAAGCTGGGCGGGCAGCCGGTCTGGGACAAATGGGTAGCCGAGACCAGCGCCAAGGGCATTCCGGCCAAGGAACTCCTGCAACTGATCATGGATAGCTCGGCCAAGGCACAGAAAAAATAGGGCGCGCGCGACCACAGCCGCGTAGCGCCATGGCGGGCTCCTCCGAAACCACTTCCGCAGCGCCGCGCCCGCCGGCCGGCGCGCCCCTGCTGGCGCGCGCCGACTGGCGCTTCGCGCAACTGGAAGATGTCCTCAACATCATGGCCGCGCTGGCCATCTTCGGCGTGATGGCGTTCGGCATTGCGCAGATCCTGAGTCGCAGCCTCTTTAGCGGACTGCACGCGCTGATCCCCGCGATTCCGCGTTTCGCCATCCACGGCTACATCGATTATGTCCAGTTCATCGCCGTGTTCTACGGCATGCTGGGCCTGGCCTACTGCCAGCGCCAGGGCGGGCATATCCGCATGGAAATCGTGCTGGCCAGCATGCGCGGGCGCCTGGCCTGGTTTTTCGAGTCACTGGCGACCGCAATTGCCATCGTGGTGACCGTGCTCCTGATCATCGGCACCTGGGACAACTTCTACAACGCCTGGTCCAAGGGCGACTCGTCGATGGACATCAAGCTGCCGCTGTGGCCCGCCAAGCTGGTGGTGCCGCTGATGCTCAGCGTGCTGCTGGCGCGCCTGATGTTGCAGTTTTGGGGTTATGTGCGCTTGCTCGCCAACCCGACGCTCCTGCCGCTGGCGGTGCCGCTAGCCGAGACGGTGGAACAGGCGGCACGACGTGAAATCGAGGATGCCTTGCGCCTGACCCAAGCCGGGCAAGTGGCGGCAAGACCGCCTGGAAACTGAGCCATGACTCCGCTGACCATCGGCATCATTGGCGCCAGCGCACTGGTATTGCTGGCGATCCTCGGGGTGCGCATCGCCTACGCCGCCGCGTTTGTCGGCATCATTGGCCTCGTCATCCTGATGGGTAACCCGTATGCGGCGCTGGTGGCGGCCGGCACCATACCCTTCGCCAAAAGCACCAGCTACGAACTGTCGGTGCTGCCGATGTTCATCCTGATCGGCTACCTTGCCTACTATGCCGGCATGACGCGCACCAGCTTCGAGGCGGCCAAGCGCTGGTTCGGCTGGCTGCCCGGCGGGCTTGCCATCGGCACCATCTTCGCGGTCGCCGCGTTCTCGGCGGTTTCCGGCGCCAGCACCGCCGCCGCCGCGGTGTTCGCCCGCGTCGCGATTCCCGAAATGCTGCGCGAAGGCTACAACCGCAAGCTGGCCGCCGGCGTGGTGGCGGCCGGTTCGACCCTCGACTCGCTGATCCCGCCCTCGGCGCTGTTGGTGATCTACGGCATCATCACCGAGCAGTCGATCGGCGACCTGTTGATCGCAGGCTTCGTGCCCGGCATCATTTCCGCTCTGGTCTACTGCGCCATCGTCATCATTCGCTGCAAGATCGACCCTTCGCTGGGACGACCGATCACCGGCTTCACCTGGAAGCAGCGCTTCGAGTCGCTGCCGCCGACCGCACCGATCTGGATCGTGATCGTGATCATCTTCACCTCGATGCTGTTCGGCTGGGCCACGCCGACCGAAGCCGGCGCCCTGGGCGCCTTCTCGACCCTGATGTTCGCCTGGCGCGAGCGCATGACCTGGGGCCAGTTCCGCGGCGCCATGCTCGAATCCGCCAAGCTCACCGTGATGATCTTCACCATCATCTGGGGCGTGCTGATCTTCGTGCGCTTCCTGGGCTACGCCAACCTGCCGGTGGCGTTTGCCGGCTGGATCAGCGAACTCAAGCTGCACCCCCTCCTGATCCTGCTGGCGATCTATGCCATCTACCTGGTGCTCGGCTGCTTCATGGACGCCATCGGCATGATGCTCCTGACCCTGCCGATCTTCTTCCCGGTGATCGAAGCCCTGGGCCACGACCCGATCTGGTTCGGCATCATCGTGGTCAAGCTGTGTGGCATCGGCCTTTTGACCCCGCCGGTGGGGCTGGTCGCGTTCGTCGTCAACGGCGTGCGGCCGGACATACCGCTGGGCGATGTGTTTCGCGGCATCTGGCCATTTCTTCTGGCCGATGTGCTCACGGTGGCGCTTCTGACCGCCTATCCGCAACTGGTGACCTTCGTGGTCGACCTGCGCATGCGCTGATGGCGCATGCGCAGGTCGGAGCGCGGCATTACACCCCGATGGTGTAGCCGCCGTTGACCGACAAATGCTGCCCGGTGATGTAGCTGGCCGCCGGCGACAGCAGGAAGCACACCGGCTGCGAGACTTCCTCGGGGTTCGAAAACCGCCCCATCGGCACCTGCGCCAGGATACGGTCGCGGAATTTCTCCGAGCGAATGGTTTCGGTCATGGGTGTTTCCACCACGCCGAAACAGATCGAATTGACGCGAATGCCCTTCGCCGCCCACTCGCGCGCCGCGCTCATGGTGATGCCCAGCACCCCGGACTTGGCCGCGCCATAGTTGATCTGCCCGATGGTGCCGCGGCGCCCGGCGTCCGACGAGATGTTGACGATCGAGGCAGGGCTGGTAGCGCCGGCCTCGGCGCGCTCGACCATGTGGCGGCCGACCGCCTGCAGGCAGTAGAAGACGCCCGACAGGTTGACATCGATCACCTGTTGCCAGGTGGCGGCCGACATCTTGTTGATCATGGCGGCGCGCACGATGCCGGCATTGTTGACCAGGCCGTGAATCGCGCCGTGCTTCTGCACCACCCGGCCCACCATCTCCTGCACGAAATTCACATCGGCGACCGAGCCTGCATGCGCCTCCGCACGGTCGGCACCCAGGCTGTCGGCCAGCGCAGCTACTTTGTCGCCCTGCGTGTCAACCACGATCACGCGGCCGCCGAGATCGACCACCAGGCGTGCGACCGCCTCGCCAATGCCCTGGCCGGCACCGGTGACGATGATGTTGTGGCCTTCGAGATTCATCGGGTTCTTCACTTGCGGTTCTCCTTTTTAGGATTTTCATTGGCACCAAAATATCGTCTGCACAGCAAGCTCACGGCGCACCACGGTCGACCTGTCGGGCACGCCAATAGCGTTTATCGCTGCGCTCGGCGGGCGACCCTCGCGTCACTGCGCGACGTGTCCGCCCGCAGGGAGCATGAGCGCTCCCAGAAGGCGCCCGGGCGGGAACGCTCGTGCGTCGCGCGCCGTGTCGCAGCGCCCGGCAGGCCTGGCCCGGCCCCTACCCGAGCGCATTGATCTGCTGCATCAGCGAGAGCAGGTTGCGTGCCTGCTTCAAGTGCGGCATGTCGAGCATCTTGCCATCCAGCCCCACCGTGCCCAGGCCCGGGTTCTTCTCGAAAATGTCGACCACGCGGCGCGCGAATGTCGTTTCCGCCTCCGAGGGCGTGAAAGCGCGATTGATCACCGCCGCCTGGTCCGGGTGAATCGCGATCTTGCCGATGAAGCCGGCGCGGCGGTCGCGCAGGCAATCGGCTTCGAGCCCCGCGAGATCGCGGAAATTCACATACACCACGCCGACCGGTTGCGCGTTGATCGCGCGCGCGGTGGCCAGGCACAGCGATTTCGCCATCAGGTAGGGGTCATCGTATTCGCCGGTGGCAGGGTTGCGGTTGTCGCTGGCGCCGAGTGCCGCCGCCAGGTCTTCACCGCCCCAGGTCATGGCCACCAGCCGGTCCGACACGCCTTCCAGGTAGGTGTGGAAGGTCAGCAGCGAAGCCGCGGTTTCGGTGGCCACGCAGAGGATCTTCGTGCTGCCCACGGGCAGGCCCTCGCGCGCCTCGAGCGCCGACAGGTAGTTGTGCAGGGTGCCGACATCCTTCGCCGAATACACCTTGGGCAGGCAGATGCCGTCGGGCGCGCCCGGCATCACCGCCGCCAGGTCGGGCAGCGACAGCGGATTGTCGAGCGGGTTGATGCGCACCCACAGCTTCTGGCGCCGGCGCTCGGGGCGCGACTTGAGGTAGGCGCAGGTCATCTCGCGCGCGATCTGCTGGCGCTCGTCGGCGACCGAATCCTCCAGATCGAGAATCAGCGCGTCGGCCGGGTTGTGGCGCCCCTTTTCGAGCTTGCGTTCGCTGTCGCCGGGCACGAACAGCCACGAGCGGATGATCATGCCGGCCTCTTCATCATCAAGCCGGTGCGCACCACGTAGGCGATCTCCTTGTCGCGCTGGTTGAAACCGAAATGCTCGAACACCACCAGCCCGGCGTTGGGACGCGACTTGCTTTCGCGCATGTCCTTGATGCGGGTGAGCACATGAATGGTGTCGCCGTGAAACACCGGGTTGACAAAACGGATGTCGGTCATGCCCAGGTTGCCCAGCGTGGTGCCCAGGGTGGTGTCGGCAACCGTCACGCCGATCACCAGGCCAAGTGTGAAGAGGCTGTTGACGATACGCTGGCCGTATTCGGTCTTCTTTGCGAATTCCTCGTCCAGATGCAAGGGCTGCGGGTTGTGGGTCATGGCGCAGAACATGACGTTGTCCATTTCCGTCACCGTGCGCGAAAGCGGGTGCTTGAATTCCATCCCCACCTTGAATTCCTCGTAGTACATGCCTGCCATGCTGGGTTCTCCTCGGGTTTCAGGTTTGTGCTTGCCCGCTGCCGCCGGGCGCTAGCGCGGTCACGCCGCTTTCGATCAAGTCGGCGATTTTATCTTCCGCGTAGCCCAACTCGCGCAGCACCTCGACACTATGCTCGCCCAAGCGCGGCACATGCCGGGTTGCGGCAGGCTGCGTTTCCGACCAGGTGCTGGGGTAGGCCATCTGCCGCAAGCGCCCTTCGCTCGGATGATCGGTAAAGGTGAAGAAGCCGGTGGCCTGCAAATGCGGGTCGGCCACCAGCGAGTCGGGGCTGTTGAGCGGCATGGCCGGCACATCGGCGCGCTCGAACAGGGCCAGCCATTCGGCGGTGCTGCGCGTGACGAGCAGTTCGGCCAACTCGCGGTAGATGTCGGCGATGTGCTCGGTGCGGCTTGTCATGTTGCGGTAGCGCGGATCGCGCTCGAACTCCTGTTCGCGACCCAGCTCGCGGAAAAACGAGCGCCAGTGCCGATCGGTATAAACCATGGCGCACACATAGCCATCGCTGGTGCGGCAAGGGCGGCGGTCCGGATTGAGCATGCGCGCGTAGCCCATGGGGCCGATCGGCGGATCGAAGGTATGCCCCTGCAAATGGTCGCCCAGAACGAAGCTTGTCATCATTTCGAACATCGGGATGTCGATCTTCTGGCCACGCCCGGAGCGCACTTGCTTGAACAGCGCCGCCGTGATCTGCCCCACCGCCCACAGCGCGACACCGCGATCGACCATCGCATTGGGTGCGTAGCGCGGTTCGCCGCCGTCGGCCATGTGGGCAAGCCAGGGCACGGAAATGGCGCCCTGAATGAGGTCGTCGAAGGCCGGTTTGGCGGCATACGGCCCGCTCTGGTCGAAACCGAACAGGCCCGCATAGATGATGCGCGGATTGATGGCCGACACCGCCGCGTAATTCAGGCCAAGGCGTTCCAGCGCCTGCGGGCGCAGATTGGTGACCAGCACATCGGCGCGTTTGAGCAGATCGAAAAGAGCTGCCAGTCCGGCGCCCTGTTTCAGGTCGAGCACAAGGCTGCGCTTGCTGCGATTGGCATTGAGGAAGATGGCCCCCATGCCGGCGTGGCGCATCGGTCCGACGCCGCGCACCGGGTCGCCCTCGGGCGCCTCGACCTTGATCACATCCGCCCCCATGTCGCCCAGTATCTGCGTGGCATACGGGGCCATCAGCATGTTCGACAGGTCAACCAGCCTGACACCTTCGAGCGGGCCGCTCATGACGCGGCGCCGGCGCAGAGTGCCCGGCCAGGGCCACACCATCGCAACAATTCCAGGCTCATTTTTCGCACCAGCCCTTCGCCACAAGACGACAGGTTCAATAAGATTTCGGCAGTCCCAGAACACGCTCGGCGATGTAGCACAGGATCAGGTGCGGGGTGATCGGCGCCAGGCGATGGATCAGCGCCTCGCGCAAATAGCGCTCGACATGGTATTGCTTGGCGTAGCCCATGCCGCCGTGGGTCAGGATCGCGTTGTTGCAGGCGTTGAAGGTGGCTTCGCCGGCCAGGTACTTGGCGGCATTGGCCATGGCGCCGCATTCCTCGCCACGGTCGTAGAGCTGGGCTGCGCGAAAGGCCATCAGGTTGGCCGCCGCAAGTTCGGCCCAGCTGTGCGCCAGCGGATGCTGGATCGCCTGGTTCATGCCGATCGGGCGGTCGAACACCACGCGCTCCTTGGCGTACGCGGTGGCCTTCTGCAGGGCCGCCCGTCCCAGCCCGACCAGCCCGGCGGCGATCAGGATGCGCTCGGGGTTGATGCCGTGCAACAGGTAACGGAAACCCTTGCCTTCCTCGCCGATACGGTTTTCCAGTGGAATCTCCAGGCCGTCGATGAACACCTCGTTGGAGTCGACGCACTTGCGCCCCATCTTGTCGATGGCCCGGATTTCCACCTTGGACCGATCGATGTCGGCATAAAAGAGCGTCAGCCCGTCGACCGGCTTGCCCACACCCTCCGCGCCGGTGCGCGCGATCAAGAGCATCTTGTTGGCCACCTGCGCGGTGGAAATCCAGATCTTCTGGCCATGCACGATATAGCGGTCGCCGTGGCGCACCGCGCGGGTCTTGAGCCGGGTGGTATCGAGCCCGGTATTGGGCTCGGTGACGCCGAAGCAGGCGATGTCTTCACGCTTGATCACCGGCGGCAGCATGCGCCGCTTTTGCTCCTCGGTGCCGAAACGCACCACCGGATTCATGCCGAAGATGCCGATGCTGACCGACGACACGCCGCCGTTGCCGGCGCCGGACTCGGAGATCGTCTGCATCAGCAGCGCCGCCTCGGTGATGCCCAGGCCGGCGCCACCGTATTCGACCGGCATGGCGATACCCATGTAGCCGTGGTCGGCGATGGCCCTGCAAAACTCTTCCGGAAAGCGGCCGTCGGAGTCGCGTTCCAGCCAGTACTGGTCGCCGAATTCGGCGCACAGTCTGGCGACGCTGTCACGAATTTGCTGTTGTTCGGGTGTGAAGTCGACGCTCATCGCCTGCGGTCTCCGTTGATGTTGTAAGTCGAGTCGAATTTACGGCTTCTTCTCGTCCGGCAGGCTGATATCGAAGCGCTTGAGCGTCGCGCCCAGGCGATCGTATTCGGCGCGCCACGCCGCCTGATCCTGGGCGGCGGTGCTGGTTGCCTGCAGCAGCAAGCCGGTGGGCGCGAACTTCGCCTTGAACGCTTCGGTGCCGGCAGCCTGCACGATGGCGCGGTTGATGGTATTGACGATCGCCTCCGGCGTCCTGGCCGGCGCCGCGACGGCGATCCACGGCAACCAGTTGTTGGCCGTCATGAATTCCGGAAATCCGGCTTCGGCCATGGTCGGCACATCCGGCAACTGCGCTATGCGGGTCGGCGAAGCCACCGCCAGCGCGACCAGCTTGCCGCTCTGGATGTGCTGCAGGCTGCCGGTCAGAGTGTAGGTCGCGAAGGTCACGCGGCCGGCCAGCAGGTCGAGCGTGCCGGGAGCCTGGCCCGGATAGCTGATGACGCGCGCATTGCCGTTGTACATCTTGGAAAACACCAGGTACGCAAGTCCGGTCGGGGTCATCTGCGGCTGCGCGATCGAGGCGTAGATCACGTCCTGTTTCGGGTCCTGCATGCGCGCCAGCAGCTCCTTCATGGTCTTGATCCCGGTCGCAGCACCGGCCATGAACACGATGTCGTACTTGGTGTAGATCGACACCATGCGGAAGTCTTCGAACGGCCTGAAGTTCACGCTCTTGTCCAGCAGTGGCAGCATGACGTACTGGGTGCTGCCGCCGTACATCAGGGTATGGCCGTCGGGCTCGGCGCGCGCCACCGCCTCGGCCGCGATCTTGCCATTGGCCCCGGGCCGGTTCTCGACCACCACCGGCACGCCCAGTATGGGCGCGATGGCATCGACCAGAACGCGCGCCGACAGGTCCACCGGGCCGCCGGGGGTGTAGGGCAGGATCAGCCGGATCGGCCGGTTCGACAGCGACTGCGCCTGCACCGGCCAGATGGTCGCCGCCGCGACAAGCGTCCCAAGCAGCAGGCTGCCGATTGCGCCCAACACCTTTTTCATGCTTTTCTCCTTTGGCTCTTGTTGTACGTATATTGGTATATCGAACGCATAAAGGTAACAAGCTGACTCCCATGTGTCAACCAAAAAACGCCGGAGCGACCACGCCCTGGCCGGATTGCCGCACAGGCGTGGTCCAAAGCGGCTGATCCGGCCGCGTAACCCGGCGGCTAGAATGCAGGGCTTCGCGGCAAGCGCAGCAGCACAATGGAGACCAGCATGGACGCCACCACAATCGACACCGGCACGCCGGACCTGCAGGCAAGCCTGGAAAACGGCGTACTGACGCTCACCATGAACCGGCCCGAGGCGCGCAACGCGTTGTCGCGCCCGATGATCGAAGCGCTCTCGCAGCAACTCGCCTCCGCCGAGCTGGACCCGGCGGTCAAGTGCATCGTGCTGACCGGTGCCGGCCGTGGTTTTTGCGCCGGCGGCGATGTCAAGGGCATGGCCGCCAGCGGCGACGGCACGCTGGGCAAGCTCAGCATCGACGGCGCGATTCATCGCCAGCGGGTCAACCAGCGCGCCACCGCGGGCAAGCTCTACAAGATGCCGAAGCCGACCATCGCGGCGCTGCCGGGCGCAGCCGCCGGCGCCGGCTTTTCCCTGGCCCTGGCCTGCGACCTGCGCATCATGGCCAGCAATGCCATTCTCACCACCGCTTTCGCACGGGTCGGCTTTTCCGGCGACTACGGCGGCAGCTTCTTTCTCACCCAACTGGTGGGCACGGCCAAGGCGCGCGAACTGTATTACCTCTCCGAGCGCCTCAGTGCCGACGAGGCCTTGCGCCTGGGGCTGGCCAACTGGGTGTGCGCGCCCGAAGAACTGGCCGCGAAAACACGCGAGATCGCGCTGAGGCTGGCCAGCGGCCCGAGCATCGCCTACCGCTACATGAAGGAAAACCTGAACCGCGCCATCGCCGGGGAAGCCGATGAATGCCTCGATCTTGAGGTGACCCATCATGTGCATTGCGGCCAGACCGAAGACCACCGCGAGGCGACCAAGGCGTTTGTGGCCAAGCGCGAACCGGAGTTCACGGGGCGCTAGCAGTCGAAAAGCCGGAGCAGCCTAAAGCCAGTACCGCCCCCCTTTGTTTCACCGCCACAATCCGTAAGTCAAGCGATTCGGACTGTCGCTACGTCGCAAAGCGCTCGACTGTCGGCACTGGCCAAGCCAACCTGCTCTTCCACCTTTCCCCCCATTCGCGTCGAACCCGCCGGCATGAGTAGGGCGACCAGGACAAGAGGCGCATTCCCTCGCGCACGGCGTGGAGCGCGCGTTGCAGAATCGTCCAATCCGGCGTCTCGCTGGCGAGTTCGCGCTCGATGGCGAAGTCCTCCAGACGCCTTAGGTCCGCCACCGCTTCCTGCCGAGGCGCGCCTGGAGTTCGGCCATGACCTCGAGGTCGAAGGCGACGCAGTCGTCGTGGGCGCGATTCGGCACCAGCGAGAAGAAGACTACCGCAACTGAAAGCAAGTCAGCGCGGGCCGGCAAGCACCCGCGCGACGCTCTGGCTGCCTTCACGCAATTCGGCGCCCGCCAATGCAGTGGTATCCGAGCGCAAGTCCGTGGCCGAGGCCGCGGTGTTCGTAGGCTTCGCGGATGTTGCGCGCAGCTAACGTCGAACCAACAGCAGCGCGCCCGCCACCAGCACCGCGCTGGCACTGAGCAGCGCTGCGGCAAATCCAGCGCCGGTGCCCAGCATCAGACTGACGCACAAGGGCCCGACAATCTGGCCGGCCGCGAAGGCCGCAGTCATCGCTGCCATCAGGCGTGCCGCGTTTGCGTTGGCGTGTGCCGTGGCGACGCTGCGCGCTTCCTGGAGGCCGACCATGGTGATCACCACGAAGGTGCCGCCGACGCACAACGCCGCCAGCACGATGCCGCCGATGCCGGGCCAGAACACCGGTGCGGCGACGCCAAGCGCCATCACCAGGTGGCTGGCGATCCACACGGCGCGATTGCTGTAGCGCCCGGCGACAAGCGTCACCCCGAGCGCCGACAACACCGCTGCGGCGCCGAACGCCGGCCAGGCCCAGCCGAAGAGCGCCGCATCGCTCACCGCTTCGCGCGCCATCACCGGCAGGAAGGTCGCCGGGATGATGTAGCCCAGGCCATAGGCGCCATAGGCGAGCACCAGGCGCGCCTGCTCCCAGGTCCAGCGCCCGCTGGCGCGCGCGGGGCCGGGTGCGCCAACGGCCACGCGAAACATCGGCCACAGCAGCGCCGTGACCGCGATGGTCACCCCGCCCAGTACCAGCCATGCGCTGGCCGACTGCGCATGGACTGCCATCAGCAGCACGCACAGGCTGCCGGCGCTGATGATGCCGATGCCGACGCCGGCGAATACCACGCCGGCGAGAATCGGCCGGCCGAGCGGTGCGAGCGACTCAAGGCAAAACGCCGAGGTGTGGATCATCACCCAGGCGCTGGCCACCCCCGCCAGCAGGCGCAGCGCCGCCCAGGTGCCAAAACCACTGGCGAAGGCCATGCCAAGTGTGGTCACGCTGATCACCACAAGCCCGGCGCGGATCGCCGTCGCCGCAGTCGCGCGCGTAGCGCCAGCCCACAGTGCGCCCGCCAGGTATCCCAGGTAATTGGCAGCGGCAAGCCAACCCCCGCCCGCCACCGACAGCCCGACATCCTGCTGCATCATCGGCAGGATGGGCGTGAAGGCGAAGCGGCCGATGCCCATCGCCACGGCCAGCGCGGCCAGTCCCGCCAAGGCGATTCGCATCGCTGCAACCTACCTTTCAATGCGCCGCGTCGAGCCGTGCAGGCGGCAAGCGCGGCACGCCGGTTGCATGGTCAGGCGAAGTGCTTGCCGATCTGCGGGTCGAACTGGCCGTCGATCAGCACGAACAGCATCTTGCACACCTTGCCCGAGCGATTCGCCCAGGCATGGTTGGTGCCGCGCTCGACCAGGAAATCGCCCCGCTTCATCAGGCGCTCTTCGCGGTCGAGCACGATATGGATCTCGCCTTCGAGCACCAGCGCGTAGTCGAGCGTTTCGGTGCGATGCATCAGCGGATGGCCGCCCTCCTTGTAGGTCGACGCCTTGTCGGTGCCCAATGCGCCAAACGCCTCCTTGGCGCCGCCGCTGTCGAGTTGCCTGGTCCACTCGCCTTCGGGCCCGAACTCGATGATGCGCACCACCGTGCCGTTTTTCGGCGGTTCCAGTGTCAGCGGGCGTGAAGTCGGGTCGGCGTCGTTGCCGACGAAACACGGGGTCGCATCGGTCATCCACAAATTGGTGAGCAGGTAACCCACGCGCCTGGGATTGGTGTGCACCGAGGGCGCCGGCCCGTCTTCGGTGAAGATGGCCTGGCCTTCGCTGTCATGGCCGGTGACGATGCGTCGTATTTGTCCTGTTTGCATTTGTCGGGTTTCCTGGGGTCGGGAAGGATTGGTGAACCAGGCCGCCATCGTATCCGCATTGGGATTGTGCCGTTTTGCTTGCTGCGCGGTGCGCCGCGGCGGCCGCCTGCGCGCAGCACCGGGCCCCGCCGACAGCCGTCACCGGCTAAAACACCGACAGCCTGATGCGGGCGACAAACAAACCAGCGCCTTCCTGCCCAACTGCGAGTTGCCGGTGGCGTCCAGCGCGGGCGAAGCGGGCGCCGCCCGGGTCGCGGTGGGAAAAACGCAGCCGGTTAACCGCCCGGGCTGTCGGTCATGATGAAGCCCATCAGGTCGCCGACGTTGCGCTCCATGTCGTCCATCAGGTCGTACAGCAGGTAGCGCAGGGCCAGCATGCCGACCAGTTTTTCATGCTCGTCCAACACCACCAGGTGGCGGATATGATGCTTGCGCATCAGCGCGGCGGCCGCCGCCACGGTGGTCTTGGTACCGATCGACAATACCGGACTTGTCATGATGTCGCGCACCGGTGTTACCGCAGGGTCGAGTCCGACGGCGACCAACTTTCTCAACACGTCGCGTTCGGTGACCACGCCTGCCACCCGCTCCCCATCGACTACGGTGGCGGCGCCGACCTTGCGTTCGACCATGGCGCGCGCCGCCTGCAGAACCGTTTCTCCCGTAGTCACCGTCAATGGCGGTTTGGTGCCGAGTCGAATCATTCCCATGGTTGCTCCCGGTCTTGCATGTTGGGCGGCCATAGTACTACCGCGCTCGGCCCGCGGTAAAGCAGCTTGCGCGCGATCGCGATTGGCGCGCGGGTCTGTACACTTGTGCCCGATGCCGATTCAAACCCGCACAGTCAAGCACGCCAGGTCTTGCAAGCATGGCTAAATCCACGCGCCAGGGATACGCAGGCGTAGCCGTGGCCGTACCGGTCACCGTGCCCTATGTGCGCTATTCCACGCACGGCGCGCACTGGTTCGTGGGCCAGGTCATAGCCGAGATGCTGCGCCAGTCGGGCATCGCCAAGGAGCAGATCGACGGCCTGTGCGTATCCAGCTTTTCGCTCGCCCCGGATACCGCGGTGGGCCTGACCCAGCACCTGGGACTGTGCCCGCGCTGGCTCGATCATCTGCCGCTGGGCGGCGCCTCCGGCGTGGTGGCGGTGCGCCGCGCAGCACGCGCGATTCAGGCCGGCGACGCCGAAGTTGTGGCCTGCGTGGCTGGCGACACCAACCATGTGGATTCGTTTCGCGCCTCGCTCGGCAGCTTCAGCCTGTTCGCGCGCGATGCCACCTACCCTTATGGCTCCGGCGGGCCCAACGCGATGTTCGCCTTCATCACCGCGCACTACATGCGCACCTATGGAGCACGGCGCGAGGATTTCGGGCGCATTTGCGTGGCGCAGCGCGAAAACGCGCTGGCCACGCCGTACGCGATGTTCAGGAAGGCCTTGACGCAAGAGGATTACATGGCCGCGCGCGTGATCGCCGAGCCGATCCATCTGTTCGATTGCGTGATGCCCTGCGCCGGTGCCGAAGGCGTGCTGGTGATGAGCGAGGCGCGTGCGCGCGACCTGGGCCTGCCCTACGCCCGCCTGCTGGCGGCCACCGAGCGCCACAACGCCTATCGCGAAGACCCGATCATGCTGCGCGGCGGCTGGGCCATGGACCGCGATGAGCTGTACGGCCAGGCCGGCGTCAAGCCCGACGCTATCGACCTGGTGCAGTTCTACGATGACTATCCGGTGATCGTGATGATGCAGTACGAGGACCTGGGCTTTTGCGCCAAGGGCGAAGGACCCGCGTTCGTGCAGAGCCACGACTTGACCCGCGCCGGCAGCCTGCCCACCAACACCAGCGGCGGCCAGCTGTCGGCCGGCCAGGCCGGTGCTGCCGGCGGCTACATTGGCCTCACCGAAACGGTGCGCCAGTTGAGCGGCCAGGCCGCCGGGCGCGCGGTAGCGGACGCGCAGCTGGGCCTGGTCAGCGGCTTCGGCATGGTGACCTACGATCGCTGCCTGTGTACCGGCGCGCTGATCCTGGCCAGGGCCAACTGACATGAGCCTGCCAATGCAAAGGCCGCGCCGCAAGAACCCGCTGCTGCGCACGCGCGCGCCGACGCTGCCGCCCTGGGGCCGCAGCCGCGTCGCGCTGGGCCTGACCGCCGCGGCCGCCGTCGGCCGCTTCGAGCTGCAGCAATGCGCCGACTGCGGCGCGGTGCAATACCCGCCGCGCGAGGCCTGCCACGTGTGCCTGTCGGCGCGCCTGCAATGGAAACCGCAAAGCGGCGCCGGCATGCTGCTAAGCGAGACCACCCTGCACCACAGCAATGACCTGTTTTTTCGCGAGCGCCTGCCGTGGCGCCTGGGGCTGGTGCGGCTCGACAGCGGTCCGACGCTGATGGTGCATCTGCCCGACTGCACGCCAGCGGCGCCGGCAGCGGTGCGGGTCGATGCGCGGCTCGACCGTGCCGGGCAGGCGGTACTGCTGGGCCTGCCGCTCAAGGAGATTGAACACATGAATGACGATCGCGTGTTGCGCGAAATGCACTGTGACCCGAAGTTTCGCAAGGTGCTGGTCACCGACGGCAAGACCGCGCTCGGCCAGGCGCTGGTGAAATCCCTGGCCGCGGCCGGTGCCGACCTGATCTGGGTTGGCCATGCCGAGCCGTGGAAAAAGCTGCCCGGCTTCGCCGACTTGAGTGCCCTGCCGCAGGTGACCCTGGTGCCGCTCGACCTCAGCAGCGCCAAGTCGGTGGCCGAGTTGGCCGGTGAAGTCGCCGGCAAGGTCGATATCGTGATCAACAATGCGGAAGTGCATCGCACCCACGGCATCGCCACCCGGCGCGGTGTCGATGCGGCGCGCGCCGAGATGGATATCAACTATTTCGGCCTGTTGCGCCTGGCGCAGGAATTCGGGCCGGCACTCAAGGGGCGCGGCGCCGACGGTGCCGCCAGCGCCGTGGCGTGGGTCAACCTGCTGTCGATTTACGCCTTGTCCAACTATCCGCCGCACGGTACTTATTCAGCCTCCAAGGCCGCTGCGCTATCGCTGGCGCAATGCCTGCGCGCCGAAATGCGCGGCGCCGGCATTCGCGTGGTCAATGTGTTTCCCGGGCCGATCGACGACGACTGGAACCAGCTGTTGCCGCCACCGAAACTGGCGCCGGCCGCGCTGGCTCAGGCGATCGTCAAGGCATTGCGCGACGGTGTGGAAGATCTGTACCCGGGTGATGTGGCGCAGGAATGGCTGGCGCGCTGGCGCGACAATCCCAAGGTGCTGGAACGCGAACTTGCCGCCGGCGAAGGTTGAGATCATGCAGCCCACTGAAATCCTCGCAGCGCTGGCCGGGGCATTGGCCCAGGGCCGCATTCGCGTGCTCGACCTGACCCATACGCTGACCCCGGAGTTCCCGCAAATCGCCCTGCCGCCCGAGTTCGGTCAGTGCCTGCCGTTCCGCCTGGAGGAAGTGTCGCGCTACGACGAGCGCGGCCCGGGCTGGTACTGGAACAACTTTTCCTGCGGCGAGCACACCGGCACCCACTTCGATGCGCCGGTGCACTGGATCTCCGGCCGCGACTTGCCCAACAACGCCGTCGACACCATTGCGGTGCAGAACTTCATCGCGCCGGCGGTGGTGATCGATTGCTCGCGCGAGGCCGCCGCCGATGCCGACTATCTGTTGACCGTCGACGCGGTCAAGGCGTGGGAAGCCAGCCACGGGCGGGTGCCGGCGCGTTCGTGGGTGCTGATGCGCACCGACTGGTCGAAGAAGAGCGGCGATCCCGAGGCCTATCAGAACTATGACGAGAGCGGACAGCACACGCCGGGCCCGCATGCCGAGGTGGCAAAATTTTTAGTCGAGGAACGCGATGTGCTGGGCTTCGGTTCGGAGTCGATCGGCACCGACGCCGGCCAGGGCTATCACCAGCGCCCACCCTACCCTTGCCATTACTACATGCACGGCGCCGGGCGCTACGGCCTGCAATGCCTGACCAACCTGGACCTCCTTCCCGCCACCGGCAGCATGCTGATCTGCCCGCCGCTGAAAATCGAACACGGCAGCGGCAGCCCCTTGCGCGTGCTGGCGCTGGTGCCAGGCGGAAGCTGATCGACAGGCAAACAATGAACCGGTCCGTAGGTCGAGAAAGTCGCTTCTGCAAGATGTTGAAGAGCAAAAGTTCTTCGTATAAGCATCCGCATTCCACGGACTTGTCCAGCGTTTTCATGGCGCTCCGCCTCATTGAAAGGTGCCGGTGAACTACCGCGACAACCCGGCTGCGATCCGCGCACTGGTCGAACCCGACCGCGTGCATCGCGACGTGTATCTCGACCCTGAACTATTCGAACTCGAGCGCGAGCGGGTGTTCGCCAGGTCCTGGGTCTTTGTCGGCCATGACAGCCAGGTAGCGGCCGCCGGCGACTATGTCACCACCAGCATCGCCGGCACGCCCATCATCATGGTGCGCGGTCAGGATGGCTGCGTGCGGGTGCTGGAAAACCGCTGCGCCCACAAGGGCGGCATGCTGCTCAGCCGCGCCTCCGGTTCGGCCGGAAAATTCTTGCGCTGCCCCTACCACGCCTGGAGCTACAAGCTTGATGGCACGCTGATCGCGCTACCGCTCAAGGCCGGCTATGCCGGCACCCGCCTGTCCGCTGCTCCATCCGGGCTGCGGCTTGCAAGCATCGCATCGCGCAACCACCGCGGCTTCGTGTTCGCACGCCTGGCAGCGGACGGCCCCTCGTTCGAAGAACACTTTGGCGCCATCACAGCGGTGCTCGACAACCTTGCCGAGCGCTCGCCGCTGGGCCGGTTGCGCATCGCCGGCGCCTGCCTTGCAAGCGTGATCGACTGCAACTGGAAAATCTATCTCGAAAACATCAACGACGGCGTGCATCCGGTATCCACCCACGAGTCGGTGGCGCGCGCCGCGCGCGACGCCGCCAAGGCACTGCCGGCCGCTTCGTCCATGCCGATGGCGCTGGAGCAGCTGCTGCCGTTTGGCGCCAGCTACGAATTTTTCGTCAACGCCGGTGTGCGCGTCTACCCGCATGGCCACAGCATTTTCGGCACCCGTGCCAGCATTCACTCGGGTTATGGCGACCTACCCGACTATGTGCTGGCCCTGGAGGCCGCCCACGGCGCCAAGCGCGCGCGTGAAATTCTGGCCTTCGCGCCGCAGAATTCGGTGCTGTTTCCCAGCCTGGTGGCCAAGAACGCCCTGCAAACACTGCGCGTGATTCGCCCGCTGGCGGTCGACCGCACCGTAATCGAGGTGTGGGCGCTGGAACTGGTTGGCGCGCCGGATGTGCTGCTGGAGCGCACCCTTACCTACAACCGCCTGGCGTTCTCGCCGTTTTCGATCGTGGCCCACGACGACATTCACGTGTTTCAGACCGTGCAGCGCGCACTGGCGGCCAACGCCAACCCCTGGGTCAGCCTGCATCGCGAACACGTGGCCGGCGAAGCGGCCGCCGGCGCGGCTGAAACCAGCGGCACCAGCGAATGGCCGATGCGCAACCAGTATCAGGCCTGGGCGGCGCTGATGGCCCCGGGCCAGGCCCGGGCGCCGGCATGAGCGCTGCCGCCCGGCCACCCGCAGGGAGCGCTCATCCTCCCTCGGGGCGGATGTCACGCAGTGACAGGCGGGCAGTCCGATGAGCGCCGCAGCGCCGCCACTGCCGGTTGGCCGCGAAGATCTGATCGACTTCGTTTATCGCGAGGCCGAACTGCTCGACGAGCGCCAGTACCAACGCTGGCTGGACCTGTTCGCCGAGGATGGCCGCTACTGGATTCCGGCGCAGCCAGGGCAAACCGATGCGCGGCTGCAGGTCTCCCTGATGTTGGAAGACAAGTTGCTGCTCAGAGCGCGTATCGAACGCCTGGGAGGCGAGCGCACTTTCTCGCAGCAGCCGGAAAGCCGCGGACTGCATGTATTGCAACGCCCGACGGTCACCGCCATGAATCAGGAACGCGGCGTATTCGGCTTGCGCACCCGTTACCTCTACATCGAAACCCGCGCCACGCTGCAGCACACCTTCGCCTGCACGGCCCAGCACACCCTGGCATGCAGCGGCGGCGCCCTGAAGATTGTCGAGAAGCGCATCGACCTGCTCAATGCCGACGCGCCCCTGCCGATGGTCCAGCTGTTCATGTGAGGCTTCACTGCCCGGCCGTGCCCCTCAGCGGCGGGCTACGGCCGCAGCACAGGCTGCCAGTAGCGGCGCGTCAACAGCAGCACGAGGATGCCCTGGGCGGCCAGCGCCACGCAGCCGATTCTGGGCGTAAGGACATCGGCCAGAAGGCCGAGATACAGGAAACCGAGCGGCCCGGTGCCGATGCAAACCGAGAGCAGCCCCAGAAGGCGCGCGCGCAAAGCCACCGGCGCCAGCCGATACACAAGCGTGGTTTGCAACACCGAAAATCCGACCCCAACCACGCCGACCAGGAACAAGGCCAGGGCCGCCAGCGCAACCGCCGGCGCGGTCGCAAAGCCGATCGCCAGCACCAGGTAGACCGCTACCGCGCCCGCATAGATGCGGCCGTGCCAGGCCGGGCGCGCGAACAGGCCGATCAGCGCCGCGCCGAGCAATCCGCCGACGCCATCGCTGCTGGCAAGCAAGCCCACGCCGTTGGGGTCAAGATGCAGGTAGTCGGTGCCGATGATCGGCACCATGCTCAAGAAGGGCCAGCCGAAGATATTGAAGATCGTCGTGATCACGAACACACCCACCAGTCGCCGGTCGCCGCGCAGCCAGGCCAGGCCTTCGCGCATGCTGGCGGCGAACGACGCGCCATCGGTGCAGGTGGGAGCATGGCGTACGCTGACCCGCAAGGCGGCGAAAAGGCTTGCGCAATAGAGCGCGGCGCCGAACCAGAATACGCTGGCAAGCCCGTAGCGCGCCAGCAGCAATCCGCCGAGCGCGGGGCCGACGATGCGGGTGGCATTGCTGGTGGCCACATCGATCGCCATCGCCGCGGCCATGCGCTCAGGCCCGGCGACATCGCCCAGCATGATGCGGCGCACCGGATTGTCCGCCGCCCAGCAGATGCCATTGACAAAGCAGGCCACCGCAAGGTGCCAGATCCTGATCGCGTCGAAGCTGGCCAAGATGCCCAGCACCAGCACGCTGGCGATCGAAACCGCGACTATCGCAACCAACGCGTGACGCCGCTCGACGCGATCGGCGGCGACGCCGAGAAATGCGCCGAACAAACCCATCGGCACCAGGCGCAGCATGCTCAACAAGGCGACAATGAAGGCCGACCCGGTGACCTGGTAGGCGAACAGGCCGAAGGCCAGCATTTCGAGCCAGCGCACCAGGTTTGCGATGAATCCGATCAGCCACAGGCGGCGGAAGTCCGGCAAGGCATGAAGGGCAGGTTTCACCACACGAGGACCTGCCGACCGCGTGACCAGAACGCCGGGCCGGCGCGGCCAAGGCGTCGCGGAGAAGTCAAGAGCGAGCGCGTGAAGATAGGGCAATCCTGTAGGCCACGATGGCGCAACCCGGCAATATACGCCGCCAGACGATGCCCGCTCCCGAGGCAAGCGCGTGGCGCCAAGGGTAGCGCTGCAAAAGCGCGGCGCTGCGGCCCAGGATGGGGCCCGACCCGCCGCCCTGGCAAGGCCCAAAGCTCAGGCGTGGCGCCTGCTCAATCCGAGATAGGTCTCGATCACCCGCGGGTTTTGCGCCAGTGCGTGTGCCGGCCCTTCGACTGCGATCTCGCCGTTCTCGAGTACGTAGCCGTAGTCGGCCACCTGCAGGGCCGCGCGCGCATTCTGCTCGACCAGGAGAATCGAGACACCGGTCCGGCGGAGGTCGGCAATGATGTGGAAGATTTCGCGCACGATCAATGGCGCCAGCCCGAGGCTGGGTTCGTCCAACATCAACAAGCGCGGCTTGGCCATCAAGGCGCGGCCCAGCGCCAGCATCTGGCGCTCACCGCCAGACAGGGTTTCGGCACGTTGCGCGCGACGCTCCAGAAGCCGCGGGAAGCGTGCGTACACCGCCTCCAGATCGGCATCGACATCGCGTTCGCCACGACGAATCCGCGTAAAGGCGCCCAGGCGCAGGTTGTCGTGCACCGGCATGTCGCCGAACAGTTCGCGTTTCTCCGGCACCAGGCTCATGCCTGCGCTGACCCGCGCTTCCACATCGGTGTTGTCGAGATTGCTGCCGTTGTAGCGCATGATGCCGGTAGCCGGCAGGAGGCCCATGATCGCGCCCAGGAGAGTGGTCTTGCCGGCACCATTCGGGCCGATCACCGTCACGATGCTGCCGGCCTCGACCTTGAGAGTGGCGCGATGCAGGCCCGCAACCTTGCCGTACAGCACGCGCAAGTCGCCGACTTCCAGGATCGCGCTCATGCGACGCCACCCAGGTAGGCCTGCAGCACTTTCGCGTCAGCCTGGATTTCGGCAGGTATTCCCTGTGCCAGCTTGGCGCCGAAATCCATCACCACCAACCGATCCACCAGCCCCATGACGAAGTCCATGTCGTGCTCGACCAGCAGGATGGTCATGCCTTCGTCACGCAGCTTTCTCAACAGATCGGCCAGCGCGGCTTTCTCGGCATAGCGCAGGCCGGCCGCCGGCTCGTCCAACAGCAACAAAAGCGGATCGGCACACAAGGCGCGCGCAATCTCGACCACGCGTTGCTGGCCCAAAGCAAGACTGCCGGCCGGGCTGGCCAGGTGCGCTCCCAATCCCACCCGCTTGAGCTGCATCGCGGCTTCGGCCAGCAGGCGCGCATCCTCGTCGCGCTCCAGGCGCAGCATTGCCGCCAGCGTACCCTGCTTGCCGCGCAGATGCGCACCGATCGCCGCGTTTTCCAGCACCGTCATGTTGCCGATCAGGTTGACATGCTGAAAGGTGCGGCATATGCCGAGCCGGGCGATATCGCGCGACGGCAAATGCTCGATGCGCTCGCCGCGAAACAGGATCTCGCCGCCGTCACATCTGAGTACGCCGGTCACCAGGTTGAACATGGTGCTTTTTCCCGCTCCATTGGGGCCGATCAGGCCAAGTATCTCGCCGCTCTTCTGTTCAAACGACAGCCGGTCCACCGCCAGCAAGCCGCCAAAGCGCTTCTGTGCCGCGCGCACTTCGAGCAGCGTGGCGCCGGGGGCCGGTGGCGAGCGGCGCGCCAGCGGCGCCGCGTCGCTTGCAATCCGCAATGGCGGCCCCGGCGGCAGGAAACGCGCCAGCACCGGCAACAAACCATTGCGCGCACGATGCAAGAGCACCAGGACCAAGAGGCCGAACACCACGATTTCGTAATTGCCGGTTTGCCCGAACAATTTGGGCAACAGGTCCTGCAGCCATTCCTTGAGCAGCGTGAGAATGGTCGCGCCCAGTACCGCGCCCCACACCTGGGTGGCGCCACCGATCACCGCCATGAACAGGTAATCGATGCCGGCATTCACGCCGAACGCACCGGGGCTTACAAGGCGCAGGAAATGCGCATACAGCCAGCCGGAGATGCCCGCCAGCAGGGCGGCGTAGATGAACAGCAGGTACTTGAGGGCGGCGGTGTTGACCCCGAAGCTCTCGGCCATCACGCCGCGAAAACGCAGCGCGCGAATCGCCCGACCCGAGCGCGAATCGAGCAGGTTGTGCGCGGCGACGAGCGCCGCTGTCGTAACCACCCAGATCAGGTAATACGACTTGGCGCCGGTATCGAGCTTCCAGCCGAAAATCGACAATGCCGGCAGGTTGGCGATGCCGTTGTACTGGCCCAGCAGCTCGAACTTGCCGAACAGGTAATAGGCGGCGATCGCCCAGGCGATGGTGGTGAGCGCGAGGTAGTGGCCCGAGAGCCGCAAGATGATGGCACCCAGAATCATGGCGGCGACCAGGGTGAACAGCAGCGCCACCGGCAGCGTGACCCAGGGTGAAATGCCCCACACCGTTGTCATCACAGCGGTGGTGTAGGCGGCGAGACCGACGAAGGCCTGCTGGCCGAAGGAAATCAGGCCCACGACCCCTGTCAGCACCACCAGGCCCAAGGTGACCAGGGTTGCCAGCCCGATGTAGTTGAGGAGCGTGACGTGGAACTCGGGCACCAGGAGAGGCGCGACGGCCATGAAGGAAAGAAAAGCCGCGAACGCGGGCTTCGGCCTCATTCCTCTTCATCCTCGACCGCATGATGGCTGGTGAGCGAGCGCCACACCAGCACCGGGATGATGATGGTGAAGACGATCACCTCCTTGTAGGCGCTGGCCCAGAACGAGGAAAACGATTCGAGCAAGCCGAGAGACAAGGCCCCCAGCGCCGCCAGCGGATAACTGCCCATGCCGCCCAGAATCGCGCCGACGAAACCCTTCAGACCGATCAGGAAGCCGGTGTCGTAGTAGATGGTGGTGATCGGCGCGATCAGCACACCCGACACCGCGCCGATGAAAGCGGCCAGGGTGAACGACAGGCTGCCCGAGAGGCCGGTGGGAATGCCCACCAGGCGCGCGCCGGTTCGATTGATGGCGGTGGCGCGCAAGGCCTTGCCGTAAATGCTGCGACCGAACAGCAGCCACAACAACACCATGATGACAAGGGTTGCAGCCACCACCAGCATGCTTTGCGCGCTGATGGTCAATACGCCCAGCTTGAGCTGGAAATCGGAAAACGGCGGCGCACGCAACCCCTCGCCGCCAAAAAACACCAGGCCCAGGCCGGTCAGCACATAGTGCGCCGCCATCGAGACGATGAACAGCACCAGCACCGAGGCGCTGGCCAGCGGCTGGTAGGCCACCCGATAGAGAATCGGCCCCAACGGCACCACCAGGCCCAGCACGATCAGCACCTGCCACCCGAGCGCCAGCTTTTGCGGCACAGCCCACCATGTAATGGCCGCCATCAGAAGTGGCAGCACCAGGTACACAAGCACGATGCGCGGCAGGCGGCGCCAGGCGCCTGCGCGCACCGCGATCACGCCGTCGAACAGCGCCGCGACCAGCCCGCCGATCACCAGCACATACACCGTACCGGGCATGCGGCCGGCCTGCAGCAGCGCCAGCGACAGCGCGGCATAGGAAATGAACTCGCCCTGCGGCACGAAAATCACCCGCGTCACCGTGAACACCAGCAGCAATGCCAGCGCCAGCAGGGCATAGATGGCGCCGTTGGTGACGCCATCCTGGCCCAGCCAGAGCGCGATGTCGAAGGTCATGAAATGAGGGACCGGGCCGCACCTACAAAAAACAGGGGACGACTGCGCGCCCCCCGATTTCCCATCAGCCGCACCGTGTCACTTCATCAGGCGCCACTGGCCATCCCGGACCTCGACCAACACGCGCGCGCGCTCGTCCATGCCGTTGTGGTTGGTCGGGCTCATGCTGTAGACGGCGTGGGTGCCGACCACGTTCTTGACATTCTCCAGCGCATCGCGCATCGCCGCGCGAAATTCCGCCGTGCCGGGCCTGGCTTTCTTGAGCGCCTCCCTGGCCGCGGCCTCCACCAGCAGCACCGCGTCGTAGCTGTAGGCGGCAAACGCATTGCGACCAAGATTGAACTTCGCCTCGTAGCGCTTCATGAATTCCGCGCCGAGCGCCTTGGTGGCGTAGCCGGCGGGCAACTCGTCGGCCACCACCACCGGGCCGGTGGGCGCGATCGCGCCTTCAGCGAGCTTGCCGCCGACCTTGATGAACTCCGCATTGACCGTGCCGTGGTTGTGATAGATCGGCCCCTTGTAGCCGCGCTCGCGCAGGGCAATCTGCGGCAACGCGCCGCCGGTACCGGAGCCGCCCACGATCACGCCATCCGGATTGGCCGCGATGATTTTCAACACCTGACCGACCACGCTGGTGTCGTTGCGCGCATAGCGTTCGTTGGTGACGAGCCGGTAGCCACCGGCGGCGGCATGCGATTCGGTGGCCTTGTACACCAGATCGCCCCAGCCGTCGGAAAAGCCGATGTAACCCAGGGTCTTCAGGTTGCGCTTCTTGACGTCCTTGGCCACCGCATCCATCATCAGCTCGGTTGGCTGCGGCACGATGAAGACCCAGTTGAAGTTTTCAGGCGAGAGGGTGGCGGGCGACAGCGTCACCAGCGGGGTCTTGCTCTCGTTGGCCACCTGCGCCAGGGCCATGGTTGCCGGCACGCCGTTGGAGCCCATCAGCACGTCCACCTTGTCTTCGGTAACCAGCTTGCGGCCGTTGCGTGCCGCGTTGGTGGCGTCCGAAGCGTTGTCCAGAACGATGAATTTGACCGGCTCGCCGGCGATGGTTTTGGGCATCAGTTCGAAGGCGTTCTTGTAATGCACGCCGAGCGAGGCCTGGGGGCCGGTGGCGGCAATCGAAATGCCGATGGTGATCTCGGCTAGTGCGGCCGTTGACGCAAACGCGGCCGCCAGGCCGGCGCCGATCCATGACTTGAATTTCATTGTTCTCTCCCCGAGGCTGTACCTGCCTGTTGCAAGACCCCGGCCCGCATGAGCGCCGACCGGAGCGAAACTTTTCACCCGCCGAACACTACACCAAGCGCGATCGGCGCAGCCGCTTGCAAGACGACCGCGTGGCAACGCGTCAGTGGCGCCGCCGTCATTCTCAACCACGCTTGAGCACATAGCCTGCCACGTCACGATCCCAGGTACCCGCGCCGCGGCCGCGCTCGCGCAACTTGAACTTCTGCACTTTACCGCTTTCGGTGCGCGGCAGCTCGGTGACGAAATCCAGGAAGCGCGGGATCGAAAAGTAGGGCATGCGCTGCTCGCAGAATTTCATCAGGTCCAGCGGTTCAAGCAGGCATCCAGGCTTGAGGATGATCGCCGCCATCACCTCATCCTCGGCCAGTTCGGATCGCACCGGAAAAACCGCGGCCATCTCGATGCCCGGATGCGCCAGCAACACCTGCTCGACCTCGTAGGAAGAGATGTTCTCGCCGCGGCGCCGGATCGCATCCTTCAAGCGATCGAGGAAGCGAAAGTTTCCGTCCGCCTCGCACACCACGCGGTCGCCGCTGTGAAACCACAGGTTGCGCCACGCCTCGACGGTTTTCTCGGGCATGCCGAAGTAGCCGGCGGCAAACGCGAACGGCTCATCGGCACGCAGCAGCAACTCGCCGGCCACGCCCGGCGCCACCTCGAAATCGTCGCCATCGACCACCCGTGCCTGGTAGCCCGGCCGGATGCGGCCGATGCTGCCAGGCTTTTGATCGGCGATTTTCGAGCCGATGATGAAATTGGTTTCAGTCGAGGCGTAGCCTTCGAGAATCGGAATCCCGCTGCGTTCGTGGAATGCGTTGATCATCGCAGCCGGCACACCCGGCCCCAGCACGATGCGCACGCGATGCGCGCGCTCGGCGCCAGTGGGCGGCCGCGCCAGCAGGATCGGCACCATCGCACCCAGCAGGTACACCACGGTGGCGCCGGACTCGCAGGTCGCCGGCCAGAACGCGCTCGCCGAAAAGCGCTCGTAGAGCACCATTCTGGCGCCGGACAGGAGCGCCTGGGCGAAACTGGAAAGGGCATTGATATGGAACAGCGGCAAGGTGGTCGCCAGCACATCGTCGGCGGTGATTTCCAGCAGCTCGATCGAGTTGGCGCCCCACCAGTAGTACTGCGTATGCGGGCACATCACACCCTTGGAAGGCCCGGTGGTGCCGGAGGTGTACAGGATCGCCAGCGTATCGCCGGGCTTTACCGCGGCGGCCGATACCGGCGTGCCAAGCGCTGGCAGCGGCACGCCGTAGAGCGCGGCCGTCGCGCCGTGCGGGATGGCGCCGACGATCCAGGTGTGGGCAAGCGCCAGACGCGTGGTGTCAACCTGCTGAAGGCGCGGCAGCATTTCAGCCTCGATCACCAGCACCCGGGCGCCGCTGTTTTCCAGGAAATAGGCGATCTGCGGGCCCATCGCAGCGGTATTGATCGGCACCGCGATGGCGCCGATCCAGCCGCAGGCGAGCACCAGTTCCAACAGCTCGAAGCGATTGCTCAAAAGTAGCGCAACCCGATCGCCGGCGCCAACGCCGGCTGCAAGCAGGCTGCCGGCGCGGGACGCCGCCGCATGAGCCGCGTCCTCGAAGGTCCAGGTTTTCGAACCGATGGTCAAGAGCGGGCGATCACCATGGCGCGCGGCCTGCACGGTCAACATCTGCGGCAGGGTTCGCTGCGGGCGGGGCAAGGTCACGTGGAGGATCTCAAACAGTAAGTAGCCGGTGCGCCAGCCGCGGCGCGTGCAGCGGTGGTTCAAGCCGGATTTTAAGGAGGTGCAAGCTTATATCATTGCCCGCCTCAAAAGAGTAGCCGGAGTGCTCGATGCCGGCATCGAAACGCCCTTCCGCGCGCATTGCCACGACGCCTCATGACGTTTGGCTGGCTGCAGCGGAAGCGCGGGCTTGGCAGGTTGCTTGGCCTGGCGTTTTACGCCTGTCATGCGACGAGCGAAGGCAAGCGGAAAAACGGTTGCCGCCTTGCCGTCATGCAAAAGACGCGCCGCGCCAACGCCGCCGTGGCGGTGGCGGCGGCTTCCAGTTCGGCCAGGACTTCACCGGCTTTTACTTCCTGGCCGTCGCGCACGAGGATGCGTTTGACGACCGCAGTTTCGGCGGGCCAAAAGCTCGGTGACGCTCGCGCATTCGTCGCGCTTGAACTTCAGTCAATTCCTCGCAGGTTTGCGACGCAGCGCATCAAGCTCAGGCAAACGCGCGGCGCGCATCTTCGCGCAGCACCTTCTTGTCGGTCTTGTTGACCGCGGTCTTGGGCAATGCATCCACCACCGTGATGGTGACCGGCACCTTGTACTTCGCCAGATTCTGCGCGCAATGCGCCAGCAACTCTTCAACCGTCGTGCCCGCTTCGGCCCGTAACACCACGAACGAGCGCAGCACCTCGCCGCGATAGGCGTCCGGCGTGCCCACGCTGGCGGCATCGACCACCGCCGGATGCATGAAAAGCACATCATCGACCTCGCGCGGATAAACGTTGTAGCCGCCGACGATCACCATGTCTTTCTTGCGATCGCGAATGGTGAGATAACCGTCGGCGTCGATCTCGCCGATGTCGCCGGTGTAGAGCCAGCCGTCGCGCAGGGCTTCGGCAGTCTCGACCGGCAGATTGCGATAGCCGCGCATGATCTGCGGGCCGCGTGCGCGAATCTCGCCGCGTTCGCCCACGCCAAGCACCTGGGTTCCGCTCTCGGTATCGACGATCTGCACCTCGGTTTGTGCCAGCGCAATGCCGACCGACCCGGGCTTGCGCAAACCGGAAACAGGGTTGTAGGTGAGCACCGGCCCGGCCTCGGTCTGGCCGTAACCTTCGTAGATCGGGCAGCCAACCGCGGCTTCCCAGCGACGCAGGGTTTCCAGCGACAGCGGCGCCGAACCGGAATAGCAGGTGTGGAGGTGCGAAAAATCTGTGTTGCCGAAATCCTCATGCGCCATCAGGCCGTTGAAAATGGTCGGGCTGCCCGGCAGGATGGTGATGCCTTCGTTTGCGATTGCCTGCAGGGTGTCGCGCGGATGGTAGCGCGGCAGAATCACCAGGGCACCGCCGCAATACGCTGCCAGATGCAGGCCCATTGAAAGCGCATAGGTGTGGAACAGCGGCATCACGCAGAGAATGCGCTCGCCTTCGCGTGCGGTCGGCAACAGCCCCTCGCGCTGGCTCACGTTGGTGGATACCGCCCCATGCGACAGGTTGACGCCCTTCGAGCGGCCGGTGGTGCCGCCGGTGTATTGCACGAAGGCCAGGTCGTCAGGGCCCGGCAAGGGCTGCGGCAGCGGCGCCGCTGCACGCATCCAGCGCGCGAGCTGCGCACCGCCCACATCAATGGCCACGGTGTGCGCAATATGCAGGCGCTGCACGATCGGCGCCAGCAGCGCCTGCCTTGCGGCATCGTGAATCAGCATGGCCGGTTCGGCATCGGCCAGAATCGCTTCCAGCTCGCGCCCGGTGTACAGCGGGTTGAGCGGCACCACTTGCGCGCCGAGCGCGTGGGCGGCGTAGGTGGCGATACACATCTCGACGCTGTTGGGCAGCACAATGGCGATGCGTTCGCAGCGGAAGGTGCGGCCGCCATGCAGGCCCGCGAGTTCGCGCGCAAGGCCGCCTACAGCATCAAGCAGCTCCCGATAGTCGAGACCAATGTCACCCATGACCAACGCCCGACGCGCCGGATGCAGGGCCGCGGTCGCCGCAAGCATGTGAACAACGGTGGGAAAAACGATGGGCAGCATGGCCGCGTATCCGCCTGCAGTTAAGCGCCCGGGCTGCCTCGATCGGAAAAACTTCTGCCCGCCGTAGCAGCTGCGGCGCAGGTTTTCAGCGAGCGCAATCGCCGCAGGGCTGCATCAACTACGGTAGCCGGTACCGGCCTGGCGCTCGAGCTGGCGCAGCAGGGCCGGCCATTCACTGCCGACCGCGTTGAAGCCGTCTTTCGCGTACATCGAGAGGCCGAGATTGATCGAGCGCTGCTGGGTTTCCTTCGACAGCGGCGCCAGTTCCCCGCCGCCGGACAAGGCATCGATCTGCTGGCGACAGGCGGTCTCGATGCGGTACATCCAGACAAAGGCCTCGCCGACGGTTTCGCCTACCGTGAGCAGCCCGTGGTTGCGCAGCACCAGGATGTTGCGATCGCCCAGGTCGGCGACGATGCGCGGCTGTTCGCTCGCATGCAGCGCCGGCCCCTCGAAGTCGTGGTAGTTGAGCCAGCCCGTCACGGTCAGCGCCTTCTGGCTGGCCGGAAGCAGACCCTGCTTCTGCATCGCCACGGCGGTGCCGAAACGGCTGTGGGTGTGAATCACGCAGGTCGCCCTGGGCACCGCCATGTGGATGGCGCCGTGGATGATGAAGCCGGCCGGATTGACCGCCTGGCCATTGCCGCCGACCACCTTGCCGGCCTGATCGACCTTGATCAGCGACGAGGCGGTGATCTCGTCGAACAGCATGCCGAACGGGTTTAACAGGAAATGGTGATCGGGGCCCGGCACGCGCGCCGAGAAATGAGTGTTGTTGAGATCGGTCCAGCCGTAGACCGCAGCCAACTGATAGGCCGCCGCCAGGTCGGTGCGCAGTTGCCATTCCTCCGCACTGATGCCGGCCGGCGCTTTTTCCGAACGTCCGATGGATGAAACGACTGAGGCCATGCTGTCTCCTTCCGAAGTGGTTTGTCGAAGGCCTGCGAGCGGATTGCACTGCGCGTTGCCGCCTTCGCTGGCAGCTCGCCGCGATCGCAGCGAACCAAAACATGCCGCACCGCCGCATGCGCATTCGAGTGTAGCATCCGCGATTCGTATCCGAACGGAGTGTCTCGATGAAACGTTTGCCTGCTGCCGTGATTCTGCTTGCGGTTCTGCATGCGCTGTTCGCAACAGCGGTCAACGCGCAAGCCTATCCGGCACGCCCGGTCAAACTGATGGTGCCCTTTCCGCCGGGCCAGGCGACCGACATCGTCGCGCGCATGGTCGCCGAGCGCCTGACCACGGTCTGGGGCCAGGCGGTGGTTGTCGAGAATCGCGCCGGCGGCGGCGGCGTACCGGGCATGCTGGCCGGCCGCGATGCGCCGGCCGACGGCTACACCATCACACTGGGTACCAGCGGCACCATCGGTGTCAACCCGGGCATTTACGCCAAGCTGGCATACGACCCGGTGAAGGAATTCGCCATGGTCGGCGGCATGTTCACCGTGCCCCTGATGCTGGTGGCACATCCGACCCTGCCCTACAACAACCTCAAGGAACTGGTGGATGCGGCGAAAAAGGCACCGGGCACGATCAACTGGGCCTACCCCGGCACCGGCACATCGCAGCACCTGACCGGTGAATTGTTCAAGTCACTGGCCGCCATTGACCTGACCGGCATTCCATACAAGGGAAGCGGCCCGGCAATGACCGACCTGCTGGGCGCCCAGGTGAAGCTGATGATGGACAGCCTGGCGTCGGCGCTGCCGCACATCAAGGCCGGCAAGATCAAGGCCATTGCCATGACCACCACACAGCGCGTACCGCAACTGCCGGATGTGCCGACCATCGCCGAACTCGGCTATCCCGGATTCGAGGGCATAGGCTGGGGCGGCCTGGTGGTGCCGATCGCAACCCCGAAGGACATCGTTGAAAAAATCTCCGGCGATGTCAGAAGGATCCTGCTTGATCCGGCAATGCAGGCGCGCATCACCGAGCGCGGCGCCATTGCCGATCCGCGTACATCGGCGGAATTCACGGCCTTCGCCAGGGCCGAGGTGGTGAAATGGGCTGCCATCGCAAAGCAGTCGAAGATACA
>CAYYFR010000029.1:13459-41226 GCA_964470865.1 uncultured Burkholderiales bacterium | reverse complement strand
GCGCCGGCGCGACCAGCCGTAGTTCGGCGTAAAAGCGATCGAGCCCGACGTTGAGATGCATGCCACAGCGGCGCGCCAGGCTGCCTGCAACACCGTCTTCCTTGCGGAAATAGGCGCGCAGCCAGGCAAGCTCATGGGCGCGCGCGAAGCGCACTGTCAATTCACCGAGGCGGGCGCCGATACCGCGCCAGCGGTATCCATGCGCTACATGCACTGACACCACGCCTTGGCCATCGAAAACCGTGCAATGCGCCACGCCGATGATGAGCGATGCTGCCCCGAGGGCGGCAAAATGGCCGTGATTGACGAAATCGAGGCCCTGGACATAAGCAGCCAGCTTGTCGTCGGACAAGGGGTGCCCGAAATGTGCGGCGCGATCGGATAGCGATGTTTTGCGGTAAAAGGCAAGCAATGCCGGGCGGTCGGCGCTTTCGAGCCTGCGTGTAGGCACCAGCAGTTTCGGCAATACATCATCCGCCAGCCGCGGAAGACGCTTTCTCATGATCGATTCCATTTGCAATGCTGCGTTATCCTCGTTTCCCACCTAGATAGTCCGCGAATGGTGGTTAAAGTTCCCGCAGCGCATCAATGTTTGCGGTAAATCGTGACGGCACCGCACGCGTCTAAGTGGCAAGAGGCAAGAGGCAAGAGGCAAGAGGCAAGAGGCATCGCACGCCTGCTGCGCGGCTCAAGCCGGGTCGATCCGTACCTTGGCCAAGGCGGCAAAGATGCGCTGGCTATAGCAATGGTCTTCGACCACCCGCCCGCGCAGAGCATCGCCGACCATCTGGAATACGCTCACAGCCTCACGCGCGTCAGTGTCGCCACTGAGGGCGCGCAGCGCCGCGTCAAGGTTTTCCGACTCGAGGTCGGCATCAATTAATCGTGATAGTTGATCTGGGCTCATGGTTTCACCAACGGTTGCTGCGGCTGACTTCAATCAAGGGCCGAAGTTTCAACGCAAGCACCTCGCGGGCGCGAAAAATCCGTGAACGGACCGTATTCAAGGGGATGCCGAGAACATCGGCGATTTCCTGATAGCTCTTGCCGTCGATCTCGCGCAGGCTGAGCGCTTCGCGCAGGTCCGCTGACATTTCATCCATTGTGTCGTTGATGATCACGGCGATCTGGCGCGACGCCACCGATCCCTCGGTGGAGTCACCCGACTCGATCGCAGCCAACGGGTCGAACTCTCCGTTCTGGTCGTCCAGGCTCACCGATTCCACCTGCGTTCGTCGGCTTGACAGGTAGGTTTTGGTGGTATTGAGCGCGATGCGTGCCAGCCAGGTGAAGAATGTCGATTCGCCGCGGAACTGTGCCAGGCCACGGTAGGCCTTGATGAAAGCCTCCTGGGTGAGGTCTTCGATGGTCGCGGCGTCCAGCCGGTAGCGCGAGATCAATGCGGCGAGCCGGCGCTGATAACGCACCACCAGCAGTTCAAAGGCGGTACGGTCACCATCCAGCGTACGGCGCACCAGGTCGGCGTCCAGTTGCGCGTTTTTGGCGGCTGCGGCCGACAAGGCATCCGCGTTTTTGTTCAAGGCAATTTGGCCAGAGCGTTCGACAAGCCTTGATTGTAGAGGAAAGCCCGTGCGCTCAGATCGCCCGCGATCTGGTCTGGCGCAATTCAACCCCGCCGATACGCCAGGATTTGTCCGCTTCGCGCGACATGCGGTACAGCGCCAGCCAGGGCACGCCATCGCTGTCGGTCATTTGCACCATCTGGATGGTGGCAGCGCCGATCCGCTCGGGTTTCAGAAAAGTCACCGATGCCGGCCGATACACCACCGGATAGGCCTGCCGCACCATCGCCATGAAACGCTCGGGGGTTTCGAACATGCGGCGAATCGGCGGCGCGGCAAACGAAAAAGCGCGCACCTGGTCATCCCTGGAAAAGGCGTCAAGCTGGCTCTCGATGATGTTGCGTACGGCGCGAGCTTCGGCTGCGGTGACTTGTGCCTCCTTGGCGATCGCCAGTGTCGAAAATCCCAGCAGGGCCGCAGTCAACCACATGATCAGGCGTTGCATGAGCATTCCTCTTGCTGGACCAATATCACGCCACTGTATCAGGCAAGACCGACTCGCTGATCTGCAATTGCGCCAGTCGGGCATACAGTCCGCCCTCCGCCAACAGGCGCTCGGGCGTGCCGGATTCCACTACCCGGCCGCCGTCGAGCACGATCACGCGATCGGCGTTTTTCACCGTCGACAAGCGATGCGCGATGATCAAGGTGGTGCGGTGGCGTGCTGCAGATTCGATCGCACGCCGTACCGCCTGCTCGGATTCGGCATCCAGCGCGCTGGTGGCTTCGTCGAGCAAAAGTAGCGGTGCGTCCTTGAGAATCGCGCGGGCGATCGCGATGCGCTGACGCTGACCACCCGAAAGGCGCACGCCGCGCTCGCCGAGGAAGCTCTGGTAGCCCTCGGGCAGAGCCTCGATGAATTCATGCGCCTGCGCCGCCTGCGCGGCGGCGATCACCGCCGCATCGCTCGCCTGCGGATTGCCATAGCGGATGTTTTCCAGCGCGTTGGCGGCGAAAATCACCACGTCCTGCGGCACGATCGCGATGCTGCCACGCAGGCTGGCCAACTCCGCCTGGCGAATGTCCGTGCCGTCGATGCGCACGCTGCCTTCCTGTGGATCGTGAAAGCGCAAGAGCAACTGCATCAGCGTGCTTTTGCCGGCGCCGGAGGGGCCGACGATGGCTATCGTCTCGCCTGCTGCAACGTTGAAGGAAACGTGGTCAAGCGCAGCCGTCAAGGGTCTCGACGGATAGCGGAACAACACCGCATCAAACTCGACGCGGGCACCCACGCCTGCGCTTGCCGTCGGCAGCGGCGTTGCCCCGCGCTGTGTCGCGATGTGCGGCGTCGCGGTCTGCAATTCGAGTAGGCGCTCGGTGGCACCGGCGGCACGCATGATGTCGCCCACCACTTCGGCCAGCGCGCCGACCGAGCCGGCCACGATCGCAACATATAGGATCGCCTGCGCCAGCGCGCCGGCGCTCATGTTGCCCGCCGATACCGCACGGGCGCCCAGCCACAGGCCGTAGATTGCGCCGCCGAACACAATGGTGATGATGATCGCGGTCAGCCAGGCGCGGGCGCGGGTGCGCGTGACGGCGGTCTCGAACGCGCGCGCCACCGACTGCGCGAAGCGTTGCCGCTCGAAACCCTCATTGGTGAATGCCTGTACCACCGGCATCGCGTTCAAGACCTCGCCGGCCATCGCGCTGGCGTCGGCCACCCGGTCCTGCGAGGCGCGTGACAGCTTGCGCACGCGACGTCCGAACAACGCCACGGGAATCACGGTGGCTGCGATCACCATCAGGATGATCAGGGTCGCTTGTGGGTTGGTGATGAGCAGCATCGCCAGGCCGCCGGTGAACAGGAACGTGTTGCGCAGGCCCATCGACACGCTGGTGCCAATCACGGTCTGCACCAGCGTGGTGTCGGTGGTCAGGCGCGACAGCACTTCGCCGGTCTGCGTGGTCTCGAAGAATTCCGGGCTCTGGAGCAGCATGTTCGAGTAGACCGCGGAGCGTAAATCGGCGGTGACGCGCTCGCCCAGCCAACTCACCATGTAGAAGCGGGCGGCGGTGAATACTGCCAACACCACGGCAATGCCGAAAAGCACCAGGAAATAGGCATCGATCGCTGCCCGGTCGTTGCCTCGGGTGGTGGCGAAGCCGTAGTCGATCAGGTTGCGAAACGCGAACGGGATCGCCAGGGTCGCGGTGGCAGCCACGCACAGGAACAGGAACGCCAGCGCGAAACGGCCGCGATAAGGCAGGCAAAATGGCAACAGCTGGCGCAGCACGGAGAGGCGGTTCATCGTATTCCAGCCAGGGAGGTGGCGACTTGCATACAAGGCAGATGGCCGACCAATCGGCCATTTTCACAGCAAATGGCCGGCGGCTGCGCCAATCCTCGGTCAAGGGCGGGCAAATACGCATTTGATCAAGGGCTTGCCGTTACAATCGAGCGCATGAATCACACCATTTACAGCCAGTTCCGAAGGCGCGCTTTGCGCGCCTTGCTGCTGGCGGCCTTGTGGGTGGCGACTGCGGCGCATGCGCAGCGGGTTTCCACCGGTACCGGCTTTTTTGTCACCGCCGACGGCTATTTCGTGACCTGTTTTCATGTGGTCGTGGGCGGCGGCACAATCAACCTGCGCAACCTCAAGGGCGAGACGATTGCCGCGCGCGTGGTGCTTACCGATCGCGTCAACGACCTGGCTTTGCTCAAGGCGGAAGGTCGCTTCAAGCCCTTGCCGGTGGGACCTTCGGCCGACATGCGCCGCGGTGCCGCGATTGTCACCATGGGCTTTCCGAATGTGCGGCAACAGGGCATCGAACCCAAGGTGACCGACGGCATCATCAACAGTTTCTCCGGCGCCAACAACGACCCGCGAGTGTTTCAGGTCAGTGCGCCGGTGCAAACCGGCAATTCCGGCGGGCCTTTGGTGAACATGGAAGGCAATGTGGTCGGCATAGTTGCTTCAAAGCTCGACGCCCAGGCGATCGCGCGCCAGACCGGCGACATTCCGCAGAATGTGAATTACGCGATCAAATCGCAATTCCTGCTGGATCTACTCGAGCGCGCTGGCGCCAGCGAGCCCGGACTGCGCGCCGGCCTCGTCAAGCTTTCGGCCGGCGAAAAAGCGCGCGTCGTCGACATCGTGCCTGCGCTGGAAGAGGCGATCGCTCTGGTGGTCGTCACTAACTCCCAGCCGACAGCGCCACGTGCGCCGGAAGCGCGCGCACCTGAAGCGCAGCCGCAACCGGCGCCGGGGCGCGATGGCACGGCCGCGCCGACGGGCGACGAGCGGCGCGACAAGGTTGCACGTGTGGTGACCGAGCATCGGCAACTGCAGCGTGATTTGAACAAGCTCAACTTCGATGAACTGGCGCTGGTCAATCAGGCCAACGTGTTGAAGCTGATGCTGCGCTTCGAACAGGGTGCGGCCAATGAGCAACGCCTGGCCGAGTTGGCCGCGATCACCCGCAAGTTGGAGGAGGTCGCAACCCGCAAGGCGCAGACCATTCGCCGACTCAACGAACTGGCCATCGAGTATCGGCAATTGCAGGGCCCGTCGCAAGGGACTACATGATTCAGAGGGCTTTGCAGGGCTTGCCGATGCGCGCCGCCTGCCTGCGCGACTGCTGCGGCGAAATCGAGCGCGCGTGAACCTCCGCAGACCCTTTTGCGGCGCGCGGACCTGTGCCGCGAGCAGTGCGCCATGACCCTGTTTTCCAACTGGCCGCTGATCGCCGGCGTGATCTTCATCGCAATGGGCGTGGCCTTTGTCCATTTGTCGTGGCAGAAATACCGTCACTGGCCGCGGGTAACGGGCGTTGTGATTGCCTTGGTGCGGGTGTCCGTGCTCAAGTGCCCGGAAATCGAGTACCGCGACGCCCAAGGCGCGGTGCATCGCTTCGTGTCGCGCATGCCGTACCACCAGAGGCTTAAACCGGGCGCATCGGTGGTGGTGGCGGTCAATCCGGACGACCCGGCTGAGGCCGAGCGCGTCAATTTTGTCAGTGCTCTGGTGACGCCAGCCTTGATGGTGGCATTCGGCATGATCGTCGTCCTGTTTTCCCTGGGGCTGACGCGCTGAATGGCAAACTCCGACAAGGATGCGGTGGTTTGCGTGCACGGCCTGTGGCTTTCGGGCTTCGCGATGCGCTATTGGCGCAACCAGTTCGCGCGCGCCGGCTATGCGACCTATGCGTTTTCCTACCCGAGCGTACGTGGTCGCCTGGCGCAAAACCGTGCTGCCTTGGCGCGCTTCGTAGCCGGTCTGCCGGAACAGCGGATCCATTTCGCCGGCCACAGCCTGGGCGCGGTGACGATCGTTTCGATGCTTGACAACCTGGGCTGGCAACTGCCGGCGAAAAGTCTGGGCCGCATCGTGCTGGCCGGACCGCCATTTCAGGGCACCCGCGCCGGCCGAGCCCTGGTGGGCGGGCACAATGCGGGGCCGCTGCTGGGCCGCCTGGCCACGGCACTGGCCGGTCGCGCCCTGCAGGATTGGCTGGCCACGCGCCGCCCCTGCGTGCCCGACGGGGTTGAACTGGGTGTGATCGCAGGAGATGCCAACATCGGTCTGGGGCGTGTCATCGTGCCCGGCCTCGCGCGCCCGCATGACGGCACGATCAGCGTCATCGAGACGCACGTGGCGGGGGCTCGGGAACATCTGGTGCTGCCGGTGGGTCATACAGCCATGTTGATGTCGCCACAGGTGGTACGCCGCATGCTGCACTTCATCGAGTGCGGGAGTTTCGGTTGAGGCGTTTCCTGCTGCTCGTGCCGGCACTGCTTTTGACCGGCTGTTCGACCATGTCGTTCTACTGGCAGGCGTTCAACGGCCAAATGGAAGTCACGCGCCTGGCGCGCCCTGTGGAAGAAGTGGTGGCCGATCCTGCGACGACCGCCGATATCAAGCGGCGCCTGGCCTACGCGCAGCGTGCGCGCGACTATGCCAGTGCCGAGTTGGGCTTGCCGGATAACGCCAGCTACAGGCGCTATGCAGATCTGCAAAGACCGTTTGTGGTGTGGAACGTGTTTGCCGCGCCGGCGTTGTCGCTCGAACTGCGCACCCAGTGTTTTCCGGTGGCCGGCTGCGTGGTGTATCGCGGGTTTTTCGCCAGAGACGCAGCCGAGAACCATGCGGCGGCGCTGCGCGCTACGGGTCTTGATGTGTATGTCGGTGGCGTGCCGGCATACTCGACCCTGGGCTGGTTCGCCGACCCACTGCTCAATACCTTCATCCGCTATCCGGATCTCGAAATCGCGCGGCTGATTTTCCACGAGCTCGCGCATCAGGTGGCGTACGTGCGTGACGATTCGACCTTCAATGAATCCTTCGCCGTTGCGGTGGAAGAAGAGGGCCTGCGGCGCTGGATGCTGGGCAATGCGGGCGCCGACCAGCGTGCCAGCTACGCGGGCTATGCGGCGCGGCGCCGCGAGTTGTTGCGCCTGTTCGTGACCGCCCGGCGCGAACTGGGCGCGGCCTACGCGGCGCCGCTTGACGCTGACGCCCGGCGCGCGGCCAAGACACGCATCCTCGCAGGCTTAGTCGAGCGCTATGCCGCGCAGAAGGCGGCGTGGAACCTGGGCGAAGCGCAGGTGCGTGCCTATGACGATTGGGTACTCAGGGACCTCAACAATGCGAAACTGGGCTCGATTGCGACCTATACTCAACGGGTGCCGCAGTTTGCTGCTTTGCTGGCCGCCAATGGTGGCGATCTCGGGCGCTTTTATGCCGCCGTCGGCGCGCTGGCGGCGTTGCCCAAGGCTGAGCGTGAGCGACGCCTTGATCAGTTGAGCCCACTGGCGAAGGAGGATTAAATGATGAAGAAGTTTCTCTTGGCGGCCGTTCTGCTGCTGCCGCTTTCGAGCCTCGCCCACCATGGCTGGAGCGAGTATGACGCGCAACAGGTGCTCACGCTCGACGGCACGGTGCTTGAATCCGGCTACGACAATCCGCATACGGTGATCAAGCTCAAGGCCGGCGATAAAACCTGGGTGGCGGTGCTGGCGCCACCGTTCCGCATGGAAGCGCGCGGCCTCAAGGCCGAAGCCATCAAGGCCGGTGTCAAGGCGCGCGTGGTGGGCTACCAGAATCGCAGCAAAGCCCACGAACTGCGGGTCGAGCGCATCATCATCGACGGCAAGACCACCGAACTGCGCTAAGTGGCGATCGATGTCGGGCAGGCGCTGGCGGCCTTGCCGCTGGCCGTCTGGATGCGTAGGGTCACCTGGGCTTACCCGGTGGTCGAAACCCTGCACATCGTTGGCCTGGCTTGCCTGGTGGGTTCAATCGCGGTGGTCGACTTGCGTATTCTCGGTTGGTCGAAGGCGTTGCCGGCAGACGACCTGATGCGACATGTCCTGCCGCTTTCGATCGCGGCCTTTGGTCTGGTGGTGGCCAGTGGCCTGATGCTGTTTCTGGCGCATGCCGGCGACCTCATCGGCAATCGTGTATTCCTGGTCAAGATGGGTTTGATCGGCGCCGCCGGCGTCAACGCGGCGCTGTTTCATACGGGGTCCTGGGCCCGGCCTGCGACATGGAACGATGTCGCACCCTTGCCGGCGCGCGTGATTGCCGCCGCGTCGCTGCTGATCTGGGTGGCGGTGATCACCTGCGGGCGCTGGATCGCCTACGCATGAGTACAGCGCTTGCGCACATTGCCGAGGAGCGCATTGCCCGCGCCGCTGCCGCCGGCCTGTTCGATCACCTGCCAGGCGCCGTTCGGCTCGACCTGGACGATCAACTGCTGGTGCCAGCGGAAATGCGCATGGCCAATCGTATTTTGAGGAATGCCGGCTGCCTGCCGCCGCAACTCGAAGCTCAGAAGGAGGCGCGCCATGCGGCCGCGAACGCGGCAGTCGCGCAGGAGCGGGCGGCAATGCGGGCCGCGCTTGGCCGCCTGACTGCACTGCGCAAGGCTGTCGAATCAAAAGGGTCGCTTGGCCAGCCGATGTGGGCCCGCTACGCGCCACAACTGTTGCAGCGCTTCACGCGGCGCACATGACACCGCTGCTGCAGATATTCGCGCGCGCGCCTGTGGCAGGGGAGTGCAAGACCCGCCTGATTCCGGCCTTGGGCGCGGCGGGCGCGGCGGAACTGCAGAAGCGACTCACCCGCCACACATTGCAAACCGCCATGGCCTGGCGCGCCATGCACCGCGACGCGCAAGTCGAACTATGGTGTGCACCGGGCGCGGATCATCCGGACTTTGCCGCATGTGCCAACGAGTTCGCAGTCGGACTGCGCGACCAATCCGCCGGCGATCTGGGTGCACGGATGTGGCTCTCGCTGGTAGGCGCGCTGCGCGCCGGGCAGCTACCGGTTCTGATCGGCACCGATTGCCCATGGCTTGATGTTGAAGCGATCTCCAGACTGTACATGAAGCTGGCGCACCAGGACTGCGCGTTCATCGCCGCCGACGATGGCGGCTATGTCGCTGTCGGGCTGGCGCGCGCGGTGCCCGAGCTCTTCGCGGGAATTGCCTGGGGCGGTGCGAAGGTGATGGCGCAGACCCGCGAGCGCGCGCGCAAGGCGCGCGCGACGCTCGCCGAAGCCGGCCAACTGCCGGATATCGATGTGCCGCAGGACCTGATGCGCCTGCGCGACGACACCACGTTGGCGCATCTGATCCCATCGGCTGCGCATTTTGCATGAACCCGCCCTGACGGAGAAAAGAGCCATGGCATTCGCCCGACCGGCGCAGTCCAGACGCCTGCAACTGGCGTCACTCGATGCGCATATCCTCGACTGGCCGGGTGAAGATCCGCCGATCCTGCTGCTGCATCCGAACCGCACCAATGCACGGGTATGGGATTTCGTGGTCGAACATTCCGTCCTCAAGAACCGCTTCATCGCCCCGGACGCGCGCGGGCACGGACTCTCCGCTTATCCTGAGCAAGGGTATGGTTATGCCGACTACCTTGACGACCTGCGTGCGTTGCTCGACACCCTTGGCATCGCTCAAGCGCATCTCGTCGGCGCCGCCACCGGTGGCAATCTCGCCTTGCTGCTGGCCTCCGAAAGCCCGCAACGGGTGACAAGCCTGGTGGTGGTCGACCCTGGAGTGTCGCTTGACCCGCAACTGAGTCTCAAGGTTCGCGAACAGATGGTGCGCGAATTCCGCTTTCTCTCATTGGCCGAGGCACGCGCGCGCATGCCGTTCTCCGCTCTCTGGAGCGAGGCGATGAAAGACCACTACAGCAAGCATTCGTTTCGCGACCTGGGCAATGGCGAGGTCGAATGGCGCTATTTCCCACCTGGTGCGGTGGAAACCGAGCACCTGCTGGAAACCCCGATCTGGGACCGCATCGCGGTGCGCTGCCCCACGCTCGCCATACGCGGCGCCGGATCGGCCGTGTTTCCGCTGGCCAACATGCAGCGCCTGTGCGCCCTGATTCCGGGCGCCACCAGCGCCGAGATCGAGGCCGATCATCGGGTCAGCCAGGACAACCCGCGTGCGTTGGCGCGGCTGATCGACTCATTCATAGGTGGTCTGTGACAAGCGCCCCTTGCTTCAAGGCCTTGCTCGCTTCTGTCGTGCTTGCCACCTCAACCATCACTTCCGCTCAGGACCTGATCGACGCCGGCCGCTTTTCCGCCTTGAAGCCGGGCAGCGCCATTCCGGCGCAGTGGGTGCCACTCACCTTTCGCAACATCGAGACGCTCACGCGTTACACCCTGGTGGCGGACAACGGCAGCACGGTTCTCAAGGCCGAGAGCAGCAAGTCGGCCTCCGGGCTGATCCGCCGCTTCGACGAGCGCAGGATCGAAATCAAGGACTTTCCGATCCTCAAGTGGCGCTGGAAAGTCGGCAATTTGATCAAGGGCGCGGATATCGCCACCAGGGAGGGCGACGACTACCCGGCGCGCGTCTACGTGACTTTCCGCTATGACCCCGCACGTGCCGGGGCCGGCATGCGCATGCAATACGGACTGGCCAAGTCGCTCTATGGCGAGTACCCACCGCATGCCGGCATCAACTACGTGTGGGACGGCCGCGCGCCCGTCGGCACCATGCTGCCCAATGCCTACACCGCGCGTGCGATGATGTTCGTGGTCGAATCCGGCGCCAGGCGCGTTGGCGAATGGGTCGAGATGGAGCGCAACGTCTATGAAGACTACAAGCGCGCCTTCAAGGAGGAGCCGCCGCCGGTGTCGGGGATTGCGGTGATGACCGACACCGACCAGACCGCCGAGGCGGCGACAGCCTGGTATGGTGATATTGAACTGCGCAGGGCGCGCTAAAAAGGGTTGATGGCAGCGTCGCATCGCCCGCGGCGCGTGGCAAGCCGGGCGCCGCAGGAGCGAGCGACCGTTGCGACTTCCCGGGCGCGGGGCGCGTCTGGCTATACTCTGCGTTCAATCCCGCACAAGTCGAGGTCCGCCATGTCCGTCCACCCCTTGAAAAGCTCGCGTGCCGCCGATGCGGTTGACGCCGTGCTTGAGGCCAGGATCCATCTCGCCGCCGCCCATCGCCTGGCGGTGCTGGACGATCTCGACGAGGGTATCGATAACCATTTCACGGTGACCGTGCCGGGTTTTGAAGACCGTTTCCTGATCCTGCCGTTCGGACTGCACTGGTCGGAGGCAAAGGCCGGCGACATGATCGTTTTCAACGTGCAGGGTGAGACACTCGAAGGCGAGGGTGTGGTCGAGCTTTCCGCGCAATGCATCCATGTGCCGATTCACCGCATCACCGGCGCCCGCGTGGTGCTGCACACACACCAGACCTGGGCGGTGGCGCTCAACATGCTCAAGGACAACCGCATCTTGCCAGCCAGCCAGACGGCCGCTTTCTTCCATGGCACGGTCGCCTATGACGATACGTATGCAGGCACGGCCGATTTCATCGAAGAGGGCGAGCGCCTGGCGCGTTTGATTGGCGACAAAGATGTGCTGTTCATGAAGAACCACGGGGTGCTGGTGGTCGGCGATAGCGTTGCGCAGGCTTACCGCCGGCTCTACAAGCTCGAGCGCGTGTGTCGCGCCCAGATACTGGCGCTGTCTACCGGCCAGCCGCTGGAGATTCTTTCGCAGGAGATCATCGCCCAGGTGCAGGCAGTACCGGTCAATGACAGGCACACCCGCAGCGAGCGCGCAAACCTGTATTTCGCGGCCATGATGCGTGTGCTTGACCGTGAGCTGCCAGGCTACGCCGACTGATTCTCACTTGAACAACACAAACCCAACCAGTAGGAGAATGCAATGAGCGAAGCGCGCTTGGTCGACCCCGGTGAAGTTGTGATGACCGGTGAAAATTCGTTTATCCGGCTTTCTGACGATGCCGGCAAGACATTGATCGATCGAGTCAGTCACTGGCGTGTGCTGTGGTCACCGGCGGGGCAGGGTCATGCGCTTTTCATCGACAGCCCGCTCACCGGGGCGGGTCCGCGCGTGTATTCCGACAACATCGGCATGACGCGCTATTTGCAGCGTCGCATCGAGACATTGCTGCATGCGCCCTTCGGCGACGAATCGCTGCCGGTGGTCGATGCCGAGTTCGTGCGCAGCGGCAATTGCCTGGCGACTCTGGAGGAGCGTATTTCGTCGGATGACGGGCAGATCGTTCTGGCGTGGTGGGACCTGCTTCCGGCTTTCGTGATCACCGTGCCGCCGGGGCAGATGAATCGGCCGATCGGGGTCTACAGCACCTTCTTCCCGGCGCGCGGCGCGCAACTCTCGGTCAATGGGGAAGCCGCGACGGCGAAGCCCTTCGCGCAGGATCGATCGGGCAAGGCCTCGTCGAGCTGCGTCCTGGCCTGGTCGGAGACCTGGGTAGGTCCTGGCTGATCGCCGCCGCGATAGCGCGGCGGCGCGGCACTCAATACAGTGTCGCCTTGACTCGCTCTGTCTGGGTCTGATCTTACGTCTGCGCATTGATGGCGGCGTTCGACAGGGCTGACAGGATGGTGCCGGTGCTGGGCAGGCTGCTGCGCTCGATGCGGGTTTCAGGCTCCCACAGCCGCGCACGCACGATTGCTCGCGAGCACTGAAAGTAAACGGTCTCGACATGCACTACCAGTACCGTGCGCGGTTCACGGCCGCCTACGGTGAAGCGGCGCAACAGCGCCGGGTCGATCGATATGTCGGCGCGGCCGTCAAGAAAACGCTGAAGATGAGCGATGCCAAAGGTGGGTCACCGTACAGGCGCGCCAGGGCTGCGGTATCCCTGACGAGGTGCGGGTTTTCAGTGCTTTGCAGGATGGCTGACTGTCGGTTGATCAGGGCGTCATGCCCGTTACCACCGGCCGCGCCGGGTCGGCACACCATTCGCTCCAGGAGCCGACGTAGAGCTTCGCACCACTCAAGCCGGCCAGTTCCATGGCGATCAGGTTGTTGCAAGCCGATACGCCGGACCCGCATTGATGCACCACCTGCTCAGGCGGCGTATTGCCAAGCAACTGCGCAAATTCAGCCTTTAGTTCGGCGGCGCTCTTGTACGTGCCGTCGGGCCTGATGTTGTCTTTGCCGAAGCGTAGCAGCGCGCCGGGAATGTGCCCGGCTACCGGGTCGATCGGCTCGGCCTTGCCGCTATAGCGTTCGGCGGCTCGCGCATCGACCACAGTCATGCCCGGTTTACCCAGGCTCGCCACGATGGCAGCAACGTCAACCTTGCGCGAATCGTCGGGCCGCGCGGTGAAAACGGCTGCGCGCGGCAGCGGCACCTGCGCAGTGAGCGCGCGTCCTTCGGCTTTCCATTTGCCGAGGCCGCCGTCGAGCACCGCGACGGCATGGTGCCCGAGCCAGCGCAGGGTCCACCACACGCGGCCGGCATAGTTGTTCTGCGAGCCGTCGTATACCACCACCTGGCGCCCGGCGCTCACACCGAGGCGCCCGAACACGGCTTCCAGTGCGGCCGGCGCAGGCAAGGGGTGGCGGCCATTGCGGCCGGTCTTGGTGCCGGCCATGTCGCCTTCCATTGCCACGAAGTGCGCTCCTGCAATGTGCTCGCGGGCGTAGGCTTCGCGGCCGAACGCGTGGTTCAACAGGTCGTGCTGGCAGTCGAGAATGATCCACTCGGGGTCGGTCAGGTGCGCGGCCAGTTCGGCCGAGGAAACGATCTTGTCGTGCATGAAAGGTTCTCGCTTGAAGGATTGACGTTGGACGTTGGGCGTTGCGCGGCCGGCAGCCAGCCGCGGGAATCTCGAGTCTAGCGCGTGCCAGGCAAATCAACATCAGGCTGGCAGGTGGCCGCCTTCAGGCCCGCTTCACGCGCCGACTCTTGCCGGCGTTGTGCTCAGAACGCTTCACCCAGATGTTGCCGCAGGTACTCGTGGAAGTGCTGCATGCCGTCTTCCATCGGCGACTGATAGGGCCCCACCTGGTTGATGCCTTGCAGCATCAAGGCACGCCGGCCAGCGTCCATACGCATGGCTATCTCGTCGTCCTCCTTCGCCGTTTCAGCGTAGGCGGCCTGCTCGGCGGCGACGAATTCGCGTTCGAACAGCACTATCTCTTCGGGATAGTAGAACTCGACCACGTTGGTAGTCGACTGCGGGCCGCGCGGAATCAGGTGCGACACCACCAGTACATGCGGATACCACTCGACCATGATGTTGGGGTAGAGCGTGAGCCAGATCGCGCCGTGTTTCGGCACGCGCTCGTCGAAACGCTCCGCGCGATACTTGAGTACCTGTTCATGCCAGTTGCGATACGTCTCGCTGCCCGGGCGCGCCAGGGCGTTGTTGATGCCCACAGTCTGTACCGAATAGCGCTCGCCATACTGCCAGGCGAGATCGTCACAGGTGACGAAGCCGCCAAGGCCCGGATGAAACGGCGCCACGTGGTAATCCTCGAGGTAGACCTCAATGAAGGTCTTCCAGTTGTAGGGGCATTCGTTGATTTCGACCCGGTCCAGCATGTAGCCGCTGAAATCCAGGTCCGCGGCCACGCCCAGGCCGCGCATGTCGGCTGCGATATCGCGTTTGGTTGAGAACAGCATCCCGTTCCAGGCTTGCAAGGGCAATTTCAGAAGGTCGAGGCACGGCTTGTCGGCAAAATGCGGCGCCCCCAGGAGCTTGCCGCCAAGATCGTAGGTCCAGCGGTGCAGCGGGCAGACGATGTTCTGGCGGTTGCCGCGGCCTCCCAGTATGATGGCCTGCCGATGGCGGCAGACGTTCGACAGCAGTTCGATGCCGAAGCCATTGCGCACCAGCACCTGGGCATCGTTCATCCAGCCTAATGTATGAAAGTCGCCGTGATTGGGCACCATTAGTTCGTGGCCCACATAACCGGGTGAATCGGCGAACAGGGCACGCATTTCGAGTTCAAAAACGCGCGGGTCGTGATAGGCATGTACCGGCAACTGGGAAGCGGCCGGCTGCAGGCGGGATATGTGTCCGATGTCCGACATGGTGGCGAACCTCTCGCGGCGGCGGCCAGGTCAAGCCGCGAATGCCGCAAATCCATCAATGATGGGCGGCCCCGCGTGGATCAGCGGGGCCCCGAAGGCAAGTTTAAGCGCGTGCCGGCCCGTCGCGGGCCAGGGGGGACAAAAATCGAACGCGAAAGCTGCTCATCGGAGTTCTAGGCGGAAGGTCTGGATCAAAATCAGGGGCTACTGGGGCGCTGCATTCGCAACTCAAGAAACGCAGAGTAGCGCATTTGCGAATAACCATACAACGATAGCGGTAATTCCGAGCCATTGAGGAAGGCGTGGAAGGCATATTCTAACCCGGCGCAATCGGTAAAGACACCTTAAAATGCCGCTTTGATCCAACTGCACAAATGGTTGCGCGTGCCGGCAACCCGTGCCAACGACTTGCCGAAAAATCCTGCCCCGCCGGCGCCGGCGGAAAGCCTTAGTTTCGAAGCCGCTGTCAAGGAGTTGGAAGCCATCGTCGCGCAGATGGAATCCGATGACCTGCCGCTCGAAGATTCACTGACGGCCTACAAACGCGGCGCCGAATTGATTCGCGCGGCGCAATCGCGCTTGAGCATCGCCGAGCAGCAGGTCAAGGTCCTGGAGGATGGCATGCTCAAACCGCTGATCGAGGGCGGAGGGGCGTCTTGAGCATGGATTTTCCGTCCTGGATGGTGGCGGTGCAGCAACGCATGGAAGCTGCGTTGGCGCGCCTGTTGCCGCCGGTCGATGTGCTGCCCGCGCGCTTGCATGACGCCATGCGTTATGCAGTTCTGGGTGGCGGCAAGCGGGTGCGGCCGCTACTGGTGTTTGCCGCCGGGGAGTTGGCCGGGGCGGCCCCGGAAGTGCTGGAGATTCCCGCCGCGGCCGTAGAGATGATTCACGCCTACTCACTGGTTCACGACGACCTGCCATGCATGGACGACGACGCCTTGCGTCGCGGCAAGCCCACCGTGCATGTCGAATTCGATTACGCCACCGCCCTGCTGGCGGGAGACGCCCTGCAAGCCCACGCGTTTCAGGTGTTGGCCGCGCCAAATGTGGCGTTGGACGCAGCCCGGCAACTGCGCATGCTCGAACTGCTGGCGCGGGCAGCGGGTTCACGTGGCATGTGCGGCGGCCAGCAAATCGATCTGGATGCGGTAGGCAAGCCGCTTGTCGAACCTGAACTCGAATTGATGCATATTCACAAGACGGGTGCCCTGATCCGGGCCGCTGTCAATTTGGGCGCACTGGCAGGCGCGCCACAGGGCGCTGACGACCATGCTCGCCTGGACCACTATGCCAAGTGCGCCGGTCTTTTGTTTCAGGTGGTTGACGACATACTTGACGCCACCGCAGACACGGCCACCCTGGGCAAGACCGCCGGCAAGGATCAACAGCAGCACAAGCCGACCTATGTGTCGATTCTCGGCCTCGCTCCGGCGCGGCGCAAGGCCGCCGACCTGCTCGAAGACGCACTGGCGTCGCTCGCTCCCTTCGGGGCGCGTGGCAAGCCCTTGGCCGAGTTGGCGCGCTTTATCGCCGGAAGGTCTTTCTAGTGAGCGCACCTATGCATCGCAGGTGCGCTGCCGACGCCTGCGCGAACGGCTGCGACAAGTCGCGTTCGGCAAGCGCATCCGAAAAAGAGATGCAACGGAAGGCACATGACCAAGTTGCTTGAGACCATCAACAGCCCACACGATCTGCGGCGCCTGGCGCGGCGTGACCTGGCGCTACTGGCCGACGAATTGCGTGCCTATGTGCTTGACTCGGTATCCAAAACCGGCGGCCACCTGTCGTCCAACCTGGGCACAGTCGAACTCACCATCGCCTTGCACTATGTGTTCAATACCCCGCATGACCGATTGGTATGGGATGTCGGCCACCAGACCTACGCGCACAAGATCCTGACCGGTCGGCGCGAACGCATGGGCAGCCTGCGGCAGAGCGGCGGCATCTCCGGGTTTCCGCGCCGCATTGAAAGCGAATACGACACTTTTGGCACGGCGCATTCGTCGACCTCGATCTCGGCGGCGCTGGGAATGGCGCTGGCAGCGCGGCTGAAGGGCGAGAACCGCCATGCGGTGGCGGTGATAGGCGATGGCGCGATGTCCGCCGGTCAGGCATTCGAGGCATTGAACAACGCCGGGGTGTACGAGGACGCGCGCCTGATCGTGGTGCTCAACGACAACGACATGTCGATCTCGCCGCCGGTGGGCGCGCTCAATCGCTACCTGGCGCGCTTGATGTCCGGGCGTTTCTATGCCGCGGCGCGGCGCGCCGGCGAACGGGTGCTGGGGGTCGCACCACCGTTGTGGGAGTTGGCCAAGCGCTTCGAAGAGCATGCCAAGGGCATGGTTGTGCCAGGCACCCTGTTCGAGGAGTTCGGTTTCAACTACATCGGTCCGATCGACGGCCACGACCTCGAGTCGCTGATTCCCACGCTGCAGAACATGCGCCTTTTAAAGGGCCCGCAGTTTTTGCACGTGGTCACGCGCAAGGGGCAGGGCTACAAGCTGGCCGAGGCCGATCCGGTGCTCTATCACGGGCCCGGGAAATTCGATCCGGCACAGGGCATCGTCGCCGGCAAGGGGAGCAGCAAACCGACCTATACGCAGGTGTTCGGCGAATGGTTGTGTGACATGGCGCAGGCTGACGAGCGGCTGGTCGGCATCACCCCGGCGATGCGTGAAGGCTCCGGCATGGTTGAGTTTGCGGCGCGCTTTCCGGGCCGCTACCACGACGTCGGTATCGCCGAGCAGCACGCCTTGACCTTCGCAGGCGGGCTCGCATGCGAAGGCTTGAAGCCGGTGGTGGCGATCTATTCGACCTTCCTGCAGCGGGGCTACGATCAACTGATTCACGACATCGCCCTGCAAAACCTGCCGGTGCTGTTCGCGATCGACCGCGCCGGCCTGGTGGGTGCCGACGGCGCGACCCACGCCGGCAGCTACGATCTGTCGTTTTTGCGCTGTTTGCCCAATGTATCGGTGCTGGCGCCGGCCGACGAAAACGAGTGTCGGCAAATGCTCTACAGCGGGTTCCTGCAGGATCATCCGGTCGCGGTACGCTATCCACGCGGCGCGGGTCCCGGTGTTGCGATACAAAAGGCCATGAGCGCACTGCCCTGGGGGCGGGCCGAAGTACGCCGTCGCGCCGCCAATCCGCGCGTCGTGATTCTCGCGTTCGGCTCGATGGTGGCACCTGCGGAGCAGGTCGGCGCGGAACTCGATGCGACGGTGGTCAACATGCGTTTTGTCAAGCCGCTCGATGCCGAACTGGTCTGTGCAATGGCCTTGCAGCATGAACTGGTGGTGACGGTCGAGGAGAACGTGGTTGCCGGAGGCGCCGGCAGCGCATGTGCCGAGGCACTCGCCGCCGCCGGTATCCTGATTCCAACGCTGCAGATGGGTTTGCCGGATCGCTTCATCGATCATGGCGATCCTGCCAAACTACTGTCTGCCGAAGGGCTCGACGCTGCCGGTATCAAGAGCGCCATCGTGACATGCCTCAACAAGTTGCCGGTGCCGCAGATGAAGAAATCCGCCTGAAGAAAGCCGAGTAGTGCCGCACCCGAATTGCTGTTTCAATTTGCCATGCAATACCGCTTCGAACCGGCCGCCGGCCGCAAAGGATCAGTCATGAATACCCGCGACGCCGCATTTGCAAAACCTGCGCCGATGGTCGATGTGCAAGGTGCCGCCGACATGCGCCGGATTGCCATCAACAAGGTTGGCATCAAGGCGATCCGCCATCCGGTCAAGATCGCCGAACGGCCGACACCGGGCGCCGTTGGCGCGGTCCAGCACACGATCGCCAGTTTCAACATGACCGTAGGCTTGCCGCAGGAGTTCAAGGGCACCCACATGTCGCGCTTCGTGGCCATTCTCAACGCCCACGAAAAGGAAATTTCGGTCGCCTCGTTCCACGTGATGCTCAAGGAAATGGTCGAGCGCCTCGACGCCACCAGCGGGCATATCGAGATGCGTTTTCCGTACTTCATCAACAAGGCCGCGCCGGTGTCGGGTGTGAAGAGCCTGATGGATTACGAAGTCACCTTCATCGGTGCGATTGTCGATGGCAAGACCAGCTTCCGCCTGCAGGTATTGGTACCGGTCACCAGCCTGTGCCCCTGTTCCAAGGAAATCTCCGCCTACGGTGCGCACAACCAGCGCTCGCATGTTACGGTGACCGCCGAGACTGCGGCCTTTGTGTGGATCGAGGAAATCGTCGAACTCGTCGAACGCCAGGCTTCATGTGAACTGTATGGTCTGCTCAAGCGCACCGACGAGAAGTTCGTCACCGAACGGGCCTACGACAATCCGAAGTTCGTCGAGGACCTGGCGCGCGATGTGGCCGCGGCGCTAAACGCGGACGATCGGGTCAGCAGCTACCAGGTCGAAGTGGAGAATTTCGAATCGATCCACAACCATTCGGCCTACGCCTTGATCGAGCGCGACAAGGGCGCGGCCTGAGCGGGGTCTGCGCGGTTTGGCGGCGCAGGAATGCGCCCGCCTACTGCGCCAATCCGGCGGCGCGCAGGAACATGGCCACCACTGCATCGGTGGCATGCGCGTAGTCGCGGTCCGACAGCGCCTGTGACCCGGTGACCGCGGCGATCTGGGCGGCGAAGTCGGCGTAGGTCTGGGTAGTGGCCCAGATGGCGAAAAACAGATGTTGCGGATCGATGGCGGCCATCTTCCCGACCTTGATCCAGTCGCGCATGACCTGCGTCTTGGCGGCAACGAGTGCGCGCAGATCGGTCGAAAGAAACCCGCCGATCTCGGTGGCGCCGTGCAGCACTTCGTTGGCGAACACCCTTGAGGCTTCAGGATACTCGCGCGAAAAGCGCATTTTGGCGCGAATGTAGTGCTCGAGCGCCGTACGCGGGTCGGCGTCGGCCACGATGCCGTCAGTCTCGGTCAACCACAGTGCCAGAATGTTGGTGAGCACGGCGCGATACAGGTCGCGCTTGGTGCGATAGTAGTAGTGGAGGTTGGCTTTTGGAACGCCTGCCTCGGTGGCGATGTCGGCCACCGTGGCGCCGGCGAAACCGGCACGCGCGAACACGCGTTCGGCGCCGCGCAGCAAGGCGGCCTGGTTGCGCACGCGCACCCGGCCGCCCTGCGGCAAGGCGCTACTTGGTACCAAACAGGCGGTCGCCGGCATCGCCTAAACCCGGCATGATGTACGCGTGGTCGTTGAGTTCACGGTCGATCGCTGCGGTATATACCTGCACGTCGGGATGCTCCTCGCCCAGCACATCGATGCCGCGTTGCGCGGCCAGGAGGCAGATGTAGCGGATCGACATGGCGCCCAGCTCCTTCAGGCGGGTCAGCGCTGCGCTTGCCGAGTGGCCGGTAGCCAGCATCGGGTCGAGCACGATCACCAGGCGCTCGCCGATGTCTTCGGGCACCTTGACGTAGTACTCGACCGCGTCCAGTGTGGCGGGGTCGCGATACAGGCCGACATGGCCCACGCGTGCCGCCGGCACCAGATCGAGCATGCCGTCGAGCATGCCCAGACCGGCGCGCAGGATCGGCACGAAGCAGAGTTTCTTGCCTGACAACATGGGCGCGTCCATCGGCTCCAGCGGCGTTTCGATGCGCCGCATTTCCAGCGGCAGGTCGCGCGTGGCCTCGTAGAGCATCAGCGGCGAAAGCTCGCGCAACAACAGGCGGAATTCGCCGGTCGAGGTTTGCTTGCGGCGCATCAGCGAGAGCTTGTGCTGTACCAGCGGATGGTCGATGACGATAGGGGGCTGGCTCATGGGGGGCCGATCTCCGGGGGCTAGAAAAGTGTGCCGTCACTGGCGATGGAAAGAGGCGGGCCGCCATCGGCGCGGCGTTGGCGCGCCAGCAGCCGCCCGGCGGCCCAGGTACCGCCTTCGAGCACTCGTGCCAGTGGCAGTGCTTGTGCATCCAGGCCGAGGCGAGCGCGCAGGCCTTCGGCCAGGCGGTCGAGCAGCGTTACCGTCAACGAGCGCCATTCGACCACCGGCTCGCTGTCGGCCGCGAGCAGCATGCCGGCAAGGCCGGGGTCGCGCGCTTCGATCAGGCCGGCGTCAAGCATCAGGCCGCCGTTGCGGTATTCCGCCAGCCCGGTCAGTTCATCGAGATCGGTGACGCGCACGCCGCCTTCCTCAAGCGGCTCGATCAGCGAATAGCTGAGCCATTGCGAAAGTTTGTGCAGCGGCACCCAGCCGAGGCCGGAATCGTCTGCGGCAAATGCACTGTGGCGCCAGGTGTCGCCAATTGGCTGGCCACCCAGCGTGTGGCGCCCGGGCCAGATCGGGCCGCAGGCGCGCAGCACGGTTTCGAGTATGCAGTTGGCCGGCAGCATGCCGCCGACAGCCTGACCCTGCAGGAAATCGAACAGATTGCCGATCCGGCCCGAGCGGCCAAAGTGCGGCGGGTCGACCGCCAGCGCGCGCCCCAAGCGCTTAAGCAGCGCAACGCGGCCGGCGAGTCCGGCCAGGAGATTGTCTTCCGTGACCTGCATGGCGGTTGCCAGTGCGTCCGCATCGAGCGCCTGCAGTGCGCTGGCGTCGCAGCGCAGCCGGTTGTCCGGGTCGGCCGAGAACAGGCCGGCATGAAACGCCTCGAAGCTGGCCAGCCCCAGTCCTTCGGAGCGTGTGTAGCAGTGTCCATCCTGTGCACGATACGACCAGTGCGGGCCGGCGCCGGCATCAAGCAACACACTCACAACTGCCAGGTCGAAGCGGATGCGTGCACGTTCCTCCCGATCCACCGTAAGTGTGCCGGATAGTGCGGCCCAGCGATCGGTGCCGCCGGCTTCAAAGTGTCGCCAGCGGCTATGGAATGGAATGACCAGGGTTGGGTAATTGGCGCGAACGCTGTCATGTACCAGGGTTATGGTGGAAGCCAGTTTTTCAGGGTGGTAGATGAAATGCGCCGAGTCGCCACGTTCTACACGTGCCAGCAACACCTGGGCCCGTTGGCGTATGGCGGCTGCCGAAAGCAGCCAGGTTGCGGCATCGGTCTCACTGGTCAAGACGGCGCCCCTTGACACTGGCGATCTCGTCGTCGGACGGTACGTATTGGCTGAAATAGCCGGCCGAACGCTTGGCGTCCATCTCCACCTGCGCTTCAGGCGGAATCAGCCCTGGCGGAATCTCGACCCGTTCCAGCACTTCAATACCGCTCTTGACCAGGGGTTCGAACTTCATGTCGCTCATGGATACAAAGCGGTGAATGCGCTTGATGCCCAGCCAGTGCAGCACGTCGGGCATGAGCTCCTGAAAACGCATGTCCTGAACGCCGGCCACACATTCGGTGCGCTCGAAGTATTTTTCCGCGCGGTCACCACCCGACTGGCGCTTGCGGGCGTTGTAGACGAGGAACTTGGTGACCTCGCCCAGGGCGCGGCCTTCCTTGCGGTTGTAGACCACCACGCCGGCACCGCCGGCTTGCGCGGTTTCGACACAGACCTCGACGCCGTGCACGAGGTAGGGGCGGCAGGTGCAGATATCCGAGCCGAAAACGTCGGAGCCGTTGCATTCGTCGTGCACGCGGCAGGCGAGTGGACGGCTCGGGTCGGACAGGGCTGCGACATCGCCGAATACATAGACGGTCATGCCGCCGATCGGTGGCAGGAACACCTGCAGGTCAGGCCGGGTGACCAATTCAGTAAACATGCCGCCGGTGTATTCGAACAAGGCGCGTCGCAGATCGGTTTCGGCGATCTCGAAACGTCGCGCCACGCCCGGCAGGTGCCACACCGGTTCGATCGCGATCTTGGTCACCCGAGCGGCGCCGGAGGACTGCAGGATCAGCGGATCGGGTTTGAGTCGCCCGGCTGCCATGGCAGCCTGGATTTCCGGGATCGTCACATGAGCCTTGGTGATCGCGATGGTCGGACGAATGTCCCAGCCTTGCGCCAGCCGATCGGCGAAAGCCTCGGCGACCAGGTGGCCCCAGGGGTCGAACGAGACGATGCGCGTCGGGTCCATCCACTGCGGATGCGGACCGATACGTTCGGCCGGGCTGGTGTCGGTCAGGTCCGGTATATGCACCGGCGACAGGTGGCCGGCGGCAATCGCCAGCGCCCGATAGACCGCATAACTGCCGGCGTGTGCGCCGATGACGTTGCGATGCCCCTGTTCGGGTGAGGCGATCACCGGGCCGCGTTCGAGCGCTGTCGCTGCGCCCCAGTGGATCGGGGTTGGTTTGTTGGGGCCGCGCGGATGCGAACTCAGGACCACATGGCGCTTTCTGGGGGTGCTCATCGGGTTCGGGCTTTCGGCATGCACAAAGTGGGAGTATTGAATAAACCTGACCAAATAGTCAAGAAAATTCAAGCTTAGCGCATGCGGCTGATTGATCCTTGCCAAATATCTACCCGTCTTGCCGAGAGCCTGCTTTCCCGGCCTGTCGCCAGATTCCCATTGGTGGGCGGAAGCAACGGCGCATGACCTTTGCGAGATTAAGGCCCGGTGCGATTGGCGCGATCCGTGTGATGGGCGACAATGCGCACGAACAAGTTTCGATCACCGGCAATCAATCCGCACAACCGACCTATGCAAAGTCGTGACAAGGCCCAGGAAATCGCGCGCACCCTGCAGCAACTCGGCCAACGTGGTGAGCGGGCGGCATGCCTGCCGGATCATTTGAAACCGGCAACGCGGACCGAAGCCTACGCGGCCCAAGCCTGCCTCGAAGGCTTGAGCGCCCAGCCCTTGTTTGGCTGGAAAATCGCCGCCACCAGCCAAGCCGGGCAGCGACACATCAATGTCGACGGACCATTGGCCGGCCGGCTGCTGGCTGAACGCAGGATCGCGGCGGGTGCCGCAGTGCCATTGGCCGGCAACCAGATGCTGGTGGTCGAGGCGGAATTCGCGTTTTGCATGGCGCGCGACCTGGCGCCGCGCGCCCGACCCTACGCCAGGCACGAAGTGGTGGCTGCGATCGCCAGTTTGCACCCGGCGCTGGAAGTGCCGAACTCTCGCTTCGCGCCCTTCGAAGCCGCCGGCGCGCTGCAACTGATCGCCGACAACGCCTGCGCCGAGTATTTCCTGATCGGCGAGCCGGCGCCCGACAACTGGAGGTCGATCGACCTGGCGCGCCACAGCGTGAGCGCGCGCGACCGGTCCGGTGCCATTCATGCGGGATCCGGTGCCAACGTACTGGGGGATCCACTGATCGCGTTGACCTGGCTGGCCAACGAACTGTCATCCCAGGCGCTCACCCTCAAGGCCGGGCAGGTGGTGATCACCGGGACCTGCATCAAGCCGTTGGCAGTCAAGCCGGGTGATCATGTGATGGCGGATTTCGGACCGATCGGCCGCATCGACGCCCGTTTTGTGGGTTGAAGATGCTAAAGAAACAAGGAGGCAGCACCATGAAGACAAGATACCTGGCAGCGACTTTTGCAGGTTTGCTGGCGATTTGCGGAAACGGCCAGGCGCAGGACGTCTATCCGAGCCGGCCGGTGACAATCATTGTGCCGCAGGCACCGGGCGGTGCCAATGACGCGATCGCACGCATCGTGACGCAAAAGCTGTCGGAGGTGATGGGCCGGCAGTTCGTGGTCGAGAACCGTGCCGGCGCAGGCGGCAATATTGGCACCGCGGTGGCGGCCAGGGCCAAGCCCGACGGCTACACCCTGATGCTGACCACCAATAGTGCTCAGGTGATCAATCCGTGGCTTTACAAGAACATCGGCTTCGATCCGGTCAAGGATTTCGAGGCAGTAGCGACCGTGGCGACGGCCGGCTATGTGCTGGTGGCGCACCCGGCGTTTCCTGCCGGGAACGTGAAGGAAATGATCGATGCGGCCAGGGCAAAGCCGGGTGTGATCACCATCGCCTCGGCCGGTAACGGTACCTTGAACCATTTGATCGGCGAAATGCTACAGCGTGCAGGCGGCATCGAACTGGTGCATGTGCCGTACAAGGGGGCTGCCGCCGCGGCCACCGATGTCGCGAGCGGTCAAGTGCCGCTGTCGGTGCAAAGCGTGCCTTCGTCGATCGGCCTGATCAATGCCGGGCGTTTGAAGGTTCTGGGGACGGTCAACGAAAAGCGCATCGGTGCCTTGCCCAATGTTCCAACCATCGGCGAGACCATTCCAGGCTTCGGGTCGACGCCCTGGTATGGCATTCTGGCGCCGGCGGGCACGCCCAGGGACATCGTGGCAAAACTGCAGGCGGCGGTGCAGACCACGCTTGACAGCAAGGAGGTCCAGGACAAGCTGGCGGCGCAGGGTTGCGAGGTCATGAAGGGCAGCAGTGCGCAGTTCGCAGCGATGATTCGCGACGATCTTCCGCGCTGGGCGAAGATCGTCAAGGACTCCGGCGCCACCCTGGATTGAACACCGGGTCATCGATCATGCAGCTTCCATCGCAGGTTGAGTCGATCCGGTTTCGCGGCATCGAGTGCTATCGGCTGGTGGCCGGCGCTGCCAGCGCGATCGTCAGCCGCTTTGGAGCGCAGGTGCTTTCCTGGCGCGATGCCGCAGGGCGCGAGCGCCTGTTTCTGAGCGAGCGGGCGATCTTTGACGGCCAGTCGCCGATCCGCGGCGGTATTCCGCTGTGCTTCCCCCAGTTCGCGGGTCTGGGCGACCTGCCCAAGCACGGTTTTGTGCGTTCAAGGATATGGGATCTCGCAGGGGCGCAAGCCGATGACGGGCTTGTCAGCCTGACACTGCGCACCGGCGACGATGCCGGTACACGGGCGATCTGGCCACATGCTTTCGAGTTGTTCCTTGAAGTCAAGCTGCGCGCCGACCATGTGCAGATAGGACTCTCGGTGCGCAATAGCGGCACCACGCCATTCGCATTTACCGGTGCCTTGCATACCTATTTCGCGGTGGATGACATTGCTGCCACAACTCTAACGGGGCTGAACGGGCTCGAATATCGCGACGCCGCAGGCGGTAATGCCATCCGCGTTGAAACCGACGCTTCGCTTGTGGTTGGACAGGAAGTCGATCGCGTCTACCATCGTGCCCAGCAGCAACTGTCGCTGGACGACGGCAGCGCAGAGCTTGCCGTTGCCGCAGTCGGTTTTACCGATGTAGTGGTGTGGAATCCGTGGCAAATGCTGTGCGCGCAACTGTCCGACATGCAGGCGCATGCCTACCGGAAAATGCTCTGTGTCGAGGCCGCGGTCGCGCAGTTTCCTGTGTCTGTGGCTGCGGGAGATGTCTGGTCGGGCAGCCAAGAGCTGACGCCTTGCGGGCCGGGTGGCAAGGGACTGGTCGCAGGCTAAGCGCGGCGGTGTTTGCAGTTTTTTGAATTGCAGCGCCAATCTCGCACGCAGGGCGTGTGCTCACTGGCTTACTGGCCTTGCTCAAGCTGACGGCGCCTTTGCGCATTGTGCGGTGCGGCCAATGCCACATCCGGCATGGCTACTGGCGATGTGTCGGCAATGCGGTTGCGACGCCGGTCCAGCCACCATGCCAGGATAGGCAGGGCCACGAACGAACCCGGAACGACTGACAGCACCAGATAGGGTGAAATGGTGCGTAAACGTCGAAAATGCAGCCTTAGTTCAGCTTTGTCCGCGGGGCTCCATTTCTCGCCGTTGCGCGGTTTCATCAGCAAGGGCATCAATCCGCGCACCTGCGCGATCTCGGCCATCAGACGATCGCGTTCGCGCACGGTCAACGCAAGCGCGTGGCGCCAGGCTTCCACGCAAGCGGTGCCGATACTGCTCATGCTGGATATCGTCATGCAGGTTCCGTGTGCGTCGATTTGGGCAACATTCGAGCGGCTCTGGCCAGAGGGGGCGCGTTTGCCGCGCAATCCACGACGACCTCAATTTGCCGGCAAAGCGGTCCAGCTTTGCTGGTGATCAACAGATGCGCGATTGGTAGCCCCTTACCGGCACAGCGCGGCAAAACTTGAGGGGCAGGCGGGGCAGTGGCAAAGCCTGCCGCTGCAAACCGGCTTTGTGCCTGGCCGGGACAAGTGTGCGCCGCGTGGGCGTTTGCCGCAAACCTTACAATTGCGCCATGAAAACTTCCGTTGATCTCAAAGCAGGCATGCGCATCGCGCTGGTGGGTGGCTGCGGTGGCATAGGCCGCGCGCTGGCGGCTGCTGTTCGTGACTCCGGTGCGCGCATAGCGGTGCTGGACTTGCCGCAATCCATACTTGCGCACCCGCCGCAGGCTGAAGTGGTGCTACCCGTTGACGCGACTGACGAAGCCCAGGTCGACGCCGCCTTCGCGCGACTCGCCGCCGACTTTGGAGCGCTCGATGCATTGGTCAATCTTGCGGGTTTCTCGCTTGGCGCGCGACCAGTGGCCGAGACCACAAATGCAGCTTGGGGCGAGGTTCTGAACGGCAACCTGAATTCGGTGTTTCTTTGCTGCCGAGCCGCGCTGCCACTTTTGCATCGCGGACAGGATGCGGCAATCGTCAACCTCGCCTCGGGCCTTGGGGTCAAGCCGTTTCCCGGCCATGGACCTTACTCGGTAGCCAAGGCCGGCATCATTCAGTTGACGCGTCTCCTGGCGCAGGAGAATGCGCCCCGGGTGCGGGTTAACGCGGTGGCACCAGGCGCGGTGGATACCGCATTCCTGCGCGGCGGCACCGGCCGCGGCGGCGATGATCCGTCCCTTGCGCAGCATGTCGATTCATCTGCATACCTGCGCGGCGTGCCACTGGGGCGACTCGCGCAAGCCGACGATGTGGTCGGGCCGGTACTGTTTTTCCTCTCCGACGCGGCACGCTATGTAACCGGCCAGACCCTGCATGTCAATGGTGGCGGGTGGATGCCCTGACGGCTTTGTACCCGGGGTGAGTGTGTTCAGCATTGAGAACGTCCAGATTCATGACAAAAACATGCCTCTGGCGAGGGTGTCATGCTTTTGCTAACGATCGACAACCGCATCCATCGCTCGCAGCGCGGTATTTGGTAGCGCGGT
>CAYYFR010000029.1:8277-13359 GCA_964470865.1 uncultured Burkholderiales bacterium | reverse complement strand
GCGGTGTTCGGCAGTGCGGTGTTCGGCAGTGCGGTGTTCCAGCAACGCGGGCGGCGATCGTACAATCGGTGCATGACAAATACTCGGATCATGTTGAGTGTTGGTACCCGCATCGCACTGGTGGGCGGTTGTGGCGGCATTGGTCGCGCGGTCGCGGCAGCGACGAGTGTCGCAGGCGCCCGGCTCGTGGTGCCGGACCTGCCGCAGTCCTTGCAAATGCACTCACCGGCGGCCGAGTTGGCGCTGGCGCTCGACGCCACCGACGAAAAGCAGGTGGAGGACGCTTTCGTGCGGGTGGAAGCGGAGTTCGGCGCACGAGCAGCCTGTCGGACTTAGGAATCGTCGACTGCAAATCGGCCGCAGCGGTCCATTTTCACCGCCTTCTTGCCCCATAGCCGAGCTAGGGGTTGCGAATGCGGCAAAAACTGTCCTCGCTGGTGCCGATTTTCGCTTTCGACGCCCCAAGTCCGACAGGCCGCTAGCCGGCCCGCGCAAGGTCGGTGCGCTGCTGCTTGCGTATGCGCAGGCTGAATCTCGGAGGTTGAGAATCCTTTTGACACGCGGTCCGATCTTGGGCCTGCGAGCGCTCCCGCGGTCGCCGTACTGGAGTACGGCTGCGCTGCTCAACCCGACCTCGAACCGCTCGCCATGCAATCTTCTCAACCTCTCAGGGCCTGTGAAGGCGCCGTCGCGAGCACTTCGAGGCCACGCCGCGCAGTCGAAGCGCCTACAAACGCTCAGGCATACAGCGATTCTTCGCCGAGAACCGAAATCCGGAACCGGTTCTTGAGGTAGGACACCTCACGCGGCGGCAGGACGATCGGCAGCTTTTCCGGATCAACCTTGATCTGCGCGAACTGGCACGCTCTGGTCCTCGCCAGATGGGTACACAGAAGGTCCAGTTCATTCCCGGTTCTCACCAGGCTTGACTTGGCGATGCCGGTCGCGCGCGCGACAGCCGCCAGATCGGTGCCCATGCCCGTATGGGTGAGCTGCTGGCCGGTCTCGCCGTAGCGCTCATTGTCCAGCACCACGATGCCGAGGTTTTTCGGGTTTCGCACCCCCACGGTGGCCAGCGAACCCAGGCCCATGAGCATTTCGCCATCGCCTGTGATTACCAGCACGCGGCGCTTCGGTTGCGCCAGCGCCAGGCCCAAGCCGATCATCACGGCACCGCCCATGGCGCCCCAGAGCGGGAAATTGTTCGCGTGGTCGCCGGCTGCCGTGATGTCCCAGGCCGAGGCGCCCAGGCCGCCGATTACCAGCGTATCGCCGCGGTCGGCCAGGAGTCGGGATACCACTTCACGGCGTTTCAGTAGCTTACTCATGGTCGTCTTTCTTGGACAGCTTGCGGAAATCTTTCGCGCCCATGATCTGCTGGCCGATCAGGACAGCCGCGGGGCGGAATGAATTGAAGGTGATGCGCAGGGCACCGGAGACGGCATCGGGCACGTCGGCGTCGCAGTCAGCGCGCCGCACCAGCACGTCGACGGCTTCAAGAACACGCTGCGTGTTGTTGCCCATCGGCACCTGGGACGGGTTGAATTCGCCGTGGTCGCCGCGCATGGTCACCAGCATCAGCAGCGGGAAATGCCCTACCAGCGGCAGGGACAACATGTTGATGCAGTTGCCAACCCCGGATGACTGCATTAAAAGCACCCCGCGCTCACCGCCCAGCCAGGTGCCGCACAGCATGGCGACCCCTTCTTCTTCGGTGGTCAGGCGTACCAGCTGCATGGTCTTGTCGGCCTCGACTAAGCGAATCAGTTGCGAATGGCCGGCATCCGGCACCACCGCCACCTGTCGAATATTTGCCTCTTTCAACAACGCATGCACCTTTTTGGGCCATGCCATACCGGTCGCCGCTGTGGCCGCCTTTGCTGCTTTTTTCATCGATTTCCCCGTGGTTAAGGGCCGCGAAACCGGTACGCAACGCGCGCGCCAAGCAGCGGCAGGACCCGATTTTATGGGGCAATGACTGACTCCGAAAGTCCTTTTTTCCGGCTGCTGACTACTGATTTGCGTCATTCGGCGGGGAGAAAGCCAGGGGCGATTTTTGGCTCGCGCAGGTGCCGGTCGAGAATCATGAACGGCCGCGTGCTACCGCATTCTGGGGTGTTGCTGATGCCGAACCGGATCGCTGCTTGCCAAAATTGTCTAGGACAAAAATGAAAAAATGTACTCAAAGGGCGTTGAAACCTGACTACACGTGGTCAGTGCCTGCAAGGCACACGCATTTGAAACAAAGTCGGTTCGTTGGCGAACGTTGTGTAGGGATTGATCCAACAAATATTTGTAAGGATCCGCAACGGATTCAACGCCACTTTCTGGTTTGAATTTATTAGTTCCATTTAATTAATAAGTTATACTTTAAAGTTGATAAAGAACATTTATAAATATTCACTTGTCATATAACTCTGGCCCATTGCAAATGCTTTTTCAAGCAGGTATGTTCGCCATTGCTCTGCAAAGTTAGCAGACGCTTTCGTCAAGTTAGTAAATGCTCCCCATATGTTAGTGAATGCTTCTGGTCTTGACGGATTCACTTGTACGAATCTCAAGACTTACGAGTTTTCGGCCACATTCTGGAAAACTTGAGGCGTGTCTGGTTGCAATGACGCTTTAAAGTCAGACAGTTTTGCCCGCGGGATTCCAGTTGTTGGCGTTGCGTTTTGGAGATATTTGTCTTTGTTCGGCTGGTTGAAAAACCGCTCGCGGTCGCAAAAGCCTGAAGTTGGTTCAGGCAAAAGCGGGTCCGGCGAGAGCACCACGCAGGCTCACGGAAAATTTCGTCTTGAGCCGTTGGAGCCTCGCGTCCTGCTTTCCGGCGATTCGATTGTGGCCGTTGTTGCCATCCAGGCGCTTCAGGAAACCCATGCAAATTCGGTCGCCGTTGCCACCAACGCCATCGTCGAGCAGTTCGACGCCGGTACCGAAAACGGCGGCGCCACAGCTGATCGGGGCCAGGATTCGGGCACCGCAAGCGGTGCCAAAACCAGCGTAGCCTGGCCGGAAAGCTGGCAAGTCGGTGCCGTAGCTGCCGCGAAACGCGATACCAATTCCGCGCTCGCCGGGGACCAGAACACCCCGGTAGCAGGCGCCTCAAATATCGATTCCGTGGGCGCGCAATCCGCGCAAGTTGGCCAAGCCGAAGCGATTGTTGCGGCGCAAGATAAACGCGATGTCGCGAGCGATTCTTCAGTCGTCGGCGTAACCGGCGATGACCAAATTATCACTGTCCCCACTACTACCCAGCAGCCGCGAGGCCCGCCGGCCGACGACCAATCCTCTTCTGTGCTTGTTGCAGAAGAAGCTTTGTATAACAATGATTTACAGCTCTCCGATGCGGCCGATACGGACGCGAGGGAGCATTTTGCATTGCTGGACGTACCATTCAGCGAGCCGAACCGCGATTCGCTGCCGCGCGGTCCGCCGGCAGACGACGCCGCCGCCGCCGAGCAAGCCCAGTATCTGCGCAGCGTGACGACCGATGCCGCAGATGCACAAAATCCAGCCTCAAGTCTGACTGATCAGTCACTCGCCGCCGTCCTCGCACAAGCCATCGGCATCTGGAATTCGCTGGCGCGCGATCCGGCTTTTGCGGCTCGCCTTTCGAATGTCAGAGTCACCATCGTTGACTTGCCTGACGGCATTCTCGGCCAAGCCGATGGCAACCAGATACTCATCGATTCCAATGCCGACGGACATGGTTGGTTCGTTGATGTGACGCCTGCGGATTCTGCCGAGTTCGGAATAACCATAAATGGCGAGAGGGTTTTGGCCGACGCGGGCAGCGCCGCATTTGGGCGTTTCGATCTGCTGACGGTTCTGCTTCACGAGACCGGGCACGTGCTTGGCTTGAGCCATGATGCAGGCCTGGCGGTGATGGAAGAAGCAATCGGGCCGGGCGAGCGGATGTTGCCCGAAAGCAACATCCCTTTGCTTGGTCCGCATGAACCGGTTGCTGCTGCGCTTGATGTCGACACGGCTGGAACCGTGGCCGCGCAAGATGGCGTCGACCTCAGCCCAATCACGTTCACGATTTTCAACCACGACAACGATTCAATTCTGGACGTCCTGGTAACTGGTTCAGGCAGCCATGACGGCATTTACGATGACATCGGATCGATCATCGGTCGCGTCTTGCCGGGTGACAAAATTGTCCTGGACATCGGTGGAGATGCCGTCTGGAACTTGACTGGCGTGGATTCCGGTACCCTGGCTGTTTCCGGCTACAGCGCGATCACCTTCAGCCGCATCGAAAACTTGGCCGGCGCCGCCGGCAGCCGCGATACCTTTGTGTTCGGTGCAGCAGGATCGATCAGCGGAAACGTCGACGGCGGGGCCGGAACGATCGTCATCGGCAGCGGCGTTGCGGGCAGTGACCCGGGCCTGGATCTAGGAGGAACCGGCAACCCGATCTCGGACCAGCCTGCCGGCAGTGGGGTGATTCAGGTGGGGGGCGCCCACAGTGCCGCCCGGGTTGAGATCGGGGATGCCGGCTCCACGACGATCCTCAACCAGTCGCTGGTGATATCCAATCCGGCTGCGGGTGGCGAAGTTTTTGTGCGCGGCAACATCGTAGCGCTAGGCGACGCCGGCCTGAGCATCTTCGGATCCGGTCATACGACCACTATCGGCGGCGGGACGGTTGCAACCGTCCTGCCCGGAACCGTGACCCCGGCACTGACCGCGACCGACCAATCCGGCACCACGACCATCACGGTGGCGGGCAACCTCACCATCAATGACGCGGTCTTGTTGGGCGGAAACGCCGCCATCACGGCGGCGGGCAACATCCTCATCACCAATCCCGGCACGATCGACGGTACGGCAGCGAATCTCTACGACCTGACGCTCACGACCACCGGCACGGGAACCGTGACGCTGGACGGCGCCATCGGCGGGACTGCCGCGCTCAAGGACCTGACCATCATTGCCGCCGGCGATGTGCTCATCAAGGGCGCGGTCATGGTGACCGGGCGCATCAGCATCACCTCGGCTTCCGGCAAGATCACCCTCGACGGGGCCACCAGTGCGACCGGCAACATCCTGCTCCAGGCCAACGGGGCGGGAGGAGCC
>CAYYFR010000029.1:0-8177 GCA_964470865.1 uncultured Burkholderiales bacterium | reverse complement strand
GGCCACCAGTGCGACCGGCAACATCCTGCTCCAGGCCAACGGGGCGGGAGGAGCCATCATCCTCAATCAGACGGTTCAATCCGGGACCGGCAACATCCTGCTCCAGGCCAACGGGGCGGGAGGAGCCCTCACCCTCAACAAGACGGTTCAATCCGGGAGCGGCAACATCCTGCTCCAGGCCAATGCCGCCGACGGCATCGTTACCCTCAATCAAACGCTGCAATCGAGCACGGGAAACATAAGCGTCATTGGCGGCAAAGATGTGATCCAGGGCGCCACCGGCAACATCATTACCGCCGGTGGCGCCACCATCGATGTGCAAGCCACGGCCGGGTCCATCACCATGGCCGGCGGTTCGGTTGCACAGACCGCGGGCGGCAACATCCGTTACTTCGCCGGCATCAACGCCGTCATCGCGCAACTCGACGCCCGCAAGGCCCCCGACCGCGCTGGCTCGACCATAGCCGACCAGGCGAACTGGGGCAAGCTCAGCGTCACCGCGACCGCCGGCTCGATCACCGACACGGTGGCCACGGCCAATGCCTTCGGCGCCGCAGTACGCCTGAAGGCCGGCGGCGGCATCGGCAGCGCCGACAGCAGTATCGCGCTGGAGGTCATCACCGTTTCAGCCCTGGCCGGCGCCGGCGGCATCAACCTCAATGACGCGACCCGTGTCGCGGTCAATCTGGTGGGGCAGGTACCGGTCAACCGAGTGCAGGCCAATGGCACCACCGCGGTCGAACAGGATGGTGCCGATCAAAGCGACATCGCCACTTCCGCCAACGGCAATATCATCTTGCGCACCACCAACGGCGGTATCGTCATCGATGACGGCAGCGTGCCTGCGGACGCCATCGGGATCAACGCCAACGGCTCCGGCGCAGTCACGCTCCAGGCCAAGGGCGCTAACGAGTCCATCACCGTCAATACGCAGGTCAAGTCCGCCAGCGGCAACATCAGCCTGTTGGCGCCGGTGATGGTACTCAATCCCGTCAACCTCGTGACGTCAGGCACCATCAGCGTCGTCACTTCCGCGACCACCTTCGACGTCAACCAGTCGGGTACGGTTCAATGGATCAGCCAGGGGCCGGTCCAAACCACCGGTGGTCAGATTCTGGGCATGGACGAGCAGGGCAAACCGGTGTCGGGCGCGATCCAGGCCATCGCGGTGGATCCGAGCGACCCCAACATCGTGTATGTGGCCAGCGTCAACGGCGGTGTATGGAAAACCACCAACATCAACGCCACCAGGCTGATGGAATTCAACGACCCGTCCAAGGCGGCCGGCCCGGATGTGAGCGGCGTCATCTACACCGTCTCCGACGTCTTCACGTTCACAGCGGCACTCGATCCAGCGGTTGGAAACGACGGCAGCGGCAAGTTCGATCCGGTTCCGGTTGCCGTGAACACCGCCGGCGGCGGCCTGGCCGCAAAGAGTTCCGCGGCACTTGGCGCGGTAGTTGACAAGAACCGAATCATATTCACCGCCGCACAAAATGGCGTCGCCTACGATGGCGTCTCGATCATCCTGGCCGATACACTGGCCTCTGCCGGCAGCGAAACTGCGCACTACGACGTCGCCACCAAGAAGCTGACGATCTTCATCAAGGCCGGTGCGTCGACCGCCCTGCAGATTCGCGAAGCCGTCAACAAGGCCGGATTGCTGACCGGCGGCAACGGCGGAACCGGTGCCGCGGCCACGGCCATCATGAAGGCGGTATCGGCCACGGCAAGCGCCGCCGGTAGCGGCTACGCGCCGGGTCAGACCATCACCTTGGCCGGTGGCACATCCATCCAGGCGGTCGTGCTTACGGTTCAAAGCGTCGGAGTCGTGGGCGCGGCGGTTTCCGCCAAGGGAACCGGCTATGCGGTGAGCGACATCCTCACCCTGTCCGGCGGAACGGCCGGTATCGTCACGCGCCTCAAGGTACTCACGGTAACGGGCACACAGGTAGACACCGTTGCGGTAGAGCGCGCAGGTTCCTACACCGTGTTGCCTACCGGCGCGGCGGCCGTGATCGGCGGGACCGGAACCGGGGCCACGTTCATTTTGAGCTGGGGCGTCGATGGCGTGACCGTAACAACAGCCGGCGCGTATTCGGCGCTGCCTGCCAATCCGGTTGCCCAAGGCGCCAGCAGCGGGCCCGGCAGCGGCGCCGGCTTCGTGCTGGGTTGGGGCGTGCAATCCGTGACCATCACCAGCGCAGGCGCCGGCTATGTGCCGATTCCCGGCGTGCAAGTCGCGGGCGGCGGCGGCACCGGATTCGCGGCCACCGTAGTGACTGCCGCAGGCGCGGTGACGGCGGTGAACGTCAGCGAAGCAGGAACGGAATTCCATTCGATTCCGATCATCGTGTTTTCGGGCAATGGCGGTAGCGCCGCGGCGGCGACCGTACCGAGTCTGCAGTTGGTATCTGCAGGCGTCAAGGTGACAGGGACCGGCTACTTGCCGGGTGACACGATCACGGTTAGCAACGTCGGCGCAACGGCCGCTGCGGTGGCCACCGTGGAATCTGTCCGGCTGGTCGACGGACTGAGCATCGCCGCTGCTGGCACCGGTTACAAGGTGAACGACAGATTGACTGTCAGTGGGGGAGCGTTTGGAACCGCCGCAACCATAGTCGTAGCTCAGGTGGGACCCAATGGCGAGATCCTCAATGTCTATCAGATCGGCCCATTCGGCGGCTCATACGCGATTGTGCCCACAGGCGCAGTTGCAGTCACGGGAGGCAGTGGCGCCAACGCAGAATTCAATCTCGTGTGGGGCGTCGATCGTGTGCGCGTGACGACGCCGGGCGCCTACACTGCGCCACCCGTCGAGTCGGACGCGATCAGCACCACTCGCGGTGGCGGGCTCGGGCCGGGGGCAGGCGCCAAATTCGACCTCAAGTTCGGCATCGGCGCGGTGACCGTCGCGGCCGCCGGGGCCGGCTACACCAGCGCGCCGCTGGTGTCGTTTGACAGCGGCGGATATGGGGCGGACGCGTTGGCGGTGATGAAGGCCCTCACCGCCGAAGCGGCGGTGGCCGGCACCGGCTACGCGATCGGCGATACCATCACGCTGGCCGGCGGCACATTCACGCAAGCCGCGGTGGTCACGGTGAGCGCGCTCAAGGCGGTGGGCACGCCCGCTCTTGTCAGCGGTGGCACGGGATACGCCCAGGACCAGATCCTCACCATCGGCGGCGGCACCCTAGCCCCGGGTGGTGCCAAGGCCAAGATCAAGGTGCTCGCCGTCAGCGCCGGGGTGATCCAGCGCGTCGCGCTCGAAAGTGCCGGCTCGTATCAAGTCATCCCGGTCGGCAATGTCGCGGTGGAAGAGGCGGGTGGGGCGACCTTCACCCTCACCTGGGGCGTGGGTGCAGTGACGGTGGCCACGGCCGGGTCGTACGCCGCGTTGCCGGGCGGGCCTGCCACGCAAGGTACTTCGTCCGGCACCGGGCAGGGCGCCACCGTCAACCTCAAGACCTGGGCCGTGGACCAGGTGACGATACTCAATCCCGGCATTGGCTACCGTGCATTGCCGGCGGTCGGCTTCAGTGGCGCATTGGCCTACCAATACAAGATCGTGATGGAGGATGCCAATGGCCTCAAGACCAACGCGTCCGCCGCCTTCCCGACCACCGGCATCGTGCTCAGTGCGGACCAGCACTTCATCACCCTGAGCAACTTGCCGGTCGGCGTGGTGGGCACGGTCAAACGGCTCATCTACCGTACGGAGGCCGGCGGCAACTCCTTCAAGCTGGTCGGCGAAATTCGCAACAACGACGCCAACCAGTCGTTTACCGACCGCGTGGCAGACGCGCAACTCGGGGCGGCGCGCGAAATCAGCGTCCCGTTCCCGATCTGGCAGCCGCTGACCGACCAGTTCAGCTCGCTGGCCGTCAGTTCCCTGGCCTTCGATCCGGAAGACCCCGACATCCTGTATGCCGGGACCGGAAAGTTCAGCAGTTCGGGTTCCGCCGGACGTGCGGTCGGGATCCTCAAGACCACCGATGGCGGTGCGACCTTTTCCCTGATTGGCGAAAACGATTTCACGGATCTCAATATCCGCAATATTCTGACCCACACCTACGCGCCTGCTTCCGGCAATCCGCTGACCCTGGTCCTCGCGGCAACCTTGCAAAACGGCCCAAAGGGCGGCTTGTTGTTGAGCAAAGATGGCGGCGCGAGCTGGGAGCGGGTGTCCGGCAAAGTGGGCAGCGGATTGCCGGCCGGGTCTGTGACGGATTTGATCGCGGTATCCAATATCGCGACCGGCTCGAAGATTTTCTATGCCGCGGTGTTGGGAGATGGGACCGCATACTTGCCGCACGCCAATGTGCAAACAGGCCAGTTTTCCGACGTAGAAAAGTATCTTGCTGTCATACCAAGCACTGCCGATGCGAGCTTGTGGCGGGCGCTCGGAAACGGCAAGTCACTCAAAATCACCATCGGCGGCATTGCCTATACGATCAACCCGCAGTTCGGTTCCCTGCTTGCGAATGCAACGATGATCGAAGTGGCGGCGGCGATTCAGACCGCGTTGGACGGGGTGGTTGCAGGCACTACCGTTTTCTGGTCCGATCCCTATTTGATAATCCAGAATAACGACGCGACAACCCGCGCAATCGAGAAAATCGAAGACCCGGCTGGCGGGGCAGCGGTATCGCTGTTGCGTACCAATACCGGCGGCATATTCAAGAGTAGCAACGAAGGCGCGACCTGGCAGGCCGTCGGCGCCACCGACGCCGGCTTCATGGAGCGCCTGCGCAAGGCAGAGCGGATCGCGCTGGCGGTGCAAGGCGAGAGTACGGCAACACCGATCATCTACGTCGGCGTCATCATCAGCGAAAAGCTGGACGGCATCTATCGCATCGATCAACCCGGCGACGCGGTTCGTTTCGTGATGGACAGTCCGGCCTCGGTCGAGACCAATGCGGCGACCCTGCTGACGGTGAAGGCGAGCGGCGCCGCGCCAAGTCTGTGGTCCGCTCTGGCCAAGACTAAGCAGTTTGTTTTTGAAATGGGACGCCTCGACGACAGTGATCGTTTCGTTTCGGAGACCAACGGTGGGCAGGATGTCATGCCCGACTTCACCGGCGTCGCCAGCATGGCCGATGTGGCCGGCAGGATCAGCGCGGCGATTAATCAGTCGAACGCCCTGAACGGCTTTGGCCCCGGACTCATTACCGTAACCTGGGTACAGAATGGGGTCGAGCCCAACGGTGAGTTCCGCTTTTTCAGCAACAGCGGGCGCGTGATCAATATTCGCGAAAGCGCGACCGGTACGACCCTGTTCGCCAACGCTGGCGATGCGGGCGCGCACTTCAACAAGCAGACCGTCAAGTATGGCGTCGCGCCCAGCCTGGCGATCGACCGTCCGATCGGCCTGGTATCGGGCAATATTCCGGATGCGACCATCGTGCCGGGCTCCATCGATCCGCAGGTATGGCGGCGCTTTGCCGCTACCCGCAGCTTCTCGATCAGCCTGGATTTCCAGACCAAGGACATCACGCCGGATTTCTCCGCCGTCACCTCGATGAGCGGTGTGGCGGCCGCAATTCAGGCCGCGCTCAACGACGTGAACAAGGGATTCGGCGCAGGCGCCACCCTGGTCGTCTGGAATCAAGACACGCGCCGCCTGGAGATCAACCACGCCAACCGTACCAGCGGCGTGCAGGACATCGGCGCACCCAAGGGCGTCGGTCTGATTTCCCTGCTCGAAGCGGGGCAGGCCGGGTTCGATGGCGGTAGCGGGGGCGCGGGTCTGGTGGCATCCGCGACCGCCACCTTGAAGGCGTTGACCGCGACCCCCGCGACCGCTGGCAAGGGATACGCGCTGGGCGATCTGATTACCCTGGCCGGCGGAACCAGGACCCAGGCTGCGGTCGTCAAGGTTACGCAGATCAAGGGAATCGATATTATTCTCGCCAACGCCGGCAGCGGCTATTCCACCGGCGACGAATTGTTGCTGACCGGCGGTACGTTCTCGGAGCAGATCAGGATCCGAGTCGAAGCCATCAACGGCCTCCTGACTGGCTCTATCAAGAGATTCACGGTCATCGACTATGGCGCCTACACGGCGTTGCCAGTGGTCGCGGCCTTTGCCAGCACCGTTGCAACGCGCGGCGCCAACCCGTTGACCAAAGCGGCGACCAGCCCGGGCAGCGGCGCGACCTTCACTGTTGCCTGGGGTGTCAAAGGCGTCGAGATCACGACCGAAGGTACCTATTCGGCCACACCGCCAGGCCCTGTGGCGGACGCCGCGCCCGCGGTGGCTCCCAAAGTGGCTGCCACCTTCACCCTGACTTGGGGCGTAAAAGCCATCGCCGTCACGGCGGCGGGGTCCGGCTACACGGCGGCTCCGTCGATCACGGTGGCCGGGGGCGGTGGCGCCGGCGCAGTTGGCGACGCGACTCTGAAGGCTGTTGGCGCGGCGGTTCTGAATGCGGGGACCGGCTACCAGGTCAACGACACCATCACGATCGCGGGCGGAACCCGCAGCACAGCCGCGGTCTTCAGGGTGGATACGCTGAAGGTCGTCGGCATTGCCTCCAAGGTCAGTGGCGGTACCGGCTATACCGCCGGCGATATCCTCAGCATCGTGGGCGGTACCGCAGGCGCCAGCGGGGCCGCGAAAATCAGGGTACTCACCGTCACGGGCGGCGTGATCGATACCTATGCCGTCGAGGCCGCTGGTGCCTATACCGCGCTGCCCGTTGGTAACGTCGCGGTCATTGGCGGTACTGGAACAAATGCCCAGTTCACCCTCAATTGGGGTGTGAACACCGTGTCGGTGACAACCGCCGGTTCATACAGTGCGATTCCGGCCGATGTGGCCCTCCAACAGGCCACGTCCGGCGCCGGGACCAACGTGCAGTTGCTGCCGGACTGGGGTGTCGATGCCGTGATCGTCAGGAATGCGGGTATCGGCTACACCTCGGGGCCGGCGGTTGCGATCGGAATCCCCGATATCAGCTGGGCTTCGGCCGCCGCATCGATGAAGGCCGTCAGTGCCGGTGTGGCGTCGCCCGGCACGGGCTACCTGCCCGGTGACACCGTGACCTTGGGCGGCGGGGTTTCCGCCAGCGCGACGGTCTTGACGGTGAGCGCGGTCAGGGTGGCCGGCGCGCCCGTCATCGTCAACGGCGGCGCGGGTTACGTCAAGGACCAGATCCTTGGCGTCGTCGGCGGTACTCTGGCGCCCGGCGGGGCGGCGGCAACAATCAAGGTGCTCACGGTGGCTGGCGGGGTCATCCAGACGGTCGCGCTGGAAAGCACAGGCTCCTATCAGGTGGTTCCCGCGGGCAACGTTGCCGTCGCGCAAGCCGGCGGCGCAACCTTTACTTTGAACTGGGGTGTGGACGCCGTGACGGTGGCAACCGCAGGCTCATACACAGTACTGCCGCCGCTGGCGAGCGTGCAGCAATCGACCAGCCGCGCGGCCGCGCCCGGTCCGGGCACGGGAGCAACCTTCGGGGTGAACTGGGGTGTCGACACCATTGCCGTCGCTGCGGCCGGGCGCGGTTACACCACGCTGCCTGCGCTCAGAATCCTCGGCGGTGGCGGAACGGGCGTGGTGGCAAGTGTCACCATGAAGGCGATCGCGGCACCGGTGGCTGCCGCGGGCAGCGGCTATGCGCCCGGCAACACCATCACCGTGGCCGGCGGCACCTTCACTACGGCGGCGGTCTTCACGGTCGCAACCGTCAGGGTCGCCGCAGTGTCCACCATGGTCGGCGGCGGGACCGGGTACACCGTTGGCGATATCCTCACCGTCGCCGGTGGCACCGCGGCGGCGCCGGGCGGCGCGGCGAAGATCAAGGTGCTGACCGTCAACGGCGGCGTCATCCTGACCTACGCCATTGAAGCGGTCGGTTCCTATACCGTTGTGCCGACGGCAAATGTGGCGGTCACAGGCGGCAGCGGCAATGGCGCCCAGTTCACATTGGCATGGGGGGTTGACACCGTCACCGTGACTATCGCAGGCGCGTATGCGGCGCTGCCTGCGGGCCCGGTAGCACAGGGCGCCACGAACGGTTCCGGCAGCGGCGCCGCGCTTTCGGTGAGCTGGGGGGTGGCCGGCGTCGCCGTGTCCAGCGCCGGCAGCGGCTTTCTTGGAATCGCCCAAGTCGCGTTTGCCACCGCCGGTGTCGTGATCGGCCGCGATTCGAACAACAAATCAAACCAGTTCG
>CAYYFR010000028.1:20903-41618 GCA_964470865.1 uncultured Burkholderiales bacterium | reverse complement strand
ACCCTGGCGCCCAGGCGCTTGATGAGCGGCAGGATCGTCAGCAATTCGCTGGTTTCCCCGGAATTCGAAAACGCCACCAGCACATCGTCCGCCGAAATCATGCCCAGGTCGCCATGGCTGGCCTCGGCCGGATGCACGAAAAACGCAGCCGTACCGGTCGAAGCGAAGGTCGCTGCCACCTTGTGCGCAATGTGACCGGATTTGCCGATGCCCGACACCACGACCCGGCCCTTGCAAGCGAGCAAAAGGTCGATTGCATGGGCGAACGCCGCATCGATGCGCGGACCGAGCGCGGCAACCGCAGCGGCCTCGATTTCCAGCACTTCGCGGGCGAGGCCCAAAGTTTGTGCGCCGGTCAAGCGCATCGGCGCGACTTTGGCTATCGGTATCGCGGTCGCAGCAGCTATCATGCTTTCGAGTATAGCAAACAGCCCGAGCAAGGTCGAAAATTGGCATCAAGATTGCAGACAAACCGTGAAAAAATGTGTTTCAGCAGCACTGGCGGCATGCCGATGACCGCCTGGCACTCGGGCGCGCTTGCCAATAACCGTTTCACCTGATCCATGCTAGGCACGCTTGAAATCGTCCTGATTTTCCTGGCCGCCTCGGTCGGCGTGGTCACTTTGGCGCGCAAGCTTCAATTGCCGCCACTGCTGGGCTACTTGTTAGCCGGCATCATAATTGGCCCTAACGCGTTGGGATTTGTGCCCAACACCGCCGAACATCGCTATCTGGCGGAATTCGGCGTGGTTTTTTTGATGTTCTCCATTGGCTTGGAATTCAACCTGCCCAAGCTCATGGCGATGCGGGCAGTGGTGTTTGGCCTGGGGTTGGCACAAGTGGCGGTCACCACCATCATGGGGGTTGCTGCGGCCGTGCTGTTTGGCTTCGGCTGGCAGGCCGGTGTCGCCCTGGGCGGGGCGTTGGCCATGTCCTCGACCGCGATTCTGGTCAAGCTCTTGGCCGAGCGTGGCGAACTTGAAACCCCGCATGGCCGCGACGTGATGAGCGTCCTGTTGTTTCAGGACCTCGCGGTCGTACCTTTCCTGGTGGTGGTGCCGGCTCTGGCCAGCGCGCCCGAAAACATCGCCATGGCGCTTGGCGTGGCCTTGGCCAAAGCCTGCGTGGTGTTGGCGATTTTGCTGTTTGCCGGGCGCAAGCTGGTGCGCGCCTGGCTCACCGTGGTGGCGCGCCGCCGCTCCACCGAACTGTTCGTGTTAAACCTGCTATTGATGACGCTGGGCTTGGCGTACATCACCGAGCATGCCGGCTTGTCGTTGGCGCTGGGCGCGTTCGTGGCCGGCATGCTGATCTCCGAGACTGAATACAGGCATCAGGTCGAGCAAGACATCAAGCCGTTCCGCGACGTGCTGCTGGGCCTGTTCTTCGTCACCATCGGAATGTTGCTGGATGTACGTTCCGTGATCGCGCAACCCGGGTTGGTACTGCTCCTGGCGACTGGACCGGTGATCGCCAAATTTGCGGTGGTGGCTGGATTGAGCCGGCTCTACAAGCGTCCGGCCGGCACCGCCATTCGCACCGGGTTGGCGCTGGCGCAGGCCGGCGAATTCGGCTTCGTCCTGCTGGCGCAGGCCGGCGGGCTCAAGCTGGTAGACGAGAAGCTGATGGATGCGATCCTGGCGGCGATGTTGCTGTCGATGATCGCCGCCCCCTTCCTGATCGCCTACAGCGACCGCATCGCGTTGCGCTTCGCTCGCGACGAATGGATGCTGAAATCCCTGGAGCTCACGCAGATTGCATCCCGTACCATCAAGACCAAGAAGCACGTGATCATTTGCGGTTACGGCCGCAACGGCCAGGCGCTGGCCAGGCTGCTGGCCGCCGAAGGCATCGACTACATGGCACTCGACCTTGATCCCGAGCGTATTCGCGAGGCGGCCGCCGGCGGCGATTCGGTTGTGTATGCCGACGCCAGCCGCCGCGAGTCGCTGATGGCCGCCGGCCTGGCGCGCGCGCAGTCGGTTGTCATCTCCTACGCCGACACGCCGGCGGCGCTGAAAATCCTGCATCATGTCAACGCGGTGCGGCCAGGCTTGCCGGTGATCGTGCGTGTCAAGGACGATACCGAAATGGACCGGCTGCACGCGGCCGGAGCAGCCGAGGTGGTGCCCGAGGCTTTCGAATCCAGCCTGATGCTGGCCTCCCACGTGCTGCTGCTGTCAGGCGTGCCGATTTCGCGTGTGGTGCGGCGGGTGGGCAGCGTGCGTGACTCGCGCTACCGCATGCTGCGCGGTTTTTTCCATGGGGCGAGTGACGAGCCGGAGGATTTGAGTGAGCGTCAGCATGTGCGGCTGCATTCGGTAACGCTTGAGCCCGGAGCGGCGGCTATCGGCAAAACGCTGGGGGAGGTCGCGCTTGACGCTCTCGGCTCGGAGGTGGTGACCGTGCGCCGGCCCGGGCAGGCCAGTCCGCCGCCTGGCCCGGAGTTGCAACTGCAGTCGGGTGATGTGCTCGTACTCAGAGGCACGCCGGAACAGGTTGCGCTGGGGGAGACGCGCCTGTTGCAGGGGTAGCTGCGATTGCGGCACCAAAAAAAGGCCCTGCGTCGCAGGGCCTTTCTTGACCGGGCAACCCTAGCAACTAAACGCGTCTGCGACGGCCAATCGCTCCCAGCAATGCCAGGCCTGCGCCGAACATCAGGGCCACCGAGGGCTCGGGTATCACGGCAACGTAGAAGCGCTGGATGTCAAGGGCGTTGTCGTTTAAAGCCTGGGTGAATACAACTTGGGTAATTGTCGCCACCGAAGTGAAGCCCACAAAGTTATAGGTATTGATAGCAGGCCCAAGGGTGAGCGTAGAGGGGGGCGTGAGGCTACCGAAGGTGTAATCCAAACCACCGGCTGTCACAGTCGCAGTCAGAACGGAATCGGCAACGAGGTAAGACCCGTAATAAAAGCCGAGCGCTGTTGCTCCCGTCAATGTAGCTGTAATGCTGTTCGGATCGGCGGTGCCGGTCTTGGCACTGTAGATTACGGTTGGATTGCCGAGCACGCCGGCATCCGCGACGATGCTTTCATTGGCGGTAAACGACACTCCGGAGCCTGCGACTGTGACCGGATTGCCAAAAAATGACTGTGTATTTCCACCGCCTGGCGCAAGGCTGTCAAAAACATACTCGATGCCACCAGCGCCACCAAGGGTTGCGCTACTGAAGCTGGTGAAATCGTAATAGGGCGAAGGGCCGACAACCGCGTGGGCTGACCCGGCTGCAAAGGCCAAGGACGCGACGAACACTTTCAGGGCGGACTTCATTGCTCAAATCCTTTCGGCTGCTTTCCGATACTCGATGGCATAGACAGAAGCAATTATCGAGCCCAACAATAAATATGCTTTTAAATCAGTTTGTTATCGAGCAATCTAACTCTGATGCCCACTTAACTGTAAAAACTACCGACACTTTTTCGATATCGCCAGCAGCCTTACGTTCGTAACCAGTATCAGTTGATGATTGTACCGCCGCCACAGTTGCCGCCGATCGCGCCACCAGGTGCGGCCAGTTGTCCGTTGTTCCATGGGCTCGATACCGGTGGGCCGACAGCGGGTCCTGCTGCGCAGTTGAGTTGCGTAACTGGCGTAGCGCCGGCTGGTGCCCAGGTACTGAAGCGGAAATTGCCGGTGTAGGGGTTGCCGTCATCCATCTTGGTGTCGATCTCGGCCATCACGTTTGAAGGAATCTGGTTACCGGTCTTCACATGCGTGCGAGCGGCGGGGAGGACGATCGCGAATGCGGCGCCGTTGAAATTGCCCAGCACGTTGTCAGTCACCAACTGCAATACCCCGCCGTAGACGTTGGTCGGGCTGTTGGCGGAGCTCGACGCGACTTGCGCCACGGTGCAGGTCGCGCATGACAGAAAGCCCGTCGCGGTGAGGTTCTGGAAAGCGCTCGAGGAGTCTGTCAAGGCGATTTGCCCATTGCCACCGGCTGCGCCATCGGTTGAGGCGAGCACGCCATTGCCCACCAGCGCGACCTGGGCGGTGCCGATATCGCCCGGCACCAGCCGAAAGCGATCCTGAAACGCGAAATAAGCCGCCCGAACCCCGTTTTGCTGATCAATCACGTTGCGCACCCGCGCCCCCTGAATCAGCTCTTGGCCGCGCAGAATGCCGCCCAGCAGCAGGCCGATGATGACCAGCACGATTGCTATTTCGACCAATGTAAAACCTTGTTGCTTGCGCATGCTGCCTCCGCAGAGTGTGTGGTTTGGTTTTTGTGTGGAGCTGGTTCGAGCCCATCATCTTGCAAGGCTTATGCCATAGCGGGGAGGGCTGCATTTGCTGCGCCAACACGGCGATTTTCCCTCTTGCGCACTCGCAACGGGCATGATTTGCTTCCGCGCTGCCATGGGGCGCCGGTTTTCAGACACCACATGTCGAAAAATCGTCACTTCGACGCGGTGCCGTACTCACGGTTTGCCTTCACTGATCTGGTTCAATCGCCAGGCAAGAAAGCGAAATTCCGCCGCGTCGGTGACTTGTCCGCTTTCCAGCAGCGCGCCCAGTAGCACGCGCGCGCTTGCCAGTTCGTTCATGTCAGCCAGCAGCAGGATTTCCATTTGTCTGGCCCAAGCCGGAACAGCGGGGCTGGTGGCGTACAGCCGCAGACTGTGGGCATACTCGCGTGCCAGTGCCAGGTCTTTCAGGCGGTGTCTGGCTATATACGCTGCATGCGCCAATGCGGCCCAGCGGTGGTCCGGGTCGGCGCGAAACTGGCGCTGTACGAAATCGAGCATCAGGCGCTGGCGCGCCGGGTCCGGCACCTCCGCATAGAGCCGGCTGGCTGCCAACAGCGGATAGGGCCCGCGCGGGTCGAGTTCGATGATGCGATCCAGCCAGCGCATCACCATCAGGAAGTCGAGCTTTGCAAATGGAATTGAAAGTCCTGGCTGGTTGTCATGTGCCTGCAACAGCAGATTCATGATCTTTGCTGCCGGTAACGGGTCACCCAGGCTTGCGACCGTGACGGTGGCGACCGACGGTGGCGGCGCCAGTTCGGCTGCGCTTGGCGCACTGCGCGGGGTGCAGGTCGAGAAAGCGATTTGCGCTACCAGTGCCAACGCCAACACCAGCCAGCCGGCGCCGGGCACGCGCGCCAGCGCTCGCTCGTCACGCCAGTGGCGGGCCCGGTCAAACATTCTTGCGCATCAGGTCGATGAAGCCTGCGGCCAGCAGCAGGGCGGTGTAGACCACGCTTTGCAGCGCGATCAGGCCCAAGTCCGCGAAAGGCTGGGCATCGCCGGTGAGCCAAGCCGTGCGGGTGAAGAGGTCAAGGCGCGGCAACAGCGCGGCGATGGCTTGCAGAATCCAGTTGGCGGCCTGAAAGCCTGCCGATTCAAGCGGTGCGACGCTACCAGATGCGATCGCCAGCAACGCACCCATTGCGCGTGAAAGGGCATAAAACGCGGCGATGGCGGTGAGACTTCCCACCACATGGGTAAAGGTCAGGGCGCACAAGAGGCTGGCGCTGGCCATCAGCGTGAGTTCCAGTGCCAGTGAAACTGCCCACGCGGCAAGCGCTGGCCAGGGTGCGGAAAATCCCAGCGGCAGCGCGAACAAACCTGCGAGAACCAATGCTGCCAAAGTGCAACCCAGCCACTTTCCCAACAGGTAGGCGGCGCGCGGCAAGGGCAGCGAGAAGATCAGTTCCAGGCTCTTGTCGTTGTGCTCGCGCACCACCGAGGCGATGGTAAAGCTGCACAGAAGAAACACCGCTGCCATGCGATACAGGGCGGCCAGGGTCGCGGCCTGGATGCCGGTCGAATCAGTGAGCGCAAGCATGTTGGTGAACTGGCCAAGCCCGGCACCCGCCAGAATCACGATCAGCGCGGCCAAGGCAACACGACTGTGGATCGCCTCGATCAAGGTGAAGCGGCCGACGGTGGCGATCGCGCGTACAAGCATCGCCCGCTCGGCGTGCCGTTCTGCTGCACTTTGGGCTTGCGGTCTAAGTGTGGTCACGGCAGAGCCGCCCGGTTGGCGTGCATGAAGCGGAGCGGCAAGAAGAGTCGGGAAGGTGGCGGGGCTGCAAGCTTTATTATGCGCCGACCATGATTCCGAAGCTCAAACGTTCGCGCGACCTGCTGCTGGTGCTGGCAATCGCGTTGCTGTTTGCCGGCGAAAGCGCGCATCTTGATGCCACCTGGCGCCGGCCCCTGTTTTTCGCACACCTGGGCGCGTTTCTGCTGTGGCAGCCTTTGGTGGCGGGCAATCGCCGCATGTCGCCACGTGATGTGTTGCTGGTTGGCGGCGGTGCCACCCTGGCCACGCTATTCCTCAACCCCTGGATCATGCTGATCTGGACGGCACTGGTCACCGCGCTTGTGGGTGGTCGCGTACTCGACAGTGGCGCACGCGAACAGCGCTGGTTTTATCTGGGTACCCTATTTGCGTTGTTCGCATTTCTGTTCAGCCTGGTGCTGCCTGATCTGTTGCCGACGGCATTGCGTCACGCCGCTGTCACGCCTGCGGCGCAGCGATCCATCGAGATCGGCCTGGGCCTGGCGCTGGCGGGCTTGCTTATCGCCGCGTGGCGCATCAAGCCGGATTCGAACACCATCTTGCCGGCAGCCGGTGCCTATGATCTGGTGCACAGTGTCTGGCTGCTGTTGCTGCTTCTGGTCATCAGTTTTTTCGGTATTGCACTCATGACGCTGGCGCAGCGTAGCTACCTGGGCAGCATCGGCATCACTTTAGTCAGCGTAGCGGCATTGCTGGTGGCGGCCGACACGCTGTGGGGCCGCGCGCCCGCTGGCGATACGCGCAGCGGTGGCCTGGGGCTGCTGTTCTCGCGCTACCTGCTTTCGTACGGCATTCCATACGAGGTCTGGCTCGACCGGCTGGCGCGTCTGGGGCGTGACGAAAGCGATGCCATGCGCTTTTTCGACGCCGCAGTACGTTCACTCGGTCAGTTGACAGTCTTGCAAGGCGCTCGCTGGCGCGGTGCGATCAGCGCCGGCGGTTTCGGCCAGGCCACAGGCCGCCATGAGGAATCCATCGTCGTGCCCTTGCACAACGATCCCGGCGCCAGTATCGAAGTCGTATTGCTTACGCGCAATCGGCTTTCCGCTGCATTCGTGTGGCACCTCAAGCTGCTGCTGCAGATCACCGTGCAGTTCTACGCCGCCAAGGCACGTGAGCAACGACTGCGCGATCAGCAGTACCTGCGCGCGGTGCACGAAACCGGCGCGCGCCTGACCCATGATGTGAAGAACCTGCTGCAGTCGCTCGATGGCCTGATCGGTGCGGCAAGCGCCCTTGACGACGCTACGCAGGTGCGGCTTCTGGTACAGCGCCAGTTGCCGGAGATTTCCCGCCGGCTTGCCAATACGTTAGTCAAGCTGCAACAACCTGGCGGTGACGCACAGGCAAGCGTGGGTCTGTACCACTGGTGGGCGATTTTGTGTGCCCAGTACTCCACTCAGGATGTCGAATTCGACTTAAGCGGACTGAGCGGTGATGTGCCGATACCGGCGGCACTGTTCGCCAGCGCCGCCGACAATGCCTTGCAGAACGCGCTGCAAAAGCGCGGGTCGGAACCGGGCATTACGATTCGCGCGAGCATTTGCGCCGAGGGTGAGCGGCTGGTGTTTGCGGTCGAGGATTCGGGCAGCCCGATTGCGCCGGACTTGGCCGCCAAGCTGCTCGCCGGACCGGTCGCTTCGCGCAACGGCCTGGGCATCGGGCTGTACCAGGTGGCACGCCAGGCCGAGACGCTCGGAATGCACTTCCTGTTGGTGGAGAATCGCGTCGGCTGCGTGCGTTTCGCGCTTGAATTGCCGCTGCCGGATGTTGCGCGCTCTAGCGCAGGCGCAGGCCGGACTGGATCATCCGGTTGACCAGCGTGTTGGCGCCGATGAACACCAGTTGATCGTCAAACAGACACAGGTTGGCGCCGCCATTGTCGGAGCATCCAGTAGCTGTAGTGTCGAGCGGGGGGCGCATGATGAACGGGTTGGCGGCAAGCCTGGCGCCGGCTGCAATCGCGCCTAACGCCGGGCCGTTGAGTGCCTCGTCGGTGCCGCCGGCCGGCACCGGATACAGCGTACCGTCCTGGCTGGTACCACCGGCCCGGTTCGGGCCGTGCGAGAGCACAACTGCCACCGCGCCCGAAGGCGGCGCCACCGTCGAATTCATCAGAAATACCGACCCGGGCCTGCCCACCTGCCCGTCGCGGATCGGAATGTCCCCTGTATCGGCGATTTCGAACAGGCAACTGTTTGGATTGTTGGGGGTGGTAGTGCAGCCGGTTGGTACGCCGCCCGGCGTGCAGCCGGCCAGTGGTGTTGGCGGGACGGCCTGGTTCGATCCGGCGGTCGTGCCGCAAATCCAGTTGGGATCGGTACCACTTCGCGTGAATTCCGCGCTTACCCGGTAGCGCAAGCGGGTGCCCCAATAGTCGCTCTGCTGCACCCCCAATGTGACCCAGGGCAGGAACCCTTCGTTGATGCCACCGGTACAGCCCTGCGTGGGTGCCGCACCGCTGGCATTGCGGTCTTCCACACCGTCGCCGGTGCGATCCGGGCAGGGCAGCCGGCCGTTGATCGCGGCGAATGAAAGCAGCGCGTCGCGCGCGGCGTCCAGACGCTCCTGGTTGCCATTGGTCTGGGAAATCTGAAACAGACGATTGACCGGGCCCAGCGCACCGACTAAAGCCAGGCCGATCACCAGCATCACGATGGCGATTTCGGTGAGCGTAAAGCCGGATTGTTTGTTACCGATAGTCATGGCGCCACCACTACGGTCTTGTCGTTGAAATTTCGCGCGAGAGGCGCGGTGGGCGCGTCGAAGCGAATGTCCGCATCGGTGTTCTCCACGCTGTCGAGATAGTCGGCAAGCAGGGAAGACGGTCGCACCTGCGCCATACCTGGTGAGGCGGCGAAAGGTTCGGTGATGATGGCCGGACCCGCGCCGATCAACAGTGCGCGTGCGCCGGCTACCGCTCCAGATGCCAGGCGGATGCCTGAAACGCCGCCGCAGTTGGCCGTTGGCGTGAGCGCCGGGGTGGGCTGGGTGCAATCGGCGGCGACGTTGTAGATCATGTAGTCGCCCCACGAATTTGCATTGAACCAACCCTGCACCTGGGCCGAAAACTCCGGGTGTGTGCACGGGCTCGGATTGGGTGGCACCGAGGCTGGCGTGGTCGGCACGGTAGGTGGCAGGCCGATGAGCTTGCCGGTTTCACACTGCCCGCGCAGTCGCGGGGTGAGTGTCAATTGTGTCAGCGGTGCCGCGAACGGGAAAAACCGGTTGGCGGCGTAGTAGGCGCGCAGCAGGTCGGCTATGTGTTGAGTGGCGCGCCGTTCGGTCAACTCCATCAACTCGTCGATGGTCACGTACAGCAGCCGATCGTTGCACTGGTAGGGTTGCGTAAACGATGGGTCATTGGGACTCACCTGAGACGGTGGCGCACACTGGATGAAGCTCAGTCCGACGTTGTCGAACCAGTTGAAGCGCGCATTGTTGTAGGTCCCCGGCACGCAGGGCTGGGAGCAGCCAGCCGTGACGGTGACGGAGTCAAGGTAGGCCGCCGGGCCCGCAAGTGGCGAAGCCGGCCTTGCCTGGCCACCAAGCGGCGGGCCAGGAAGCACCAGTACAAACGCTGCCCGGTTGGTCAGGAGGTTGCCCTTGTAGTCACGCACTGTCAGCCACGGAAACGGCTGCGTCACAGTCAGGCTGCCGCACGTGCCGGGCGTATGGCCGGTATTGAGCAGTGCCGGATTCAAGGCCCGTACACAAGTGCTCGGCGCCAGGTTTGTCGAAATGGCGTACCACGGCACGGCCCCTGCCGGATCCGACTCCACGCTCGAGCCGAATACGCCCAAACCAAGGGTCGCCCACGGCAGGCGGCCTAGACAACGGGTACTGGCGGGCAAAACTGCGCCCATGGCGGGCAAAGCTGCCCCGGCAACCCAGGTCGACAGAGCGCAGGCGTTGAAGCTGCCATCATAGTTGGCAGGTCCTTCGGCAGGATCAAGGAAATCAGGCGTTGGCAACTGGCCGGGCCGCACAACATTGGCCACCACCATCGCCATGGACGCCCCGAGCAGAGCGTCACGGGCCTCGCGCAACACCGCATCGGCGCCGCGCATGCTGGCCACCGCCTTGGGCGTGGCCAGCATGCGCAAGCCCAGCCATGAGCCGGTGATCACCAGCAGCAACGCGAGCAGCAACAGGACCGCGCCACGCTGGCGCCGGCGCGACGAAAATTCCTGTTTTCGGCGGTTTTGGTTGGATGCCACAGACGGCATGCCGCAATTTTCGCGCCAGTCGACCCGCATGCAGTGGATGCGCCGCCGCATGCTTTTTTTGATGGACCCTAAGGTCGCGGGCCTGGCGTAGCGATGGGCGGAGGCAACAACGGGCCGGCCGGTGCGATCTGTGGCACCGGCTTTGCCGTGGAGGGCGCAGTTGCCGGTTTGGGGATCGTCGCAGGCTTGGGCCCGCCTGCGGATTTGCCGCGGCCCCCTGCCCTGCGAGGTTTTTTCGCCTTGATCGATTTCACCTTGGGTTGCGCTGCTGCCCGCTCCGCAAAGCCGCTGCCAAACGGCATCGGCAGCGCCACTTCGCGCGCCGCCGCGGCGCGTCGACCGGGCAAATCGTAGAGTTCACCGACTTCACCTGTCGTAAGATCGACAGTCTGTCCGGGCCTCGCCAGCCGGGATTGGCCATCGCTGCGGGTGATGCGCACGCGGCCATCGGCCAGGCCGGTGATCTTCAGGCCCGACAGGTCCTCGCCGGGTGAGAGCACCCGCCCGTTGATCACCGGCAACGGCGGGCCGTTGGGGCGCGCAATCAGGCCACTGATCACCAATCTTTCCGGCGCGACGATTTCGGCGGCCACCGCAGTCGGTCGATCCCTGTCCCGCTCAAGCTGTTCGCGTTGACTGGCCGAGAAAAAAAGCCGGCCGAGTTCCGGGGCCGCAGCCGCGGCGCGCTCCTGCGCCAGAGCAGGCGGGGCGAACACGCACAGAAGCGCGGCGGCGCCCGCCAGGTAACCGGCTTTCCGGATCATGATGGCTTGGCTGCGGCGGGCGACGTAGCGGCATCCACCGGCGGTTTCGCGCCGGTGAGGGTGGTCCAGTCGAGCAGGCATTCGCCGAGCAGATTACCGGGCGAGGCGTTACTGTCGGCAGCACCTGCAGGCGCATCGGCCGGCACTACGGGCGCGCGCTGCAGTGTGCAATTGCGGATTTCGAAAACGCCCATGGGCGGCGCGCGCAGACGCGCGATGATCTGCAGCAGGTCGCCTTCATGCACCAGGCCGAACTCGAGCTTCATGCTGCTGGATTCGAAGCGCAGTCCGGGCGCCGGCTCGGCCAGCCCGACACTCGGCGCGCGCGAAGCAACGCTGTAATTCAGGCGCGGCAGGCGCATGTCGTCGCGGATCGCCGCCAGGCGCTCGATCCAGGCGAGACGGCTCTCGTCGCCCAGAGCGCCGATCGATTGCAGCGTGTTGTAACGCGCCAGAAAGGCGTCGATTTCGAGACGTTCGCCGTAGACGCTGCCCAGACGTTGCTGGGTATCCCCTGCCTGCGCCTTGACCTGCATGTACCCGGCCTCGGTGGCACCATGCTTGTCGATACCGTATAACCCCGCCGCTACACCGGCGCCGGCCAGCACCAGGGCACCAAGCAGAGCCCAACGCACCTGAGCGAACGCGGTTTTCACGAGCCGGCCTTGCGCGTGATGCGGATCGAAACCGGCGCGGCTTGCGCGGCGGCTTGCGCGGCCTTGCGATCGCCGCCAGTCAAGGCGCTGGTGGATGTGATATCAACCGGCTGCTTGGCGATAGTTACCTGTGCGCTGCGGATCGCGCGCAAGGCGGCGGCGATGCGCTCGGCGCTTTCAAGATCGCGGCGCGCATCGGCAGCCATGCCGGGCGTACCGATGCTGCCATGCAGGATTGCGATCTCGAGGCGCTCGGGTTGCGTATCGCCAGCAGCGGCGGCAGGTGCGGCCGGCCCCGCGCCTGCGGGGTTGAGCATTTCCGGGTCGTTCGCGGCACCTTGACGCCATTCAAGTCGCTCCAGCCGAAAATCGGTGATCTGCTCCAACACGCGGCCGATCTCGGCCAACAATGGCGTCGGCGAAAGCGTGCGCGCCGCCATCTTTTCGAATGCTGTCACGCTTGCCTTGAGCTGATCAGGCGTGGCCGGTAGCGGTGGAAAGGATCGCTTGATGCGCTCATAGTTGAGCTGATCCAGGCGCGTTTGTGAAGCCAGCAGATCGGCCTCGCGGCGCAGGTTGCCGGCTTCGAACCAGCGTTCAGCCCCGACCGCGCACCCGGCCAGCAGGATGGCCGCGCCGCCCGCCCATACGGCGTTGCGCACCTGCCACATGCGGTAGGCCTCGCGCAACCAGCCCGGCGCGAAATCCAGGCGAGGCTGCCTGCGTGCCAGCGCGTGAATCCACAATGCATCGGCGTATGCCGGCGTGGTCGATGACCCTGTTGTTGTCTCCACCGTCGTGAGGCCGGCGGCCTTGCGGGCTTCGTCGAGGTCGATCAATACCGGCTCGATCGATTCGGAGAACAGGCCGCTGCGCTCCCATGCCGCTACTTGTCCGGGCGGCACCAGGACCAGTGTAGGCAGTTTGAAATCCCGCTGCAACAGCCGCAGGCCCACCAGATACTGTTGGGTCTTGTTGATCTCGGTGATGCAGTTGGCGGCAAATACCGGCGTATCGATCGCCTCGTCACCGGTTACCGCTGCCAGCCTTGAGAAGCGCGCCACCTTGCGGTCAATCAGGGTTTGTCGCAAGCCGGCACGGTTGACCGATACCAGCAGCAGGCGCGCTGGTGCCGCACCGGTGCGCCCAGCAATCGAATCGAGCAGAACCGACGCGGCCACAGGCGGTGAATACAGGCCGGCCAGGCGGATGCCGGCCGTGCTCAAGGGCGTCAGCCACAAATTGAGCACTTGTGCATTGGTCAACGCCATCAACAAAACCCGTTCGTCGCGGCGCCCCTCGCTTTCGCGGCCCAGCGAAACGCTGGTGTGGAATGGGGTGTCGCGATAGGTCTGGCTGGATTTGCGTGTCAGCAGTTGCGCACGCGCCGGACCGCGCAGGTACGGGATGGTGTCCTGTCGGAAGTCTTCTTCAATCTGGTCGGCCAGGGCCACGAATACGGAACGTCTGCGCGAAGCGACGAAGGCGGTGAAGTCGGCTTGCTGGTCGGGTAGAAAGCTTGCCTCCAGCACCAGGCGCGGGCCAGCGAACAGATAGCAATCGCAGCCCGCATTGCTGATGGCAAGAACGCGTTTGGCTGGAAACAGCATCGGTTCAGCGCCTCTCCGGGCCGCAAGGGAGGTGGCGCGACATCGCAAGCCTGCGCTTTTCGTCCCGCTGTGCTGCTCGACTTGCCTGCAATGCGCTTGTCATCGGCAGTTCCTCAGACTTTTAGCTTGCCAATGGCATCGTAGATCGGGCCCAACACGGCCAGCAGGACCCAGCCGATGATCAGTCCGAGGATCACTGTCAGGGTCGGCTCGATCAGCGCCTGGACCCGTTCGATCGACTCGCGTACTTCGCGGTTGTAGAAGTAGCTGACGTTAAGCAGTGAAGTATCGAGGCCGCCAGTGGTTTCGCCCACCTTGAGCATACGCAGCACCAGCGGCGGGAACAGGCCGACGGACTGGAATGCGGCGGTGATGTTTTGCCCCTCGCTGATCAGGTTGCCGGCCCGCGCCAGTGCATCGGATACCGCGAGGTTGCCGGCCACATCCTCCGAGATCTTCATCGCGTCCAGGACCGTGATGCCGGCGGCGTACATCATGGCGAAGGTGCTGGCAAAGCGCGAAAGGATGATCTTGTGCAGGATCGGCCCGATGTATGGAATGTCGAGCTTGCGACGATCGACGGTGTAGGCGAAGCCTGGCGAGGTTCGCACACCCACAACGATGAGGCCGGCCAGTAGCAGCGGGATTGTCAGGATCAGGTACCAGTAGGCGCGCATGAAATCGGATACCGCCACCAGGGCGCGGGTCTGCAGTGGCAATTCCTGCCCGAGATTCTTCAGAAAGCCAGCCAGTTGCGGCACCAGGTGAATCATCAGGAAGGCCACGGCTGCGAACACCACCACGCCCACAAAGGTGGGATACAAAATGATTTTCTTGGTGTGGGCGGCCAGTTCATCCTGCCACTTCAGCATGTCGGCGATGCGCCGCAATACCTCGGGTAGCTGGCCGGTACGTTCACCCGCACGGGTCAGGCTGATGAATACGTTGCTGAATACCGTCGGATGGTCCGCCAGCGCCTCGGACATGGTCTTGCCACCCTCGATCGATTCGATCATGGAGCCGATCACTTCGCGAAAGCGCTGCGATTCGACACTGTCGCGCAGTTCGGACAAGCCTTCCAGCAGGGGCAGGCCGCTGCTGGTCATCTGCTCCAGATGAAAGCAGAAGGTGATGAGGTCGCGGCGCGTGATGCGGGTGCCGCCGAACAGCGCGCGGCGCGCGTCGTTGGCCAGTTCGGCATTGATCAGGTCCAAGCCGATGCGCTTCAGGCGCATCTCCAGATCGATCAGGTTGACTGCCTCCAGGCGGCCCTTGACCCGCTTGCCGCCGGCGTCGACTGATTGGTAAGCGAATACGGCCATGATGCGTTTACCGCGCGCGCAGAGGGCGGCGTGCCAGCGGCCTTCCCACGCTTCTTGCGCGCAGGCGCACGCTTGGCTGACGACCCGGCATGTACATCATGAGCTCATCACGCGGCCGGTGAAGTCGACCACGCGAGCCACTTCCTCGATTGTGGTCGAGCCGTCGAGCACGCGCCGCACCGCATCTTCGGCCAACGGAATGAAACCCTTGGCCAGGGCCAGTTGCAAAAGCTCGCGGGTGGTCGCGCGGCGCGCCACCAGTTCGTCGAGATCGAAATCCATCTTGAGAATTTCCATGATCGCGATGCGGCCGCGGTAGCCGCGGTATTCGCAGTGCTCGCAGCCGACCGCGGCATAAATCATCGGTGCGGCCGAGGCCTCGATGCCCATGATCCGGCATTCCACCGGCTCCGCCGCGTGGGCCTCCTTGCAATGCGGGCACAGGCGCCGCACCAGGCGTTGCGCGATCACGCCCACGATGTTGCCGGCCATGACGTCCGGCAGGATGCCGATGTCGAGCAGGCGCGGGATGGCACCGATGGCGGAATTGGTGTGCAGGGTCGAATACACCTGATGCCCTGTCATGGCGGCGCGAAAGGCCATTTCTGCGGTATCGGTGTCGCGAATCTCGCCCACCAGGATCACATCGGGATCCTGGCGCATCAGGGAACGGATTCCGGTGGCGAAATCGAGTTTCGCGGCTTCGTTCACGCTGGTCTGCCGCACCATGTTCATCGGATACTCGACCGGGTCTTCGAGCGTCATGATGTTGATGCTCTCGGAGTTGATGTGATTGAGGATCGAATACAGGGTGGTGGTCTTGCCCGAACCGGTGGGACCGGTCACCAGAATGATGCCCTCAGGCCGCGCGATCATCAGCTTCATCAGGCCCAACTGCTCTTCCTGCAAACCCAGCTTGTCCAGCGGCACCAGTCCGCGCTGGCGATCGAGAATCCGCAGCACGATGTTCTCGCCGTGCGTGGTCGGCTGCGCAGCCACGCGGAAATCCACCATGCGCCCGGTCAACGAAAGTGTGATCCGTCCGTCCTGCGGCGCACGCGTTTCGGCGATGTTCATCTGGCTGATCACCTTGATGCGTACCACCATGGCCGGCCAGTATTGCTTGTGCAGGGCGCGGATTTGTCGCAACACGCCGTCAATGCGATAGCGGATACGCAGGAAATTCTGTTCCGGCTCGAAATGGATATCCGAGGCGCTGCGCTGCACCGCGTCGGCCAACAGGGCGTCGACCAGGCGCACCATCGGCTGGCTGTATTCGTTGGTGGTTGTCGACAGGCTCTGATAATCGATTTCACCGGTTTCGATTTCGTTCAGGATGCCGTCGATCGAGAGCTCATAGCCGAAATACTGGTCGATGGCGCGCGCGATTTCCGATTCGCCCGCCAGCAGCGGCACCACCTCGAAAGGCTCCTGGGTGGTCGCCAGCAAGTGGGCGCGCAACTGGTCGAGCGCAACCACATTGTTCGGGTCGGCCATGGCGACGGCAAAGCGTCGGCCCGGGCGATCCAGTTCCAGCGGAAACAGCATGTGGCGCTTGGCGAATTCCGGCGACAGGGCCTTGATGGCCGCCGGGTCGATGATGATGTGCGCAAGGTCGACGCCGGTGGCGCCAAGATTTTCGGACAGGGCATCGCGCAACGTCGCTTCGGTGACAAAACCCAGGTTCTTCAGCGCCTTGCCCAGCGGCTGATTGGTGCGCTGCTGCTCCTTGAGGGCGATGCGCAACTGGTCTTCCGACAAAATGCCGCGCTCGACCAGAATCCGGCCCAGCGGTTTGGGCGGCGCCGCCGCGCCGCTGATCGCCGCCTTGGCGGCCGGGGCGTTCATTTCGTGCTGATTGCCAATTGATCCAGGCGCGCCTTGGCGCGCGCCACGTCGAAGCCCGGGCGCCGCTTCTGCGCCAGTTCGAGCGCGCGCGCGTAGTGTTCGAAGGCCAGCTTCGGTTGCCGGATGTGATCCAGGCTCACGGCCAGGTTGAAGCAATAGTCGGGATTGTCGGGCTCGGCCGCAAAGGCGTTGAAGTAGGCCTGCTGCGCCTCCGGCCAGCGGTTCTGCGCCGCCATCTGATTGCCCAGCGCGAAGTGCAGAGGCGCCGCGCCAGCCTTGTCGGGTTCGTTGGCAAGCAGGCTCTTGACCCGGCTTTCCGCGCCGGCGGCCTCGCTGCCACTGCGTAGCGTCAATAGTTGGGCAGTTGCATACGCGTCCCGCGGGTGGATTTCCAGCACGCGCTGATACAGGCCCTGCGCTGCATTGCTGTTGCCGCCGCGCAGCGCGATGGTCGCCATGCCCAGCAACGCATCGCGGTTGGTTGCGTCACTTGCCAGGGCCCGCGAATATTGATCGCGCGCGACCTCCACATTGCCTTCGGCGAGCGCCGCGTAGCCGGCGGCGACGGCGGGATCGATACCGGTCGGTACGCTGTCTCGACTGATGCGCAGGTTCGAGGGTGAAGCGACCGGAATACCGCCGCGCGCGCTGGCCGCAGTCGTAGTGCGCACGCCCTCTGCGGCCGCACGACCTTGCGGCCCTGCGGTCGCCGCAGCCTGGGCCGGGCTGCCCGCAGGTGGGCGTCTTGACGTTGCTGCCGACGCCAATGGAGCGGTTGTCGGCGTCGACTTGGGCGCGGTTTGGGCGGGCGTGATCGTGGCGTCGGATTTCGCTATGGTTGCGCTCGCCGTGAGCGGTGCCATCGGTTGAGTCGCCACCGGCGTTGCTCTCGGCTGACCATGGGCGGATTGCGCAGGCGCTGGCTGGGCGGGAGACGCTGTTTGCGGGGCCGCGACCGGCGTCGAATTGAGGCTGGGCGGCGCGACATTCGCCACTGGCGCTGGCGCCACGGGGGCGTTGATCACGCCGGTTGCCGTACCGACCGGGCGGGTTGCCGCTGGCGGTACCATTACGGGTCCTTGCAACTGTGACCAGAAGTAATAGGCGCCGCCAATCCCGATGGCGAGCAGGGCGCCTACGATCGCCAGAAATGGTGCGCGGGAAGCCTCGCCTGCGGCAGGCCGTTTGGCGGAAAAGACGCTCTTTGCCGCGAGACGCTCGGAAGCAAGCAGGCTCGCGTTTGGGGCGGCAGTTGCGGCGCCTTGAGGCGGCATTGCTTGGGGCGTCGGTTTGGCTTCCGGTGGCGCCGCGACAACGGCCTGTGTTACTTCGGGTGCGGCCCTGAAGTGCAAAGGCTCAAGACTGATCGCCGCCACGGGATGTTGCCCGACAGGCATCGGCGGCGGCGCGGCACTGCTGCTTTTCGCTTTGGCTGGCGCCAAGCCCAATTCGGATTCGATTTCAGCCGGGCTGGGATCGACCGACAACACCGGCCACTCGGTGGCGGGGCCGCCACTCTGACCCATCGCTGCGGCAGCAGGTGGCGCTGTCGATGCATCGCCCGCCCCTTGCTTGGCCTTCTCCGCCTTTTTCAAGGCGTCCATCAGGAGACTCATCGAGGCCTCCGGCCGCTATTGAGGCACAGTGCCGACGCTCGACTCGCCGCCTGGCCGGCGGCTGTCGCCAACCCTTGGTGGCTCAAGCGGATTGGGGCGCGAAAAGAAATCCTGATCCGGCAGGAACTGACGGAACTCCTTGAAATCACCGTCGAGCGTGGGATCCTTCAGAACCACCGGGCGCAGAAAGATCACCAATTCGTTCTTGCGCGACTGCTCGTTGCGGTAGCGAAACAGGTCGCCAAAAAACGGCAGGCGGCCGGCGCCGGGTACGGTGTCCTCAAAGTTGTTGACCGAGTCCTGCATCAGGCCGCCCATCACCGCGATTTGCTGGTTTGGTACCTTGAGGATCGACTCCATTTCGCGCGTCTGTACCTCCGGCACCGGGTTGACCACGCCGGCCAAGGCCAGTGCGGGATTGGGGTCGTTGACGTAGCGCAGGATGCGCGAAATGGTTGGCCTGACATTGATGGCCACCGTATCCAGGTCGTCGATCTGCGGGGTCACCGCCATCACGAAGCCGACTGCGACCGTGTTCGGGGTCGAGGTGAAGGTGGTGACTGCGGGGGTGCCGAGCGAACCCGGCGTGGTGGTGGCGCCGATGGTGAAGTACACGCGGTTGTCCACCACCTTGAGAATCGCCGTCTGGTTATTGAGCACCGACAGCTTCGGGCTCGACAACACGCGCACCTTGCCGAAAGATTCAAGCAGGGTGATGGCCGCGGCGATATTGCCGAGCCGGGAAGTTGGATTTACGTAGCCGATCTGCAGCATCGCCGGCGTGGTAGCCCCCGGGTTGGCGAGGCCGCCGGTCACCGCGTTGACTGCGCCGCCGCCAACGCCTGGCACCGCGCCACCGGGCAGGGTGTTCGGACCGATGGGCTGGGTGGTGATCGACAAGCCGGTGTTGCCGGCGCCTTGCAGTCGCTGCCAGTTGATCCCTTGCTGATAGCTCGCACTGAGCTCGACTTCAACCACCGTGGCTTCGATCATTACCTGGCGGCGTGCGCTGCCCATGACGCGGTCGATGAACTCCTGTACCCGCTCATGCTGGCGTTGCGTGGCGAAAACCGACAATACCCCTGATTCCCGGTTGGCAACCACCGGGTTGTTGGTCGACACCGCGGTCGCCGCGCCTGCACCGGCGACCGGTGGCGTGCAGTTGATCTGCAGGGTCTGTGGCTGGGTGGCGCCCGAACCAGGCGCGACTTGCTGCATCAATTGAGCCGCACCGGCGCCGGCAGGCGCCAGCGCACGTGCGACATTCAGGCGATCTTCCTGGTCGCGTTGCTGCTGGCTACGCGCGGCTTCACGCTCTTCACGGGTGATCACGCGGGTTGCCGCTACCATCGAACAAACATTGAGCGCCAGCGAATCCCAGAAACGGTTAGCCGACTGGCTGACCACAGTGGTCGATGAATTGCTGCCGCTGCCACCACCACCGCCGCCGGCGCTCGCCCCACGACCGGTAGACCCGATCTCCGTGGCGACGCTGACATTGGTGTCAGATACCCGCGACATGTTCACATAATCGACCTTGTAGATGCGCAGGAATGCCGTATCAGGCAGCACCGAAAGGTTTTTGCCGTCCATGTCCCAGCGAATGTCGACCTGGCGGGCGATGCGGTGCAAAAGCTGCGGCAGGGTCTGGCCGATCGCGTTCAAGGTCACCGTGCCGGCGATGCCGGGATGCACGTCGACGTTGACGCGCGCATCGCGGGACAGGGCGAACAGCAGTTCGCGCACCGGGACTTCGTTGACCACCACGCTGTAGGTTTCCGGTTTGGCGCTAGCCACCGGCCGTGGCGGCAATGGCGGCGTTGCCACCAGCGCGGGTATCGCGCCGGCGATATGCGGTGCCACGCTGGCACCCACATGCTGGGGGTTGGGCTTGACCGGTGGCTGCACGCAACCTGCAACCAGCACGGCGCCGGAAAGCATTGCCATCAGGCGAACGAACGCCTGCCGCAGCCGGTGCCGGCTTAACCGTTTCACCCAACCATCTACAGGTTGGCCACAACTTTCACTCATGTGTCTCCAAATGCACAGTCGTAAAAACGTGCGATTTCGATGCTATCACATGAATATTATCGTTTAAATATTTGATTTGCAATACAAAGAGACAAGTTGCGTTGCGCCAGTACCACGTTTTTTTGGCGGTCTTGCGCTCACCTGCACCTATTGCGATTGCAGGTCCGCGCGGATCCCTGCGATAGTACGGATCAGAGGTTTGCCGTCACGCATTTTCTTGGGCAACTCGCCCAGCGCGGCCTTTGCGCTCGCGCGGTCAGTGAACGCTCCATACAGAATGCTGAATCTGGGCAGGCCGCGAATCACCGAGCTGTAAATGTAGACTTGGTCAACCTTGATCCCTGTGGGCAGTCGGGTCAGCCAAAGGTTGACGTCAGCGGCACGTGCCACGTCCGCGGTCAGCAGTTGCAATGTATAGGTACTGTGAGGCGCCTGTCGCAGCCACTCCTCAGTGGCGCGCTGGCGTTGGGCCAAAAGGCCGGTCGCTTCTGCAACCGGTGCGGCTGCGGCTGGCGGCGCCGTCGCCGCAGCCTGTATTTGCGGCAACGCTTCGGCCGGCACTGCACGGGTGTTATCGGGAGCAGGCGCGGCGGCGGGCGAGCT
>CAYYFR010000028.1:0-20803 GCA_964470865.1 uncultured Burkholderiales bacterium | reverse complement strand
CTTCGGCCGGCACTGCACGGGTGTTATCGGGAGCAGGCGCGGCGGCGGGCGAGCTGACCGGCGCCGCGGCCGGCGTCGCAGGCTGCGGCGTCGGAACCGGCTGGGTCAGCAGATTTTGCGGTCCTGCGGGAGTCGATTTGGCGAGCCTGTCTCGCTCGCTCGATGCCGGGTGCGCGGCGACAGCGGGCCCTGCCGCAGGGCCGGTCGCCAAAGCACTGCCTGCCGCCATTGGTGGATCGGGCGGCGCTCGATCGGCCACCGCAGACGGGCGGGTGAAGGTGATATAGACCGCCAGCAACGCGGCAGCGGCACCCGCGGCGATCAGTCCGGCGGCCACGACTGCCAGGCCAATGGTGGACAAACCGGCACGGGACAAGCCCAGGGCAGACAGGCCGGCACCCGGTTTGCGGCGCAGCCGCGCAAACTCCGAATCGCCAATGGCGGCATTGACATGCTTTGGAAGAACCTGGTAGCCGCCGTCGGCAAACGCGGCCAGCAAAGCCTTGTCGGCCAGTATGTTCACGCGCCGGGTCAGGCCCTCGGAGGCGTCGGTGATGAGTCGCACGGCGCCGTCGGAGAAGATGTCCGGTCCCTTGTAACCGGCTAAGCGCATGCGGAACATCAGGTAGGTGCCGATATCGGAGCGCACCAGCGGTTCCAGGCGGAAGCTGTGGATCACCCGCTCCTTCAACTGGCGCATTTGCGGCGTACCCAGAACTTCATCGAGTTCCTGCTGGCCGAACAGCACGATCTGCAGCAGCTTGTGGCGCTTGGATTCCAGATTCGACAGAAGCCGGATTTCTTCCAGGGTTTCGACCGGCATGGCGTGCGCTTCGTCGATCAGGACCACCACGCGCCGTCCCTCGGCATAGAGCGTGACCAGTCGCTCCTGCAGGCTGCGCAGAATCAGCGACGAGCGGTCGCCCGCGTTCGGCACATCGAGATCGTCGAGGATCGCCAGCATGATTTCGTCGCGCGCCAGCGACGGGTTGGCCAGGTAGATGGTCTCGACCTGCGCCGGCAAGCGCTCCATGAGCACCCGGCACAACATGGTTTTGCCGCTGCCTACCTCGCCGGTTACCTTGACAATACCTTCATCATGCGTGATCGCATACAACAGTGCTTCAAGTGTGGCGCCGCGATTGGCGCCTTCGAAGAAAAAGTCGGTATGCGGGGTGATGCGATAGGGTGCTTCGGTAAGACCGAAATGGTTCAGGTACACGTTTTCAGCTCTCGCGTTCCAGCGCAGCCATGCGCGAATAAAGGGTGGTTCGATTCAATCCCAGCAGGCGCGCCGCCTGGCTGACGTTGCCATTGGCCAGCTTCATCGCAGCGGCCACGTAGGCGCGCTCCCAGGACGCCAGACGGGCGTCGAGGCTGAAGCTGCCAGGTCGGCCGAGTTCTTCGAACGCGTGGGCATCAAGGGCGCCTGGCGACTGTTCGGCAGCCGGGCCCAAGGTAACGCCGGAGTCGAGCTCCTGCTCCAACGCCACACTATCCACCGTGCCGCCAGGGTACTTGGTAACAAGGCGAATAACGATGTTGCGCAGTTCGCGCACATTGCCGGGAAACGGATACTCCAGCCAAAGGCGGCGAGCCTGGGGATCGAGGCTGAATTCGGTGGCTCCGGCAACCGGGGCATACAAGGTGCGAAAATGTTCAAGCAACATCAGCTTGTCGTCTCCCATGTCACGCAGTGCCGGTACGCGAACGCTGAACACGGAAAGTCGATGGTAAAGGTCCGGGCGAAATCCGCCGGCCTTGGATTCTCGGCGCAGGTCGCGGTTGGTTGCAGCGACGATGCGTGCCAGCGACTTGCGCGGCTGGGTTTCGCCAACCCGGTTGTACTCGCCGTTTTCAAGCACGCGCAGCAGCTTGGCCTGCAATTCCAGCGGCAGTTCGCCGATTTCGTCGAGAAAAAGCGTGCCGCTGCGAGCTTCCTCGAAGTATCCGGCCTTGGCGGAGATGGCGCCGGTAAACGCGCCTTTGGCGTAACCGAAAAGAGTCGGTTCCACCAGCGATGGGGCGATCGCTGCGCAGTTCAGCGCCAGATAGGCCTTGTCGGATCGCGCGGATAACGCATGCAGTGCGGCGGCCACGATCTCCTTGCCGCTGCCTGACTCCCCTTCAATGAGCACCGGAAACGGCGAATCCGCATACAGCCGGATCTGGGTCTTGAGGCCCTGCATTTGCACCGAATCGCCGATCAGTGCGTCCAACGCCGCGCTGCTGGTCGCTTGCGGTCGTGCTGCCTCGCGTTCGGCGACGGCAGCGGCAACCACTTTGGCCAGGATGCGCAACAATTCCGTGGGCCGGGTTGGCTTGGAGACGAACTCGGTTGCTCCCAAGGCGCGCGCGTGGCGGCCGGCAATAGCGTCCGATTGGCCGGAAAGCACCACGATCTTCATGCAAGGTGCGCGCGCCAGCAGGCTTGCAATCAGCCGGTAGCCTTCGTCCGGGGCGTGTGGGGCCGGCGGCAGGCCGAGGTCGACCAACGCCACCGTCGGCAGGCTCTCCCGGGTTTCAAGGCAGGCCAGGGCGGCATCATGGCAATCGGCACTGACGACGTCGAAATGCTGGCCCAGCACGATGCTCAAGGTATCCACGATCAGCGGATCGTCGTCCACCAGAAGAAGGCCGGGGCGCGCGCTCGGGGCGCTGCTGTCGTTCACGCGGACACTGCCGCAGGCGCGGCGATCAGGTCGAGGAACGCGCTTTCCAGGCTGGTCGCGCCGCTGATTGCGCGCAGCGCCGTCGGCGTGCCCACAAAGCGCAAGTAGCCACCATGCAACACGGCCATTTGCTCGCAGGTTTCCTCAATGTCGACCAGTGCGTGTGAGGTGAAAAACAGGGTGCGGCCGCGGCGTTTCAGATCGTGCAGCAGAACCTTCACATGCGCCCTGGCCTTGGGATCAAGACCGCTCATCGGCTCGTCAAGTACGGTGAGTTCGCGGTCGGCCAGAAAACAACTCGCCAGCCCCAGCTTCTGTGTCATTCCCTTGGAGAATGTCTTGACCGGGCGAGTCAGCGCCGACAAGTCGAGGTCGAGGTGCTCGAACATCGAGCGCGCGCGCGCCTCATCGAATAGGTCGCCGCGCAGGCCCGCCATCATGCGCAGGAAGTCGCGGCCGGTCTGATAGTAGGGAGGGATGAAGCGCTCGGGCAAGAACGCCAGGCGCTTGCGGGCGCGGTTTTCGGTGGCCGGCACGCCGAAAATCTCGACCGCTCCGCTGCTGGCCGAACACAGGTCAAGCATGCATTTGAGGAGCGTGGTCTTGCCGGCGCCATTGACACCCGCCAGGCCGAATGCAAGCCCCTGGTTTACTGCGAAGTTGACCCGCTTCAATGCGTGCGCGCCGCCAAAATGCTTGCTGATATCGATGAAATTCAGCGCAGCTGTCACTGGCGTTCGCGATTGGCCCATGGTGGTGTCAGACGCACTATAGCGCAGGTCGCGCGCGTGGCAGCGGTTTCGCGCGATCAGCAGTTGCTCCTGCTAAACTGCGCGACCGCCAACGCTCTTGCCGCATGCCACGTGCCTTCGCCCTCGCCTTTTGTAACCATCAAGGGCGCCTCCTTCGCTTATCCCGATCTGACCGGTGCTGCCGGGCGGCAGATCCTTTCCGGCCTTGACCTGGAAGTCAAGCGCGGCCAGTTGGTGGCATTGATGGGGGGCTCCGGGTCCGGCAAAACGACCGTCTTGCGGATGCTGGGCGGACAAGTGCGGCCGCAGGCGGGCAGCGTTATTTTCGATGGTCAGGACGTGCATGCGCAGGATCTGAAGGGGCTGTACGCCCTGCGCCGTCGCATGGGCATGCTGTTCCAGTTCGGCGCCCTGTTCACCGACATGAGTGTCTTCGACAATGTCGCGTTTCCGCTGCGCGAGCACACTGCCCTGCCCGAATCGGCCATTCGTGATTTGGTGCTGATGAAGCTGCATGCGGTGGGCTTGCGCGGCGCCCAAGCTTTGATGCCGTCGGAGATCTCCGGCGGCATGTCGCGCCGGGTGGCGCTGGCGCGCGCCATCGCGCTCGACCCGCAATTGATCATGTACGACGAGCCATTCGCCGGGCTCGATCCGATATCCCTTGGAATCACGGCGAACCTGATCCGCAGCTTGAATGATGCTTTGGGTGCGGCATCGATCGTTGTAACCCACGATGTACACGAATCGCTGGCGATCGTCGACTACGTGTACTTTCTGGCCGAGGGAAGGATCGTTGCACAGGGCACGCCATCCGCGATTCGCGCCTCCGACTTGCCCTATGTCCGGCAGTTCATCGCCGGCAGCCCCGAGGGGCCGGTGCGCTTCCATTATCCTGCCGATGACTACGCGCGTGATCTGGGGCTGCCGCAATGATCGAAGCGACGCGCAAGCTTGGGCAACTGATCATCGACTTCGTGGTCAAGCTGGGTTACGGGACACGCCTGTTTTGCTCTCTGCTGGCCACGTCCGGCCCGGCTTTCCGCCGTTTCAGACTGACCGTGGCGCAGGTACATTTCATCGGCAACTATTCGCTGGTGATCATTCTGGTTTCGGGTTTGTTTGTGGGTTTCGTGCTGGGCTTGCAGGGCTACAATACCTTGCAACGATACGGTTCCGAGCAGGCGCTCGGACTTTTGGTCACGCTATCCCTGGTGCGCGAACTCGGTCCGGTCATCACTGCGCTGCTGTTCGCCGGGCGCGCCGGCACCTCGATTACTGCCGAAATCGGATTGATGAAAGCCGGCGAGCAGTTGTCGGCGATGGAAATGATGGCCGTCTCGCCGATCGCGCGGATCCTCGCGCCGCGCTTCTGGGCCGGGGTGATTTCGATGCCGATCCTGGCCGCGATGTTTTCGGCCGTCGGCGTGTTCGGCGGCTATATTGTGGGTGTGGTGATGATCGGGGTCGACGAGGGCGCTTTCTGGAGCCAGATGCAAAACGGCGTTGATTGGATCGAGGATGTCGGCAACGGCGTGATCAAAAGTGTGGTGTTCGGATTTGCGGTGACCTTCATAGCGGTTTTCGAGGGATATGATGCGCAACCGACCCCCGAAGGGGTGTCACACGCAACCACGCGCACGGTGGTGACTTCGTCGTTAGCGGTGCTGGCGCTTGACTTTATTTTGACCGCGCTCATGTTTACGGGCGCGTGAGGGCGGGTGAAATGAATCGTAAACTTACGGATCTGTGGGTCGGCCTGTTTGTGATCGCCGGCTTTGCTGCCATATTGGTCCTGGCTTTGAAAGCCGGAAATCTGGCATCTTTCAACTTTTCCGAAACATATCAAGTGCTTGCCAAATTTGATAACATTGGTGGTCTGAAAGTACGTGCCCCGGTAAAAAGCGCGGGCGTGGTGGTGGGCCGGGTAGCGCAAGTGTCGTTCGACGATCAGGAGTATCAGGCGGTGGTGACCTTGGCCATGAACAAGGGGTTTTCATTTCCCAAGGACACTTCGGCGAAGATTCTCACTTCGGGTCTCCTGGGCGAGCAATACATCGGTTTGTCACCGGGGGGCGACAGCGTCAAACTCGGGGCGGGCGACAAGATCAAGTCGACTTCCTCGGCGATGGTACTGGAAGATTTGATCGGCAAGTTTGTCTTTGACAAGGCGGCCGAAGGCAAGAGCGACAACAAGGACGGAAAATGAGTCTTTTTGCGAAGTGCCGTGGCTTGGGGCTGCTCGTTGTGGTGCTGGCGGCAGGCGGTTGTGCGTCTTCGAATACGCCAGGTGACCCGTTCGAGGGGTTCAATCGCGCGATGTTCAGCTTCAACGAGGGTGTGGACAATGCGCTGGTCAAGCCGGTGGCGACCGCCTACAAGGCGGTAGTGCCGGAACCGGCGCGTGATTGCGTAGGCAATGTGTTTTCCAACATCAACGATGTCTTCGTCAGCATCAACAGCCTGCTGCAAGGCAAGCCCGGCGATGCGGTAAGCGATGCGTGCCGGGTACTGATCAATTCGACCGTGGGCCTCCTGGGGTGTTTCGATGTCGCCAGCAAGGTCGGGCTTGCGAAGCACAATCGCGATTTCGGTCAGACCTTTGGCAAGTGGGGGTTCGCCGCCGGGCCTTACCTGGTGTTGCCCATTCTCGGGCCGTCAAGCATTCGCGATGGGGTCGGCACACTGATTTACTCCAACCTCGATCCGGTCTGGGCTAATCATGTGCCGACGCGCAATGTCGCTTTTTCCTTGCGTGCGGTCAATCGGCGAGCCGACTTTCTCGACGCCACGAATGTGCTGGAAGAGGCCGCGCTTGACAAGTATTCGTTCGTGCGTGACGCTTATATTCAGCGGCGCCGCGGCATGGTTGAAGAAGACGAAGCGGCAGGTGGCAAGCGAGCCGCAGTGGGAGCCCCGTCGCTGGCGTTGAATGTAGATGCCTTGCAGGTCCGGTCAAACCGGCTGCCCCTGGAAATCTGGGTGGATGCCGCCAACCAGCGCGGTGGTGATGGCGCTTCGGGACACCTCGTACAGCAAACGGAAGCGAAAGGGCGGTGGGCAGCTGTAGGCCTGCTGCAGGCGGCCGCAGCGGGCGCAAGATTCTAGATGGATGTCCCCGAATGGGCCTGATCAGGTTTTTCGCGTCCTGCCTTGTCGGCTTTTTGCTGGCCTTGAACGCCGGCCTGGTGCATCCCCAGGACGGCCCGGACGTCATCATCAAACGGGCGGTCGACGAGGTCACGACTGCCATCAAGGCCGACCGCGAGATCCAGAACGGCAACCGGTACAAGATCAACGCTTTGGTCGACAACAAGATCGTGCCCTACGTGAATTTCCAGCGCATGACGCAGTCTGCCGTCGGTCGTCACTGGTCGCGCGCGACGCCGGAGCAGCAACAAGCGCTGACCCGTGAATTCAAGGGTTTGCTGACCAACACCTACTCCGGGGCCTTTTCGACCTATCGGGCGGATACGATCATCGAGTACAGACCGCTGCGCATGCAGCCCGGAGACACCGACGCCGTTGTCCGTTCAACGGTGAAGGCCGGTGCCGGTGAGCCAATCCAGCTTGACTACTATCTCGAGAAATTCGAGGGCGCCTGGAAGGTGATCGATCTCAATGTACTCGGTGCTCGCCTGGTCGAAACCTACCGCAACCAGTTCAACACCGAAATCGCGTCGAATGGCATAGACGGTTTGATCAAGGCGCTGGTTGCCAAGAACCGTGCCATCGAAGCGAGAAGCAAGTCGTAAGAGTCCTGGCGTCCTGAATCTGCCAGACCCGACTGCGTTTGTCCTGCGGCTGGTGCGGACTTTACGCAACCGCATCCCGCAGCCTGCACTTTTGAGCCCAAGTAAATCGAATGCCGTTTTGCCTGCCCGCCCGTGTTTTGATGGCTGATGCACCTTCGTTGCTGGAGCGCGGTTCCATCGCCCTGCGCGCCGGTGAACTGACTTTTGATCTTGCCGCGGTCACTGAGTGCGACTCGAGCCTCCTGGCTTGCATCAACGAATGGCGGCGCGAGTGTGCGGGGCGCAACGCTGGCACGCTGCGGGTCATCAATCCACCCGATGCGATCAAGCGAATTGCCCGCTTGTATGCGGTCGAGACCTTGACTCTCGGCTGACTACAAAAAAAGCCTGCCCTGAAGTGCTGCAACCCGCCATGCGAACCTCGGCCGAGCAGGGGTACGCGCATCGTCTTTTTCCATGACATACGCGATTCAAGCGCGTGCCGTGCACAAGCGCTTTGGCGCCATCGAGGCCCTGGGCAGCGTTGATCTGGCAGTCGAGCAGGGCGAGTTTTTTGGCTTGTTGGGACCCAACGGCGCTGGCAAGACGACCCTGATTTCGATCATCGCCGGCCTGACGCGCGCTGATGGCGGGCAGGTGAAAGTCATGGGGCACGACGTGGTTGCCGATTACCGGCTGGCGCGTGCAAATCTTGGAGTGGTGCCGCAAGAACTGGTGTTTGATCCTTTTTTCACCGTGCGCGAGACCCTCGTGTTTCAGTCCGGCTATTACGGTTTACGGTCCAACGAGGCCTGGATCGACGAGATTCTCGAAAATCTCGGGCTCGCCGACAAGGCGAACGCCAACATGCGCAGCCTGTCAGGCGGCATGAAGCGCCGGGTCTTGGTGGCTCAAGCCCTGGTGCACCGGCCGCCCGTAATCGTGCTCGACGAGCCGACCGCGGGCGTCGATGTGGAACTGCGCCAGACCCTCTGGAAATTCGTCGCGCGCCTGAATCACGATGGGCACACCATTGTATTGACCACCCACTATCTGGAAGAAGCCGAAACCCTTTGCGGGCGTATCGCCATGCTCAAGGGCGGACGGGTGGTCGCACTGGACCGCACCGCGGAGTTGCTCAAGCGGCATGCCAGCGCCTATCTTCGGGTCAGGGTGAGCGGCGCGCTGCCGCCGGCCTTGCTGGCGCTAAAGCCGAGCGAGGCGGACGGCACCTACCGATTCAAGCTGCGCAGCCATGACGGCGTCGACGCCGTGCTGGCACCGATTCGCATGGCCGGCCTGCATATCGAGGACCTCGCCATCGAAACCCCGGACCTCGAGGACGTGTTCGTGCAGGTCATGGGCGGGCAACCGGCATGAGCGCTCATCGTTCCTCGGGGAGAATGTCGCGCTGTCACGGGCGGGCAGTCCATTGAGCCTTCCTTCACGCGATGTCGCCGGCAGCGGGTTCGGCATGCTTCTGTACAAGGAGCTGTTGCGATTCTGGAAGGTCAGCGCGCAGACCGTCACCGCGCCGGTGTTGACGTCGATGCTCTACCTGATGATCTTTTCGCATCTGCTCGAGGCGCATGTTCAGGTATATGCCAATGTAGGCTACGCTGCTTTTCTGGGGCCCGGCCTGGTAATGATGGCGATGTTGCAGAATTCCTTCGCCAACAGCTCGTCTTCCCTGATTCAGTCGAAGGTCACGGGCAATCTGGTGTTCGTTTTGCTGCCACCGATCACCCATCTGGAATTTTTCGGCGCCTACGTCATCGCCGCGATCGTGCGCGGGTTGTGTGTGGGCGCCGGTGTCTTCGCGGTGACGCTCTTTTTCGCCGGGCCGGTGTTCAGTTCTCCGGGCTGGATTGCCGTATTCGCGCTGCTTGGGTGCGCCCTGATGGGCGCGGTTGGATTGCTGGCGGGCATCCTGGCTGAAAAATTCGACCATATCGCGGCCTTCCAGAATTTCTTCATCCTGCCGGCAACTTTCCTCTCGGGTGTGTTCTACTCGATTCACTCGCTGCCTCCTTTTTGGCAGAAAGTGTCGCATCTCAATCCGTTTTTCTTCATGATTGATGGCTTTCGCTTCGGCTTTTTCGGGCAAAGTGACGTGTCGCCATGGTTGTCATTCGGCGTTGTCGGCACCTGCTTCCTTTGCATCGCCGGCGCATTGCTCCTGATTCTCAAACGTGGTTACAAACTCAGATACTGAAGGGCAGGCATGAAATGGTGACACCGGAATATGTGCGCGACCTGATTGCGCAAGGCATAGCATGCGATCACCTTGAAGTCGATGGCGACGGTGCGCACTTCGAAGCCGTGATCGTAAGCCAGATGTTCGACGGCAAGTCCCGGGTTGCGCGCCACCAGTTGGTCAATCGGGCTCTGGGGTCGCAGATGGGCAACGAGATCCATGCCTTGTCGATGAAGACACTGACACCGGATGAATGGAAGGCTGGCTGAGAGCGTGATTGGAATTCGTGGCGAACGGGTCGTCATCGCGTCCAGAGGCACACCCCTGGTCTGGTGCAGCGGGCACGCGATTGCGCGATGTGCCGGCACGGTGCATTTATTTTCGTGCCCGGGGGCAGGCAATGGATAAACTGGTGATTCAGGGCGGCGCACGCCTGCGCGGCGAGATTCCGATATCGGGCGCGAAGAACGCGGCACTACCGATCATCTGCGCGGCATTGCTTACTGCCGACCCGCTCGAGGTCGACAATGTTCCGGCCCTGCATGACGTGACGACGATGGAAAAGCTGCTGGTCCAGATGGGGGTGGTAATCCTGCGCGCAACGGGCGGTCTCAAGCTGGACGCAGCGCGCGTCGATCGCCTCGAAGCGCCCTATGATCTGGTCAAGACCATGCGAGCCTCGATCCTGGTACTGGGGCCGCTTCTGGCGCGCTTTGGTAGCGCGCGCGTCTCACTGCCAGGTGGTTGCGCAATCGGCGCGCGGCCGGTGGATCAGCATATCAAGGGCCTGCAGGCACTGGGTGCCGAAATCCGTATCGAGCATGGCTACCTGGTGGCGCAGGCGCGCCGTCTCAAGGGCGCGCGAATCGTCACCGATATCGTGACGGTAACGGGCACCGAAAACCTGATGATGGCCGCGACCTTGGCCGATGGTGAAACGGTGATCGAAAATGCCGCGCGAGAACCGGAAGTGGTCGATCTGGCGAACTGCCTCAACGCCATGGGAGCGCGGGTCGGTGGTGCAGGTTCCGACCGCATCGTTGTGCGCGGCGTCGAGCGTCTGCACGGCGCACGCTACCGCGTGATGGCCGACCGCATCGAAACCGGAACTTTTCTCACCGCTGCGGCAGCCGCTGGTGGCGACCTCCTGTTGACCGGTGCGCGGCCCGACACGCTTGAGGCCGTGCTCGACAAGCTTGCCGAGGGCGGCGCGCGCATCGAAACCGAACCCGACCGCATTCGCATCGTGGCGCGCCGGCGTCCGCGCGCGATCAACCTGCGCACTGCGCCTTATCCGGCCTTTCCCACCGACATGCAGGCGCAGTTCATGGCGCTCAACGCCATCGCCGAGGGCACCGGCGTTGTGACTGAAACGATTTTCGAGAATCGCTTCATGCATGCCCAGGAATTGCAGCGCCTGGGTGCGCACATCGAGATCGAGGGCAACACGGCGATCGTCAAAGGGGTTCGCACCCTGACCGGCGCCACCGTGATGGCCACCGATCTGCGCGCCTCGGCCTCGCTGGTGGTGGCGGGCCTGGTGGCCGAAGGGGAAACGGTGATCGACCGCATCTATCACCTGGATCGCGGTTACGAGGCGCTTGAGGCCAAGTTGTCGGCGGTGGGCGCGCGCGTGACGCGACAGCGCTGAGCCGCCACCAGACCGCAGAGCGTCCGCGATCATTATTGCGCGAGGCGGGTGTCGGGTAAAATTGTGGCCTTCCAAGAAGCCTAGCCAAGTCTTATTGTGATCACCCTGGCCCTCTCCAAAGGGCGCATCTTCGAGGAGACTCTGCCGCTCCTGGCCGCCGTCGGCTTGCGCGTGCCTGTCGACCCGGAAAAATCGCGTGAGCTGATACTGCCGACCAACCGGCCGGATGTCCGTGTCATCATCGTGCGTGCTTCCGATGTGCCGACCTACGTTCAGTACGGTGCGGCGCATCTGGGAGTTGCCGGGTCGGATGTGCTGCTTGAGCACGATGCAAGGAGCGGTGGCGACGGCCTGTACCGGCCGGTTGACTTGGGCATCGGCCGTTGCCGGTTGATGGTGGCGGTGCCGCAGGCATTCGACTACGAAAACGCGGTACGCCGCGGCGCGCGGATCCGGGTGGCGACCAAGTATGTGAGCGTGGCGCGCGAACACTTCGGCAACAAGGGCATGCATGTCGACCTGATCAAGCTGTACGGGTCGATGGAACTGGCGCCACTGATCGGTTTGGCGGAAGTCATTGTCGATCTGGTATCCACCGGCGCGACGCTCAGGGCCAACGGTTTGCGCGCTGTCGAGGAAATATGCAGCGTTTCTTCGCGCCTGATCGTCAACCAGGCTGCACTCAAGACCAGGCGCCCGGCGGTGCAGGGCCTGATCGACGCCTTCGCGGCAGCCGCCAAATGACTTTCGCAGTGCGTCGCCTGGATAGCTCCAGCGCAGGGTTCGCGGCGCAGTTGAAGGCCCTGCTCGCTTATTCCGCGGCCGAGGATTCAGGCATTGAGGGTGCCGTGCAGGACATTCTCGCAGACGTGAGGGCGCGTGGCGATGCGGCGGTGCTCGAATACACGTCGCGGTTCGACGGCATCGCGGCACGCTCGATGGACGAACTGCGTGTCCCGGCCGCGCAAACGCGTGCCGCCCTGGCCGCGTTGCCGACCCGCCAGCGCGAGGCGCTGGAGGCGGCGGCCGATCGCATTGGTGCCTATCACCAGCGCCAGGCCGCCGTATCCTGGCGTTACACCGAGGCCGATGGCACTGAACTTGGCCAGAACATCACGCCGCTCGACCGTGCAGGCCTCTACGTTCCGGGCGGCAAAGCGGCCTACCCCAGTTCGCTCCTGATGAGCGCGATTCCGGCCAAGGTGGCCGGCGTCGCCGAGCTCGTCATGGTGTCGCCAGCGCCGGGTGGCCACACCAATCCGCTGGTTCTGGCGGCTGCGGCCATCGCCGGTGTTGACGTTATCTACAGCATCGGCGGGGCGCAGGCGGTTGGGGCGCTCGCCTACGGCACGCAGACCATTGCGCAGGTCGACAAGATCGTGGGTCCGGGCAACGCCTACGTGGCCGCGGCCAAGCGCCGCGTGTTCGGCACCGTGGGCATCGACATGATCGCCGGGCCCTCGGAGATCCTGGTGATTGCCGACGGTTGTGCCGACCCTGACTGGGTGGCCATGGATTTGTTCAGCCAAGCCGAACATGACGAGATCGCGCAGGCCATCCTCCTGTGTCCCGACCCTGGCTATATCGAACGAGTGGGATTGAGCATCGACCGGCTGCTGCAAGCCATGCCGCGGCGCGACATCATTGCCAAATCACTGTCCGGCCGCGGCGCACTGATACGTACGCGGGACCTGGCCGAAGCTTGCGCGGTGGCCAACGACATCGCGCCGGAGCATCTGGAACTGGCGGTGGCGGATCCCGAAGCCTTGCTGCCCTTGATTCGTCATGCCGGCGCGATCTTCATGGGCGTGCATTCCAGCGAGGCGCTGGGCGACTATTGCGCCGGGCCCAACCATGTGTTGCCGACTTCCCGTACGGCGCGTTTTTCCTCGCCCTTGGGCGTTTATGATTTCCAGAAGCGTTCGAGCATCATCAAGGTTTCGCCGGCCGGTGCAGCGACCCTGGGACGGATTGCCTCCGAACTGGCGCACGGCGAGGGCTTGCAGGCGCACGCGAAGTCGGCCGAGTACAGGATTCCCTGAAAGTTCATCGTTCAATCCGGCGGCGCTGAGCCACCATCGCGTTTTCCCACGCGCATCCGACCATGACGTGCATGCCATGAACACTATCCAGAACATCATCCGCCCAGAGGTTCTTGCGATGGGCGCCTATGCGGTGGCCGACGCCACCGGCATGGTCAAACTCGACGTGATGGAGAGCCCCTACTCCCTGCCCGATTGGCTGGCTCGCGAAGTCGGCGATGTTGTCTCCAAGTTGGCGCTCAACCGCTACCCGGTGCCGAGCATGACGCGCCTGCGTGCCTTGATCGCCGCGAAAATGGGGGTGCCACATGGCTTTGACGTGCTGTGCGGCAATGGCTCGGACGAGTGCATCCAGTTCATCACGGCAGCCTGTGCCCGCGAAGGTGCGGTGGTGATGGCGCCGTCGCCATCGTTCGTGATGTTCCAGATGCATGCCCTGTTCTATCGGCTGAAGTTCGTGCCGGTCTGCCTGCGCGACGATTTTTCGCTCGACGTCGAGGCGTTCATCGCGGCGATGGCGGCGCACCGGCCGGCGCTTACGTGGATTGCCTACCCGAACAATCCGACCGGCAGCCCGTTTTCGATGCGCGAGGTCGAACGCATCGTGCGTGCCGCCCCGGGTCTGGTGGTGATTGATGAGGCCTACCAGCCCTTCGCCGCCGATTCCTTCATGCCGCGCCTGGCGGAATTTCCCAACATGGTGGTCATGCGCACAGTCTCGAAGATCAGCCTTGCCGGCGTGCGCCTGGGTTACGTGGCTGGCAGCCCGGGATGGATTGGCGAGTTCGACAAGACCCGTGCGCCGTTCAACATCAGCGTCCTGGCCGAGGCGGTGGCGATCAAGATTCTGGAGAACAAGCAGGTTCTCGACGAGCAGGCGGCGCGGGTACTGGCCGAGCGCGCCGTGGTCGAGCATTCATTGGCGGGGCTTGCAGGGCTGCGGCAGTATCCAAGTGCCGCCAACTTCATCTGCGTGCGCATCGAAGGGCCGCAAGGGCGCGGGACGGCGGTGTTCGAAAGCATGAAGCGGCAGAAGGTGTTGGTGAAAAACTTCTCCGGTGGCCATCCGATGCTGGATAATTGTCTGCGCCTGACCATTGGATCGCCAACCGAGAATCGCACAATGTTAGCCGCCCTTGAAGTGGCTTTGTCCGATGAGTGAGGCGGCGCATGGTCATGTGCAAATGGGCGGGTGCGGATACAGTGCCGTGTCGCGCGCTCGAGCGCGTAAACCAGGTTGGTCGAATTTCGACGGTCCGCTAAACTCGCATCGGTCAAGCGCTCCTGGCGGGCGCCTTGATTCCGCAGGAAAGCCGCAAGCATGAGAAGCGCTGAAGTCACACGTAATACCAAGGAAACGCAGATCCGCGTTCGCCTGGAGCTCGATGGCAGCGGTCGCGCCACGTTTGTCACCGGCGTGCCATTTCTGGATCACATGCTCGACCAGATCGCGCGCCACGGGTTGGTGGATATCGACGTCGCGGCCACTGGCGATCTGCACATCGATGCCCACCATACGGTGGAGGACATCGGCATCACACTGGGACAGGCTTTCGCGCTGGCGATCGGCGACAAGAAGGGCGTACGCCGCTACGGCCATGCCTATGTGCCGCTCGACGAGGCGCTGTCGCGCGTGGTGATCGATCTTTCAGGCCGCCCCGGGCTTGAGTTTCATGTCGACTTCAAGCGCTCGATGATCGGCGCTTTCGACGTTGACCTGGCCCATGAGTTCTTCCAGGGTTTTGTCAATCATGCGCTCGTAACCCTGCACATCGATAACCTGCGCGGCGAGAACGCGCACCATCAATGCGAAACCGTGTTCAAGGCTTTCGGGCGAGCCTTGCGCATGGCGTGCGAAGCCGACCCACGCGCCGCCGACAGCATTCCCTCGACCAAAGGCTCGCTCTAGAGAAGCCCTGAATCAGCCTGCAGGTTACAAGTGCCGCTTTTGCATCTCATTGACTTGATTCAATACCGCCGTTCGACCCTGCGCGGATACAGGGTTTTGTTCGGTGTTTTCCGGGGCGCCGCGCCGCGACGGCCGGCGCTGCCGTTCACGCGAAGCCCGGACTGCCGATGCAAACCGTAGCAGTCATCGATTACGGCATGGGTAACCTGCGTTCGGTGGCGAAAGCCATCGAGCACGTGGCACCTGCTGCCAGGGTGCTTGTCACCGCTGACCCGCGTGTGATCGGCGCGGCTGATCGCGTGGTTTTCCCCGGTCAGGGCGCAATGCCGGACTGCATGCGCGAGATGAGTGCTTCGGGGTTGCGCGAGGCGGTGGTCGCAGCCGCGGCGAACAAGCCGTTTCTGGGGATATGCATCGGCATGCAGATGCTGTTCGACTTCAGTGCCGAGGGCGATACGCCCGGCCTGGGAATCATCGGGGGGCAGGTGCGCCGCTTTCCCGCCGGCATGACCACAGCGGACGACGTGCGGCTCAAGGTGCCGCACATGGGTTGGAACCAGGTCATCCATGATCGGGAGCATGCCCTGTGGGATGGCATTGCCGACAACAGCCGCTTTTACTTCGTGCACAGTTTTTATCCCGACCCTGCCGACCGTGAAGTAGGCGCCGGGTCGGCGGACTATGGGATACACTTTACCTGCGCAGTTGCGCAAGGCAATATTTTCGGCGTACAGTTCCACCCTGAAAAAAGCCATGTGGCCGGCCTTCGATTGTTTTCAAATTTCGTCGCTTGGAATCCATGAGTGATGCCCAACGAGTCTCCGATTGGCGGGCCGACGTTCAGTGGTGTGGCGGAACTTCGGCTGCCAATGGCACAAGCCGTGCCGCCCTGCCGCCCGCTCCTTCGACGGTGTCGGCGGCGGTGATTGCCGTGAAAACCATTCCGACAAAACCATGTTGATCATCCCCGCGATTGACATAAAGGACGGACACTGCGTTCGTCTGAAGCAAGGCGACATGAGCGACGCCACGGTGTTTTCCGAAGCACCGGCGACCATGGCGGCGCACTGGAAGGCACAGGGGGCCAAGCGCTTGCATATCGTTGATCTCAACGGCGCGCTGGCCGGCAAACCGAAGAACGAAGCGGTCATCAAGGCCATCATCGCCACCGCCGGGGACGACATGCCGGTGCAACTGGGTGGCGGGATTCGCGATCTCGACACGGTCGAGCGCTATCTGGATCATGGCATCACCTATGTGATCATCGGTACCGCCGCAGTCAAGAACCCCGGCTTTTTGCACGATGCCTGCGGCGCTTTTCCCGGGCACATCATCGTAGGTCTGGATGCGCGTGACGGCAAGGTCGCAACCGATGGCTGGAGCAAGCTGACCGGGCATGACGTGATCGATCTGGCACGCAAGTTCGAGGACTATGGCGCCGAGGCGATCATCTACACCGACATCGGGCGCGACGGCATGCTGGGCGGCATCAATATCGATGCGACCTTGCGCCTGGCGCAGGCGATGAAGATTCCGGTCATCGCCTCCGGGGGCTTGGCCAGCGTCGAGGACATTCGGGCCTTGAAGGCGATCGAAGGCGAGGGCGTGGTCGGCGTGATCGCCGGTCGCGCGGTGTATGACGGCACGCTGGATTTCAAGATGGCCCTGATCGAAGCCGGCAAATAGGCACGCCAGGTGGCTTGATTGCGGCGGATCGGGGCATGCGCGGTTGCTGCGGCTTGCGTCGGTGCCGATGCCGAACCGCAGCGCCTGTGCACTGGCTGACAGAAAAACATCATGCTCGCCAAACGAATCATTCCATGCCTCGATGTGACAGCGGGCCGCGTCGTCAAGGGCATCAATTTCGTCCAGTTGCAGGACGCCGGCGATCCGGTCGAGATCGCGCGGCGCTACGACGACCAGGGTGCGGATGAACTGACCTTCCTCGACATCACCGCAAGCAGCGACGACCGCGACATCATCCTGCACGTCATCGAGCAAGTCGCCGCACAGGTATTCATACCGCTGACCGTGGGCGGCGGCGTGCGCCGTGTCGAAGACGTGCGGCGCCTGCTCAATGCGGGTGCCGACAAGATCAGCATCAACACCGCAGCGGTGCAGAATCCGCAACTGGTGGCCGACGCCGCAGGCCGCTACGGTGCGCAGTGCATCGTGGTGGCGATCGATGCCAAGCAGGTCGCACCCGGGCGCTGGAGTGTCTTCACCCACGGCGGGCGCAACAATACCGGCATGGATGCGATCGATTGGGCGCGCCGGGTCGAGGCGCTGGGCGCCGGCGAAATCCTTTTGACCAGCATGGATCGCGACGGCACCCGCAACGGCTTCGACCTTGGCCTGACACGAGCGGTCGCCGACGCCGTTGCGGTGCCGGTGGTGGCCTCCGGCGGTGTTGGCAGCCTCGATGACCTGGTCGATGGGGTGGTCGAGGGCCGCGCCGATGCAGTGCTGGCCGCCAGCATTTTTCACTTCGGGGAGTTCACTGTAGGCCAGGCCAAGGCGCGCATGGCCGAGCGTGGCATCGAGGTGCGTCGATGACTTTGCAGAAGCCGCCGGCATCGACCGACACCGAGGACTCCGCCACCGCCGGCACAACTGCAGCCTGGCTCGACGCCATCGCCTGGGACGAGCGCGGCCTGGTGCCGGCCATCGCACAGGAAACGGGCAGCAATCGGGTGCTGATGGTGGCATGGATGAATCGCGTTGCTCTCCTGGCCACCATCGAGACCGGACATGCTGTCTACTGGTCGCGCTCGCGCGCTCGCTTGTGGCACAAAGGCGAGGAATCCGGGCACCGTCAGAAATTGATCGAAGTGCGCATCGATTGCGATGCCGACGTCGTATTGCTCAAGGTCGACCAGGTTGGCGGCATCGCCTGCCATACCGGACGCCACAATTGTTTTTTTCGCAAGCTTCAAGGCGATGCCTGGGTCGAGGTCGATCCGGTCCTCAAGAGTGCAACCGAGATTTACGGAAAATGAACCAGGACGTGCTGCAGCGGCTGGGCCGGGTGATCGCATCGCGGCGTGGCGGCGATGCCGAAAAATCCTATGTCGCGCGCCTGCTGGCGCGCGGCGAGGATGCGATCCTCAAAAAGATCGGCGAGGAGGCCACCGAAACCGTGATGGCCGCCAAGGACGGCAATCGTTCGCGCATTGTGGCCGAGTTCGCCGACCTCTGGTTTCACTCGCTGATCGCCCTTGAGCATTACGGTCTCAGCGCTGCCGATGTGCTGGCCGAGCTGGAGCGCCGCGAAGGCCTCTCCGGGCTGGACGAAAAAGCCGCGCGGCCGGATTGATGTCTGTCTCAGGCGCAAGAGAAATCGACTCCCGTTGGATTGACCATGAGCCAAACCCCGCATAGCGACCCCGACTGCCTGTTCTGCAAGATCGCTGCCGGCCGCATTCCCAGCCGCAAGGTTTACGAGGATGACGAGCTGTTTGTCTTTCACGACATCAATCCGGCGGCGCCGGTGCATTTCCTGATGGTGCCCAAGGAACACATTGAATCACTTGCGCATGCCGACGCACGCCATGAGCTGCTCCTTGGTAGAATGCTGTCGCTGGTGTCGAAACTGGCGCTGGAACAGGGATGCAATCCGGGTACCGCAGGCGGTTTCCGGGTGGTAATGAACAACGGTCGCGAAGGCGGCCAGGAAGTTCTGCACCTGCACCTGCATGTCATGGGTGGCCCCCGGCCGTGGAAGCGCGGCTGATTCAAGGCAGCAAATGGCATGGCGTACGACATAGCCGCACGCAATGCGGAAGTCGTGCCGTAATTGAACGTGGCCAAGCAACAATAAGAACCGACGCTGCGTATTGACTGTCGACAACCACGTTTCAAGGAGTCTTTCCATGGGTTCGTTTTCAATTTGGCATTGGCTGATCGTCCTGGTCATCGTCATGCTGGTATTTGGTACCAAAAAGCTGCGCAACATGGGTTCGGATCTTGGTGGCGCCGTCAAGGGCTTCAAGGACGGCATCAAGGAAGGCTCGGCTACTGGCGCGGCTGCCGCAGCGGAACCGGCGAATCCGGCCGAGCCTGGCAAGGTCGGCCAGACCATCGACATCAAGGCCGAAGAAAAGACCAGAACCTAGTTTAGTGCCGCGCAATTACCGATACACGAAATCGCGCCTTTTGGCCGATGGCGGCGTTGCAAATCCGCGCGATACCTACGGGTATCGCTGTGGTTTGCGCCTTGCCCTCGACCAAAATCCGTCGATTTCATTTTGTACCGGCAATTACCGGGCACTACACTAGACGGCGGTTTTACCACCACCGCGCGGCGTCGCATCGGCACCCGGCCGACGCGACGATTTCAGATGCTGGCCACAGGCACTCCATAAAACACCATGTTCGACGTTGGTTTAACCGAAATGATGGTCATCGGCGTGGTGGCGCTTCTGGTCATCGGGCCGGAAAAGCTGCCGCGCGTGGCGCGTACCATCGGTGCGCTGATGGGGCGCGCGCAGCGCTACGTGAGCGACGTCAAGGCCGACATCAGCCGCGAGATAGAACTCGACGAGTTGAAGAAGATGCAGACCACGGTCACCGAGGCGGCGCAGAGTCTGCAAACGTCGGTCAAGGAAACCATGGCCGGCTTCGAGGCACAGGCGTCCGAAATCAACCAGCTTGCCAGCGACGTCGCGACGCCCGCGCCGGAAGCGTCGCCGCCATCGGCCGGTGCACTGGCGCCTGCTGATGAGGCAATCCGCCAGTCGCTAGCTTCCGCTGACCCGCTCGGTCAGGGTCCTGTCGAGCACAGCGTCCAGGCCTCGCTCGCGCTGGAAGAGTCGGTTGCACCGGCGGCGACACCGGCCAAGGCCGGCTGATCGCCGCATCAAGCGGATTTCAAACCTCATGAGTGAAGCGCTTCAGGACACCTTCATTTCGCACCTGGTTGAATTGCGTGACCGGCTGCTGCGCAGCGTCATCGTGTTCGTGGTGCTGTTTGCGCTGGCTTTTTTCGTTTGGCCCAAGGCCGGGCCGATTTATGATTTCCTGGCCTTGCCTTTGATCTCATCGCTGCCGCAGGGCACCAAAATGATCGCCACGTCGGTCATATCGCCGTTTTTGGTGCCGCTCAAGGTCACCGCGATGTTCGCGTTTCTGGTGGGACTGCCGTTCTTTTTGTACCAGGCCTGGGCATTCGTTGCTCCCGGTCTTTACAGCCACGAGAAGCGGCTTGCGGTGCCTTTGGTGGTCTCGAGCACGATGTTGTTCCTGGCCGGCATCGCTTTTTGCTATTACTTCGTATTCGGCCAGTTCTTTGCGTTTATCAACTCGTTCGCGCCAGCCTCGATCACGCCGGCTCCGGATATCGAGGCCTACCTGGGCTTCGTGCTCACCATGTTCATCGCCTTCGGTGTCACTTTCGAGGTGCCGGTAGCGGTGGTGCTGCTGGTGCTGGTCGGCGTGGTGGACGTGAAGAAGCTCAAGGAATGGCGCGGTTACTTCATCGTCGTGGCGTTTGTGATCGCCGCCGTGGTCACGCCACCGGATGTGGTTTCGCAGTTCGCACTGGCGGTGCCGATGTGCCTGCTTTACGAAGTCGGTCTGTTTTTCGCGCAATTTGTGACCAAGCGGCCGAGCGGCGAGCCGGCCAAGCCCGACTCCGAAAGCGCTCCAGAGTCCAGGAACTGATTGGCAGGAGCGATTTGGCCACGCCCGCGTCACGCTTCGCGGCTTGCGTGGTTTAAGCGCCGCGAGCAGTTATTCGGATTCGTCGCGCGGTTTGCGCTGCGGCCGTGGTCGCTTGCCCACGGTGACGCTAACCTCGATGGCTTGCCCCTGGCGTACCAGTTTGAGGCGCCCGGCGTTGCCGGGCG